>JBBIUP010000050.1:0-15030 GCA_037440185.1 Meiothermus sp. | reverse complement strand
GCCGTTCCAGGCTTATATTTTGCCGCCAGTCCTAGCGGCAAAATAGCGAAAACCGTGATAAAATGACCAATTTCATCATAAATGGACTAGATTTGAATATGCCGCCAACCGAGCCACACCGAGATCAACCCCCTTGCGGTTGTAGACAGGCAAAGACCCCGGCTTTCACCGGGGCTTCTGCACAGAGCCGGCCTACCGCCGCTCAACGGCGTTGGCCCTGCGCTGGGCCTCTTCCAACACCTGCCGGGCGTTGGCGTTGCCTTTCAGGGCACGCTCGAGGGCATCCTCCAAAAAGCTGTACCAAACGGTAAACTCGGGATCTTGCAGCCAGACATCAGCGTTTTCAATCTGGCTAAAGGCCACCCGGCGACGGGGGTCTTCGCGGTAGAAGTCTTCCAGCAGGGGCTGGGCCGCCCGACGCATGGGCATGTAATAGGTTGCCCGAACCCACTTGGCGATATTAGGCGGTTCCATCAAGAAGCGCCAAAAGGTCACGGCTCCCCGCGCTTGCTGCTCGTTGGCCCCCCGCAACACCACCAGCGTTCCGCCTGCCAGCGGCACCTTACCATCGCTGGAGCGCGGCACTGCCGCCACCCCCAACCTGAACGGAATGGGAGCGCGGTTTTCAATCAGTGGCCAGACCGTGATGGGTGCAATGCCCATGAAGGTTTTGGTGCGCAAAAAGTCGGCCACCGAGAACTGGGCTTCGGCAATGTTGCGGCTCTGGGCGATGTTGCGTCGCACCAACCCTTGCAGATATTCCAAGCTCTCGACTGCTTTAGCATTGGTAAAGTCGGGGCGACCCTGGGCATTGACAATACTCCCACCACGGCTCATCACCAGCACATTGAAGCTGTAAATATCACTCGAGACCGTGTAGCCCTTGGCCGCGCGGGTGGTCAGGCGCTGGGCAGCGGTGGCTACATCGTCCCAGGTGCGCGGAGCCCCCAGGCCACGAGAGCCAAACTGGTCAGCGTTGTAGAAAAACACCGGAATGGACAGGCCAATCGGAAGGCCAAAAGTACGGCCCCGCAACCTGCCCGTCTCCAAAAAGCTCGGATAAAAGTCACTTGGCAGGTTGCCCAGATAATCGTCCAGGGGCAGCGCAATATTATCCTGTACCATCCGGCCCAAAAAAGAGATTTCGGCATGGAAAAGCGCCGGTGCACCACCAGAGCGCAGCGCCGCCAACAACTTGAGGCCCCCTTCGCGGTAGTCGCCCACGAAGTTGGGCACGATGCGGTATTCCCGCTGCGAAGCATTGAACTCTCGGATCATACCTTCCAACACTTCCTGACCGGGCGGCCCGGCTGTGTGCCAGAAGGGAACATCAACAGGACGTTGGGCCAGGGCCAGCCCCAGTCCAACCACAGCAAGCATCAACAGGCGCATGTACTCGATCATCCTCCACTTGGTGCACAAACGTTGGTGAGTCCCTGAAAGGGATCGTCCACGGTTTGCCCAGGCAAACCACCTATCCAGTTTGCCATACCCAGGATGAGAAAAGAGTTCGGCAGGCTAAAGCAGGGCACGGTCAGGGAAAGGCCGGAAACTGAATGTCTCTACGATTTACAGTGAGCCTTTACAGCAAGTAGGGGCATCCCGAGCGGTTTCCACGAATACCCAGTACAACAAAAACCGTTGCACTGGGTAAATTACGCCGCACGGCGTGCGGCGTAATGGTGGGAACCGCGACAGAGCCACTTAAGGCAGCATCTCAGCCCTTGAGACCTTCTTCAAACGTCTCAACAATTCGACGTTCATAGAGCAAATAAATGATGATTAGGGGCAAGGTCGCAGCCAGAGCCGCTGCCGAGAGGGGTCCCCAGTCGGCAGGGTTTTGGCGCTGGAGGTCGGTGATCCAGGTCTGCACGGTCTTGAGTTCCTTGCTGCCTGCTACGATACGAGGATAGAGCACCAGGTTCCAGTGGGCCGCGAAGGCCAGCACCCCTGCCGCAATCAGTTGAGGACGCAACAGCGGCAGCAGGATGCGCGTAAGCAGAATACGGTGGCCTGCCCCATCAAGTCGGGCTGCTTCCAGTAGTTCTTCCGGCACGGTGCGCATCCCTTGGAAGAGCAGGTACACGATGAAAGGGCTGGCTGCAAAGGGCAACACCAAAGCCCAGAGGGTGTCCAACATCTTCAGGCCCACCAGCAAGCCGTACAGAGGAACCAGCAATAGTTCTACCGGAATGGCCAGCAGCACCAGAAAAAAGGGCAGAATCTTGGCTCCTTCCTTGATGGAATAGGCTGCCAGAAAGCCGGTGGTGAGCTGAAGCAGGGTCACACCTCCAGTCAAGAGCACCGAGAATAACAAGCGCCCCCAGAAGCCCTCCCAGAAACCGCCCCGGCTCAACACTTCAAAGTTGGCTAGGCTGAAGCCCAACTGCCCGAAAATGTCGCCACTGAAGACCGCTTCTGGTGGAATGAAGGCCGCATAAGCCATCCAGATAAAGGGCACGGCCACCAGGAAGGCCACCGTCCAGACGAGAATATGTCCCAGCAAGCGCATCAGCATTCACCCCCGTAGGGGCAAGGAAGCAGGGCGGAGCGGCGGGGGCAAAACCTGGCCCTCTCCTCAGCTCCCCAACTCCCCAGCGCGAAGCACGATGCCCCCATGTTCATTTCTCCTCCCGCAACAGCCGGGCCTGCGCCAGGGCAAAGGCCAGCGTAAGCAGCAGAATAATAACCGTGAGGGCGGCTGCATACCCCAAGCGGCCCACTTCAAAGCCTGTTTTGTAGAGGTAGTAACCCAATACCTCGGTGCCACCAAAAGGGCCGCCCCTGGTTAGCAAAAAAACTGCCGTGTAGCCCTGCAAGGTAAGCACGGTGCCAATCACCACCAGAAAAGTGATGGCCGGGCGCAGGAGGGGCAGGGTAATGTAGCGAAATGCTTGAGCAGAGGTTGCCCCATCCACTGCAGCAGCCTCGAGCAAGGTTGTGGGGATGGCCTTGAGCCGGGCCGAGACCACCAACACCCCATAGCCAATGTGCCGCCAGATGGTAAAAAGCGTAATCAACACCAAGGCCCAAAACGGGTTCTGATCCCAGCGGGGCACCGGAAACACCGAGGCCAGTGCACCATACTCAGGGGAAAATAGGGTGTACCAGGCTACCGTGGCCCCTCCCAACGTAACCAACCCTGGTAAAAAGAGCAGGGCCTTGATGGGGCGTTCGTAAGGCTGACCATTCAACGCTAGGGCCAGCAGAATCGAGAGAATTACAAATGGAATCAGGGTCATGATCCCAAAAATCAGGGTGATGCGTAGACTGTTGTAAAAATCGGGGTCGCGCAAAATGTTGCGGTAGTTCTCGAGGCCAATTGCTTTGGGATCCGAAAACCCCGACCAGTCCCAGGTCGAGAAACGCAGCACATCCAAAAAGGGGTACAGCAAAAACAGCCCCAGCAGCGCAACTGCTGGGAGTGCGAACCAGTGAGCATTATTACGACCCATGCACCATCCTTGTCGGCTTGCCAAAGCCAAACAGCATCAGGGTACTATACCAAATGCTTACGGGTGTGTTCGAGACACGGTTTTTGCAGCAATCAACTTGATCCGACCTCTACAGTGGTGGGGTAAATCGTCCATCAATCGCTGTCCAACCCCCATCCACAAACAGAATGGTGCCGGTGATATACGAAGCCCCCGGTGAGGCCAGGAAAGCCACCGCTGCGCCCACTTCCTCTGGTTTACCCCAGCGCCTTAGGATGTTGCGCTCAGAGTAGGCGTTATACCAGTCAGGCTTGCTCTTGATGGGGGCGGTGAGGGGGGTGTCAATCACACCAGGGCCAATCGCATTGGCCCGCACCCCTTTGGGGCCAAGCTCAACCGCCAAACCTCGAATGAGTTGTACCGTTCCGGCCTTGGTCATGGCATAGACCGACTGCCCCGGCTCCACCACCAGCGAGCGAATGGAGGAAAAAGCGATCAGTGAACCAGAGCCTTGCTCGGCCATCACCCGGCCTGCCTCGGTCATGACATTGAAGGTGCCCTTCAGGTTCACGTTCACTACCCGATCAAATTCTTCGCCGGTATAGCCCAGAATAGGCTTGCGCACATTGATGCTGGGGGTTGTTACGGCTACATCGAGCCGTCCATGACGTTCCAGAATGCCCTTGATAAGTCCCGTGACCCCTTCGGCATCGGTAATGTTGACTTCGTTGGCTTCGGCCTGGCCCCCGCCCGCCTCGATTCTGCCAGCGGTCTCGGCAGCCAGCTCAGCCTTCATGTCTGCTACCACTACTCTTGCCCCCTGGGCGGCCAGGGCCTCACAAGAGGCCTGCCCAATCCCCGAACCACCCCCCACTACCAACGCCACTTTGCCATCCAGTCGAAACATGTCTGCGTAGTTCATAGTTACCTCTTCAGCTTCTTTTTCTTGGGTCGAGGTAATCCCGCAACCCATCGCCCAACAGGTTGAAGCCCAGCACCGCCAGGCCAATCGCCAAACCAGGGAAAATTACCGGATACGGCGTCAGTTCCTGGTAGCTCTGGGCCTCGCGCAGCATCCGACCCCAACTGGGATTGGGGGGCTGGGTACCCAGGCCCAGATAAGAAAGTGCGGCTTCGGCCAGAATCGCTACGGCAAAAGCCAGGCTGGCCTGAACCACCAGTGGTCCGATAATGTTGGGCAAGACGTGCCGCAACATGATGCGCACATTGCCCATCCCCAGGGCTCGAGCCGCTTCGATGTAGGGCAGGGCTTTAACCGAAAGCACGCTAGCCCTGGCTACGCGGGCAAAAGCCGGAACGGCTGCCAGGCCAATCGCCACCATCGAGGTAGTCACGCCAGGGTTGAAGATGGCTGCGAAAAGTAAGGCAATAAGTAGGGCCGGGAGGGCATAGAGGGTTTCCAGAAACACCGATAGGATCTGATCGAGCCAACCCCCAAAATACCCAGCCAGCACCCCCAGCAAAAGCCCCACCGATAACCCGATGCCTACTGCGATCAGCCCCACGTAGAGCGCGTTCTGCGCCCCCGCCAGTACCCGGGCCAGGGTGTCCCGCCCCAGAATATCGGTTCCCAGGGGATGCCCTTCGGCAAAAATCGGAGCCAGGCGGTTGGGGGTGGTGGCGTTGGGGTTGGTGGGATTGAGCGCACTCGCCAACACCATCAGCAGAATTAGCAAAATCAGAAAGGAACCTACCTTGAGGGCAATGGGCAGCTTCGCCCATTCAGATCGTCTCTTGGGCGTTTTCGATTGGACAACCTGGCTACGCATAGCTCACCCTCGGATCAAGCAAGGCGTAGAGCAAATCCACCAGCAGGTTCATAAAAACGATAAAGGCCGCAATCACCAAGACCACGCCTTGCACCAGGGGATAGTCTCTTGCGCTGATAGCCAGGAGCGAAAGCGAGCCCAGACCCGGGATGCCAAAAACTGTTTCGACCACTACCGTTGCGATCAGGAGCTGTGCGAACTCGAGCCCCAGCACCGTGACCACCGGCAGCGAGGCATTGCGCAGGGCATGCTTATACACCACCATGCGCTCCGACAAACCCTTGGAGCGGGCCGTGCGCACGTAGTCTTGTGACAAGACCTCGAGCACACTCCCGCGCACCAGTCGCACCAGAAACGAAGCACTGGCCAGCCCCACCGTCAGTACCGGCAACACCAGGGCCGCCAGGGCCCGCTCGGGGTTTTCCCAGCCCCCAATAGGAAAACTGGTAGGCAAGGGCAATTTGAGCCAGACGATGAATATGTAGATGAACATCAGTCCAACCCAAAACGAGGGCAGCACAATCCCCACCAGCGATGCCATCGAAACCCCTAGATCGACCGGACTCCCTGCCCTGCGTGCAGCTAGAATTCCCAGCGGTACGGCAATCAGGGTTGCCAGCAACAACGAGGCCACCACAATCGGCAAGGTGATGCCCAGACGCGCAAGAATGAGTTGCGAAATGGAAGTCTCATAACGGATGGACTGCCCCAGGTCGCCCCGCAACACCCCTCCCAGCCAGTTCAAATAGCGCTCGGCTGGCGGCTTGTCCAGTCCCAATCGGGCCTCGAGGGCCTCGAGATCGGCAGGCGTTGCATCAATACCCAGAATGGCCTGGGCCGGGTTGCCGGGAATGAGCAACAGCGCTCCAAACACCAGCAGCGTCGCCAACCACAAGGTGACGAGAGCAAAACCGAGGCGGCGAACCGTGTAAGCAAACATAGTCAAGAGCCGAGGGTCGAGGGTCTCGAGCCGAAACGCCCTTGACACTCGACCCTCAAAGCCAACGTTAGCAAGCTATGGCCGTACCCACACCTCGGCCACGCTGATCGCGGGGGTTAGGAAGCCATCGGGCCAGTTCTGAACACGGACCCGATAAGCGCCCAGTGCTGGCAAGCTCATCGTCCAGACCCCTGCCGCATCCTCGGCCAAGAGACGCTGGGCCGCAGCCAAGGCTTCGCAGGCTTTGGTCTGGTTGGGTGCACGCAGGTATTGGGTGTACAACTGCTGGAATCGCGGGCTATTGTAGCGCCAGTAGTAGCGGGGGTTGTTGTAGTTGGAAGTGTCGTTGGCTTCCACGTGGCCAATGATGGTCATGGCATAGTCGGCCTGCGAGAAGACCCGCTGAATCCAGGTGTTGAAGTCGGTGACCTGGATGGTCACCTGCAGCGGCCCCAGCTTGTTGAGCTGGGCCACCATCGCCTCGCCGACGCGGCGCTCATAAGGGAACTCGGCGGCCAGGTTGAAAGTGAAGCGCAAGGGGTTCTGGTTGGTAAAACCAGCTTCGGCCAGGAGGCGGCGGGCCTCTTCGGGGTTGTAGGCGTTGAAGTTGCTCAAATCCACATAGCAGGCTTCGCCCGGCGAACGCATGGAGCCGATTTTGGTACCGTAGCCCAGCATGGCCCCCTGAATCAGCTCATCCTTGTTGGTAGCCAGCGTGATGGCCCGACGTACCCGCACATCGTTGAAGGGCGGGCGGCTGTTGTTGAAACCGGCCACGGCCTCCGCAGTAGCAGAGCCCGAGAATACCTTGAAGTTGTTGTCGCGTGAGAGTACCACCGCGTTCTCGGGCAACAAGCTATAGGCAATTACATCCAGGTCGCCGGCCCGCAATCCCGCCAATTGTGCATCCCCATCCCCCAGGAAGCGGAAGTTGACCCGATCCAGGTAGGGCAGGCCCTGCACATAGTAGTTGGGGTTACGCTCCAGCCGCACCGCCACCCCGCGCTCCCACCCGGCAAAGCGGAAGGGGCCGGTGCCAATGGGCTGGGTGCGCTGCTCGGTCAGGGGGCGCTGGCTGGGGCCAATCAGCGACTCCGGGCGGGTGAGGATGAAGAGGAAGTCGTTGTTGGGCTGGCGCAAGCTAAACACCACCGTGGTGGGGTTGGGGCTGGTGACATTGGTGATGTCCCGGTACAGGTCGGGGCGCAGGTGGCCCGAAGCGCGGGTATCGGGATTGCGGGCCCGCGCAAACTTGGCCAGCACATCCTGGGCCGCGAAGTCGGAGCCGTCGTGGAACTTCACCCCCTGCCTTAGTGTGAAAGTGTAAGTCAGGCCCGAGTTGGAAACCACCCAACGCGAGGCCAGCGAGGGCACGATCTCACCCTTGGGGTTGCGCTTGACCAGCCCTTGCAACACATTATCGTAGACCACGCGGGAGATATCCGCACCCGCAACCTGGGTGGGATCCCAGGCAGCCGGTTCGGTCTGGATGGCGATGGTGATGCCACCACCGCGCTGCTGGGCCCAGGCCAGCCCAACGAGGGCCAGGACACCGATGAACAACCAACGTTTCATCACGATTCCTCCTTTGAGTTGTATGGGAATGTCGCGATTTATGGCCGCGTCGTGCGGGTGAACCCGGTATCTCGAGCTTCACCATGCTGGGTCGGGCTTTCTCCACCCTTCCTATCCGAATAAAGCCTACTCGATACGCTTTTTTCGGCCTCGCTCGCAAGGAGACAATACCATAATTCATTGCCAGGCAAAAGCCCGGCTAAGGGGTCAAGATCAGTACAGCGACCGCCGCATAGAGCCTGGCTGCGGCGACCAACTCCTCTACCGCCACATATTCGTTGGCCTGGTGGGGGATGGTTTTGCCCCCTGGCCCAATCGTCACGATGGGTAGCCCGGCCCAGGCCCACAAAAAGGTTCCGTCGGTTGCTCCCGGCACACCCCCATACTGGATGGGCATCTGCAACAGCTGCAAGCCTTGTTCCACCGCCTGCACCAACGCGGTATCGCGCGAAGTCTCGGTGGCGGGGCGGTCTTCGAAGACCTCTAGGGTCGCACTTACGCCGGCCTCGAGGCTCTTTTCCAGGGCTTGCCGGAGCTGCGCCTCGATGACCCGGTGATCCTGGCCGGAGTTGGTGCGAATATCAATACCAATCCTCACCTGATCGGGAATTACATTAAACTGCCCCTCCCCTGCCCCCGCCTGGAAAACAGTAGGGGTGACCCAGGGTTTGCCCAAATAGGGATGGAAACTTTCAGCCTGCAATGTCGCTTGCAGCCTGCCGAGCTCAACTACAAATCTGGATGCGGACGGAATGGGGTTGGCCCCTGCATAGGGCATGGCCCCGTGGGCCATTTTCCCCTGAAAGCGCACCCAGACCCGCATAGCGCCCTTTTGCCACAAGCACACCTGGTTTTCTTCCGGCTCGCAGATAATAGCCCCGGCGAAGCCTTCGGCATAGCCCGCCTGGATAAAAGCCTTGATCCCAATCATCAGGCCTTCTTCGTCGCAGGGAATGCACAACCGCAGGGTTTTGTGAGGCTGGCCCAGCACCTGCCGCACGGCCTGAGCAGCCACAATTGCTGCAGCCAACCCCCCCTTCATGTCACATGCCCCCCGCCCGAAGATTTTGCCCTCTATGATCTGAGCCTCGTAGGGGGGAACCGTCCATTGGTCTAGATGGCCATGCGTGACCACATCGGTATGACCCTCCAGAATCAGTCCGCCGGAACCTTGCCCCAGGTCGGCAATCAGATTCGGGCGACCCGGAGCAACCTCTTGCACAGTGGTCGTGAAACCACGCGCATGTAAATAGGGTTGGAGAAAATCCACCACCGGCTGCTCACCCGGCCCTGGATAATAGCTTTCAATGCGAACCAGTTCCTGGGTCAGGCGCACCAGCTCAGCGGTGTCTACGGCCTGAGCGGCTTGGAGGGCAAGCTTGTTTTTGTCCATTGTTCTTCCTAAAGGGTGGAAAGGGCAACCATAGGAGGTCGCTCTTAACGCCTATTTTTCGTACAGGTCGCGGTAGGAAACCAACCCACCCACCGAATAAGCATGCAGCACCCCATGCACCAGGGCCCTGGCAAACACATCCGCGGCCACTGCACCAATGCGGCTAAGTTCGGCAGGGCCTTCAATTTCCACCTCGCCCGTGGCAAGGCAAAAGATTACGTCGCCATCGAACATGGTATGGGCTGGGAAGACTGCCCTGGCGATACCGTCATGGGCCATCTGAGCTATCTTTTGGGCCTGGGTTTTGGTCAGTCGGGCATTGGTCGCCACACACCCAATGACCGTATTGCTGCGAACAAAGGAGTTGGTGAAGATATCGGTGTAGTCGGGTGTCGCGAGGGGTTTGGGTGCATGCTTAAGCTTGAACTCGCCATTTTGCTCTAAGAAACGTGCGTAGATTTCCCCCGACACGGGGTCGTGGGTTCTTCCGTGGGCATTGGCCGCGACAATGCCCCCCACCATCACCCCACCCGGCATGACCAGGCTGGCCGTTCCAGTTCCCCCTTTCAACCCACCATTCCGGGCACCGGTACCCACCCCAACCACACCCTGCTCCACCGGGCCACCCTTCAGGTTCTGGGCAGCCCGGTAGCCATACTCGGCGCTGGGGCGCACGGTAGCACTGCCTACCAGCAGATCGAAAATCACCGCCGCCGGTACGATGGGCACAATGGCCTGGGTCGTGGCGTTGCCCACCGGATAGCCTTTGTGGTGCTCCTCGAGCCAGTGCATCACCCCTGTGGCTGCCTCGAGTCCATAGGCGCTGCCGCCCGAGAGCACAATAGCCTGCACCTTCTCGACTAGGTTAACTGGGTTCAGCAAATCGGTTTCGCGCGTGCCCGGCGCACTGCCGCGCACATCCACGCCCGCCACCGCCCCGTTTTCAGGATAGATGATCGTAACCCCTGTAAGGTTGTCTAGATCGGTAAAGTGGCCTACCTGGATACCAGGTACATCGGTGATTGAGTTGAGGGGGCCAGGTTTCATGAGCAAGGTTCAGCATAACAAAAAGATAGGTGATACCCGTGCACCAACGGGACAGAGGTGTCCTCCATACACCAACGTTGCAGGAGTGGCCCCTGAAACCACTCCTGCCAGGAGGCTAGACACGGTACTGTTGGCAAACCGCGCTAGGAACGTGACCATGCTTTTGTTGTTTCGAGGATTGGTCGGTTGAAAAGACCCTAAGCTGAAGGGTCTCAACTTAGGGAATTTAGGCTACCTTGGGCTTACCCTCAGGCTGGATTACCCGTTTGCGCTGCAGGTTGTTGGGGTTGGAGGGTAATACATGGCGGGTGGACAAATACATAGGAGCAATGCGCAGCAATTGTTCGGTTCGGGCCTGCTCGAGCAGCTCAGTCATGTGCTGATCAACAGCGGTCTTTAGCAAAGTGGGATTGAAATTCATAGCCATTCTCCTATTGAACTCGAGAATCCTTGAGTCTTGGGTCGAAAGGGGTGCGCCCTTTCCCACTGGCTGAATGAGCGGGTTTGCAGGTTGGAACAGCAATTTCTCGGCGACTAAGAGCTTGTTGTACCCCTGCCTCTCGGCGCAATTGATCCAGGTAATCGTTTGCCGTAATGGTGATGAGTTCTGGATTGATTATTATAGCCAACCTCCTATATTTTTATTTTATAGGAAGTTGACTATATTGTCAATAGGCTATTATTTGAGACGCAACACCAGGTCCGATATCTCGGCTATGGCCTGCTTAATTGCATCGCTATTGACATGGTAGAACGACTTGTTGCCATGCTTTTCCAGCGCAACCAGCCCCGCATCTTTCAGCAGCTTCAGGTGCCCGCTGGCGGTAGGCTGGGTCACACCCAGTTGCGTCGCCAGGTCTCCCACCGTCAACACAAAGTTTTCGTAGCGTGCAATCAGGGTGAGCATCATCAGGCGCGTGGGATCGCTCAACGCCTTCATTTTTGGGGCTACCTCCTCCACCCGGGTCAACAGCTTTTCAAACAAGTGCTCGCTTTGAATACCGTAGCCGATATAATGCGAATCGGCAAAATCGAAGCTAAAACCCCCAGCGGCAGCGAAGAAAAGTGGTACTACCAGCAGTTTGCCTTTCTCCAGTGAGGTCTGGATATGCTTCTGTGATGCCTCAAACTGGGTGAAGTGGTGGGCCGGGATGGCGTCTAGCACGTTGCCAGTTTCACGGTATTTATTCAAAAAAGCTTCACTGGCCCGCTTGGATTCGGCGTATCCTTCTTCCTTCCAGATGGGTTCCAGCACTTTCCAAAGCTGCTTAAGCAGGCTCAGATAACGCTTTCTGGCTTCGGGTTGCTTGAGAAGCTCAGCCCGCTCGAGCATCCCTTCCAGGCTCTTTAGCTCGTGCTCCCGCTTACCTTTATCTTCATATGCCTGAAACTTCTTGCGATAAAACTCGCCTTGCTTGATCAGACGCTGCGGAATTTTGCCAAATTCAGTAAACAGCCGATCCACATCCTTATCGCGGGCATAGCCCAGATCCCCTACAATCATGAATAGATCCCCACCCGCCTCGGATCGCTGGTCTTCAGGCCAGAAAGCCTGGATAGCCTCGATCAAATCGCCGTGTTTGGTATAGAGGGTTTTGAGCCAGGGCAGCTCGTTGGTGCGTTGCGCACTATCAGGACGGGCCAGGGCGTAGCAGGCATAAGCCAATTCCAGTGTGGGCGAGGGCATCGCATCCACTTTGGGTATCTCCACATCGGGAGCACTAAAGGTTAGAATGTCAGAAACGCTCATAGGCTATCGCCTATATTAGCAGATACCTTAACATTAGTCATCAACAAATGTCCCCTTGACCAGACGCCAGCGAACAGGCCCGCTTCCTATGAAAAAACCCGCCCTGCTTTGGGCGGGCCAGGCTGACAACCGATATCAAGCCGTCTTGGGCTTTTGTACAAAGCGCAGCACAAAATAGACCACCGCCGCCACAATCAGTACTGGAACCAGCACCCGCAGCAGCGCCCAGACAAAACCAGCCAACCCCTTGAGGAGGGCACCCAGAAAAGTAAAGAGCCAACCCCCAACCCATAGCACTACCAGTACCGCAACCGCAATCAGAAGGCCCAGTACCACCCACTCGAGGATGTCCTGCAACGAACGCTCATTCATGAGTTTAGGATAGCACAATGGTCTGAGACTTCATCCTTCTTTTGGAGGAATTGACTGCAAACAGCAAACCGCCCAACTTGTTATTTAGACTGAACCCCCAACGCTCCACCGCGACTGCTCTTCCACCCTATCCCACCCAAATCCCCCTGTACGCCCAGTCCACTGCCCGATCCTCCCTTACCATGAGGGTAGTGGAACGTTATCGCCTTAGTGAAGGACTGGTCGTTGGGCGCAAACCACTCCCGGCGGGGGATGTAATTCTCTCGTTTGTGGGACCAGAAGGGGCCGCGCAAGCAATCGCCCGCAAGGCCTTGCGGCCCACCGGACGCAGCGGGCGGCTCTCGCTTTTTCACCACCTCAAATATCAGGTCTACCAGAAACCCGGCAACGACCTCCCCACCCTTACCCAAGTTGAGCTGGTGGGGCGACTGGACGGACTGGAAGCACCTGGACGCTTCCCCTATGCCAGCTTTTTGGCCGAGCTGGCTTTCCGCATTGCTTCACCCGAAGTGGCCACTAAGATCTGGCCGCTGGTCACTTCGGGCCTCAAGGGGATTGCCAAACACACCAACCCCCGTGTGGCTCTGATCTGGGCAAGCTGGCGGGTCATCAAGGCTGCAGGCCTGGCCCCCAACCTGGGCGGCGAGGGCATGAACCTGCTGGACGGCGACCGGGTGGAGCGGGGTGGAGTGCACTTGGGGCCCCAAGGGCTGGAGGCGCTGGCGGCGGTGCTGCGGCTGCCCGGCAACGAGGCCATCGCGGTGCTGGAGGCGGACGCACCCCTAGATCGCTTGCAGCAAGCCTTGCTGGCGCATGTGCGCTATGCGGTAGGTGAACTGGGCTCAGCCCAGCTCCTCTTTAGTTCTCATGCAAAAGGGTGAGAATGACCCGGATGCAACTGGCCTTTTTGTTGGCATCCACCCTGGGCGCGGCTCTGCTTTTTACCTCCCTCAACCAGAACCCTCCGCAGCCCGCACCGCTCAGCGGCCAGAGCATTCGTGTACTGCTCTCCTACCGGCTGGGGGCGGGCTCCTTCGATGCGCAGTACCTCTTCCCTAGCTTGAGTCTGGTTCCGCTGGGTGGCAGCGTGCAGGTCTCGAGTGGCCCAGACCGCGAAAATCTACGGCCCATCGTTACGATCTTTGCCGACAAGCCCCTGACCTTCAACCTGCAGAATGGTAGTCTAGCGGCTGCCTTTGAAGGGCTTACCTTTGCCCTGGGAACGGTGGTGAACCTCAAACCAGCCGACCCCGCCATACCCGTACAGTACCGTCTGCTCTCCACCACAAGGCAAAATCTAGTACCCGAGTACCCTGGCGAACTCTGGCTGGAGGTGCGCAACAACAGCTTGCTGGTGGTAAATCGGGTGGATTATCAGGACTACCTCAAGCGAGTACTGCCCAGCGAAATGCCCATCCACTTCCACCCCGAAGCCCTCAAGGCCCAGGCGGTTGCGGCCCGCACGTATGCGTTTTCCAGACAACAAACCAACAGCTTCTGGAAACAGTTTGGGGCGGATGTAGACGACTCGGTAAGCGAGCAGGTCTACAACAACACCCGCACCCACCCTGCCACCGATGTCGCCGTGGACGCGACCCTGAATCAGATCTTGACCTTTCAGGGCATGCCCATCCAGACCTTTTTCTTCTCTACCAGCCCTGGCTCTACCGCCAGCATCGAGGAGGTCTGGATGGATCGGCCCGCCGTACCCTACCTGAAGGCACGTACCCAGACCAATCCCATTACCGTCTCGATTGGCAGTGAGGCGGATGCACTGGCTTTTTTCCAAAACTGGAACCCCGAAGGTTTTTTCGATGCCGAGTCCCCTTTATGGCGCTGGAAGGTCAGCCTGAGCCGCCAGGAGCTCGAGGCTCTCTTGAGCCGCACCCTGCCCGAAAGGGCCCGGGTAGCCCCCCAGTTTGTGCAAACCCCAGAAGGCCCGCTTTCGCCGGACGCGCCGGGGTTCACCGTGGGAACCCTACAAAAAATCGCCGTGCTGAAGCGAACTACTGGTGGCTACGTAACCGAGTTGGAAATCCTGACCTCCACCGGACGCTACGTGGTGCGACGTGAGTCCAATATCCGCAACCTGCTGCGCCCCAACAAAACCTTCACCGGCGGAAATGATGTGGTCTTAAACCGCTGGCAAGGTGAGCCGCGCCTGAATTTCCCGGCCTTGCCCAGCGCGGCCTTTGCCCTGCAAGAGGAGCGCGACGCTTCGGGCCAACTAAAGCGCCTCACCTTCTGGGGCGGGGGTTTTGGGCACGGGGTGGGAATGAGCCAGTATGGTGCGCTGGGCCTAGCGCAGCGGGGGTATAGCTACCGGGAGATCCTCGAGCACTTCTACCCAGCCACCTTGCTCAGCCCGATGCAGTTCTGAACCCTGTAATAACGATTCTAAGTATGAGTGACCCAAAAGGCGATGGAAGAGACCCTCGAACGCGCCGGGTGGCGCGGCAAGTGAGAGCGACTCCCACAAGAGCTTGCTCCAAATACCCGGTACAGCGGTTTATGCTGTGCTGGGTAAATTACTCCGCACCGCGTGCGGAATAATTGTGGGAAACGCGATAGGGGGCGCGTTTAGCGTCAATCACGCGCAGAGTTGGCATAAAATCTAACGGAATGACAATCTGCTGCAAGAAATGCGTTATATAATTGCATTATGTCACAGCCTAGACCCAAGCACGCCTGGATGCGTGAAACCTACCAGAAATCGCTGGCCAAGATGC
>JBBIUP010000049.1:16410-18703 GCA_037440185.1 Meiothermus sp. | reverse complement strand
TCTATCGCCACGGTCTCGAGGGTGCTCAACAACCCCGATCGGGTTCGTCCCCAAACCCGCGAGCGGGTGCTGGAGATTGCTACCCGCCTGGGATACCGTCCCAATCCAAATGGAAAGCGCCTGCGCAAGGGCCGTGCCGAGACCATCGGCCTGGTGATTCCTTCTCCGCAGGGGCGTTTTGCCGATTCGTTTTTTCTCGAGCTGCTGGCCGGGTTGGGCGAGGGGCTCTCCGATGCCGGATTGGATTTGCTGGTGGCGACCTGCCCGCCCGGCTCCGAAGAGCTGGCCTGTTACCGGCGCCTGGTGGAGGGCAAACGGGTCGAGGGCCTGGTCGTGGCCCGCACCCGCCGCCAGGATGAGCGCATTGCTTATCTGCTCGAGCAGCATATCCCTTTCGTATCGCACGGCCGTAGCGACCTGATCACCACCCCCTATCCCTATCTGGATGTGGATGGACAACAGGGTTTCTACATGGCTACGCGGCATCTGCTACACCTGGGCCACCGAGATATCGCCTTTATTGGCGCACCACACGAACTCAACTTCGCTGCTCACCGCCTGACGGGCTATCGGCAAGCCATGGACGAAAGCAAAACCCCCATCCGACCCGCATGGGTGCTGGAAGGTGATCTCAGCGAGAAAAGCGGTCATCAGTTGGCCCAAATTTTGCTGGAGCCACCAGCGTTTCCCACTGCCATTTTGTGTGCCAACGACCTGATGGCCTTGGGGGTTCTGCGGGCTTTACGTGAACGAGGGCTCAAAGGCGGCCAGGAAGTCTCGGTCATTGGCTATGACGATATCCCCCAGGCACAATACACCGACCCGCCCCTGTCAACCGTACACCAGCCTTTCCGCGATACCGGCAAGCGGCTGGTGGAGATGCTGCTGGCACGGCTGGGTGGGGAGGCGGTTTCGCAGTTGCAAGAGGTCTGGGTTCCCGAGTTGGTTCTGCGGGGGTCGGATGGTCCACCGCAAACATAAAAGGAGGAAGGCATGAAGAAGAGCAAGTGGTTGTGGTTGGGTCTCTTGAGCGCCTTGCTGGTGCTATCGGGGGTGCTGGCACAACAGACAGCGTCGCTGCTGTTTGTCTCTACCCAGTTCACCCCCATCGAGGAGGCCCAGCGGATGCGGCAGGTAATCCTGAAGGACTTCCAGGGGCGGGTGGAATTCATCCCCGAGGACAACGCCCCCTTCACCAGCCGCATTCTCTCCGAAGTACGGGCGGGTCGGGTGAACGTGGGCTTGGCTGGGGGTCTGCACGGCGACTTCCCCCCGCTGATCGCCGCGGGTGCGCTGGACAATGTAGACGATGTGCTGGCCCAGCTCCGGGATCGCCGGTTCTCTCAAACCTTTGTCAACCTGGGCAAGATGGGCACGGCCAACCAGCTATACATCCCCTGGATGCAGGCCACCTACATCATGGTAGCCAGCCGCCAAGCCTTGCAGTATTTGCCGGCGGGTGCCAACATCAACACCCTCACCTACTCCCAGCTAAGGGAATGGGCTGCCAATGTCCAACGGGCCACCGGTCGGCGTATGCTGGGTTTCCCCGCAGGCCCCAGAGGTTTGATGCACCGCTTCACGCAAGGTTATTTGTATCCTTCTTATACCAAGAGTGCAGTCACCAAGTTTAGAAGCGATGAGGCCGAGAGTATGTGGCTCGAGTTCAAGAGCCTCTGGCAGCACGTGAACCCCCAGTCCACCAGCTACGACTTTATGCAAGAGCCCTTGTTGGCTGGCGAGGTCTGGATCGCCTGGGATCACATCGCCCGTCTGCGCGATGCGCTTAACCAGCGCCCCAACGACTTCGTAGCTTTCCCCGCACCCATCGGGCCTTATGGCCGTGGCTTTATGCCGGTGCTGGCCGGGCTGGCCATCCCCAAGGGCGGCCCCAACCGGGCTGCTGCCGTAGCCGCCATCGAATACCTGACCCGACCCGATGTGCAGATTGCCACCCTGGTACAAAACGGCTTCTTCCCGGTCATCCAGGTTCGCTTGCCCGATAACCTGCCCCAGGGCATTCGCATGGGCGCCGATGCCATCGCACGGCAGGCCCAGAGCAACGTGGCCCTGCCCAGCCTGCTGCCAGTGGGTCTGGGTGCCAGGGGCGGCGAGTACAACAAGGTCTTCCAGGACACCTTCGCACGGATCATCCTTCGCAACGAAGATGTTCGCCGAGTGCTCGATAGCGAAGCCGGCAACCTGCGCCGCATCATGAACGAAACCAGAGCTCCTTGCTGGTCGCCCGACCCTGCCAGCAGCGGGGCTTGCCCGGTGAACTAAAGCGGAAGGC
>JBBIUP010000049.1:11597-16310 GCA_037440185.1 Meiothermus sp. | reverse complement strand
TGGTCGCCCGACCCTGCCAGCAGCGGGGCTTGCCCGGTGAACTAAAGCGGAAGGCCAAAGGCACCGACCTCTGGCGTTTGGAGAACAACACTGGTTGTGTGCCGGCAAACCGCAACCGTCATCAGTGCAACTGGACTTGCCTGGAGCGGTCTTCAGAACGAATGGCGCCATCCCGGTCATGCGAAGTGCTTTTCAGGCTTATTTTGCCACTACTCCCAGCGGCAAAAAAGCGAAGACCGCGATAGAGGGGTCGGTGCTCCAACTGCCGGCCCCTTCCAAGAGCACTCGCCCGATATGGGATGAAAGTGGAAGGGTCAGATGCGTAGTGAACGGTATATCCCCTACGTGCTCATCTTGCCGAGCGTGCTGTTTTTGTTGTTTTTGTTTGCTTGGCCGCTGGTCGAGGCCCTGCTCTTGTCGGTGCGGGGCAGCGGGGGGCAATGGACGCTCGAGAATTTCCAGCGCATGGCCGCCGACCTTTACTTCCAGGATGCCCTCAAGTACACCTTGCTTCTGACGGTGGTAATTGTTCCCTTACAGGTGGTGATGGCCTTGGGGATGGCTATGTTGTTGGGGGGCATCTCCAAGGGCCGTGACCTGTTTTTGTATGTGTGGACTATCCCGTTGGGAATTTCCGACCTGGCCGCAGGCATCGTGTGGCTGTCAATTTTTACCGAGCGTGGATATCTCAACAGCTTCTTGCAGGGTATCGGGGTGATTCAGCAACCACAGTTGTGGCTTAGCTACGAGACCCCCATGATGATTTTTGTGGCGGTGGTGGCGGCAGAGGTCTGGCGGGCTACCGCCATCGTGTTTGTGATTCTGGTCGCCGGCTTGCAACTGATCCCCAAAGAATACAGCGAGGCCGCCGAGGTGTTTGGGGCTACCCCCTGGCAGCGCTTCTGGAAAGTCACACTGCCCTTGTTAATGCCCAGCCTGCAAGTAGCCTTGATCCTGCGCACCATTCTGGCGCTCGAGGTGTTTGCAGTGGTGGTAGCGCTGGGTGGTCGCAACCTGCCGGTGCTGGCAGGTGAAGCCTACTACTGGTACAACGCCTATCAAAATCCGGGGGTTGCCGCTGCTTACTCAGTCATTATCCTGGGCATCTCGGTGGTCGCCACGTTGCTTTATTTGCGGCTGATGCGCTCTAAGCAGGATGGTGCAGCATGAACCTGCGTCTGCTCTATATGTTTTTGGCAATCGTGCTGGTGTTGTGGGTACTGATTCCCATCTTCCTGATCACAACCCTGGCCTTTAGCGATCGTCCTTCGGTTTTCGCTTGGCCCAAAGGGCTCTTGCCCCAGCAGTTTTCTTTGGAAACCATCTCCTTCTTTTTTGGCGTGGAGGGGGTCTGGAAAGCCATCCGCAACAGTCTCACTGTGGCGGCCATGACCCTGGTTTTTTCGGTGTTATTGGGGGCACCCGCAGGCTATGCCCTGGCCCGTTACCGCTTCGCTGGCGCTGACTCCTACCGCCTGCTCATTCTGATGACACGGGCTTTTCCCCTGGCCATTCTGGCCATCCCGTTGGCGGTTCAATTCATTAACATGGGCATCTACGACACCGCCTTTGGGGTTGCGCTGGTACACACTGCGCTGGCCCTGCCTTTTGCGGTTCTGGTGACCAGCAGCCTGTTCCTGGGCATCCCCAAAGAACTCGAAGAGGCTGCCTGGACCCTGGGTTGCAACCGCATCCAGGCTTTTGCCAGGGTGGTACTCCCGTTGGCCATTCCGGGGCTGGCGGCTACGGCGATTTTTGCTTTCGTGATTTCGTGGAATGAGGTTTTTGCAGCTACTTTGCTTACCCTGCGTGAGCGCACCCTGCCAGCTTTCTTGCTGACCTCGCTCAACGACTCCCCCTTGCCTTTCCGCTTCGCAGGTGGCTTCTTCCTGATCGTGCCCGCCTTGATCTTCATCTTCATCATCCGGCGCTATCTGTTTACCTTGTGGGGCATCGCTAACCGGTGAGGGGCCCTTAGGAGGTTTATGGCTTCCATTCGAGTGGAAAATATCGAGAAAACCTTTGGTAAGTTCAAAGCTTTGAACGGGGTTTCGCTGGAAGTGCGTGACCAGGAATTTGTGGTGCTGTTGGGGCCATCGGGCTGTGGCAAGACCACGCTGTTGCGAATTATTGCAGGCCTCGAGCAGGCCGAAAAGGGGCGGGTCTGGATTGGGGATCGGGACGTGACCGAACTCCCACCCCGCTCACGCAAGATCGCTATGGTATTCCAGAACTACGCGGTTTTTCCCCACCTCACGGTGTATGAAAATATCGCTTTTGGCCTCAAGATGCAGAAAGTGTCCCCCGAAAAACTGGCGGCCAACGTGGAGCGAGCCGCGACCCTGATGCACATCGAGAACCTCCTCGAGCGCTATCCGGCCCAGCTCTCTGGCGGCCAGCGCCAGCGGGTTGCGGTGGCCCGAGCCCTGGCGGTAGAACCCGAGGTGTTGTTGATGGATGAGCCCTTGTCCAATCTGGATGCCCTGCTGCGTATGGAGATGCGGGCCGAACTCAAGCGCCTTCTGGCCGAGAGCCGCACCACCACGCTCTACGTAACCCACGACCAGGTGGAAGCGATGAGCCTGGCCGACCGTATTGCAGTCATGAACACCGGATATGTGGTGCAGTACGACCAACCAATGAGGGTGTATCAGGAGCCAGCCAATACGTTTGTGGGTGGCTTTATTGGCAGCCCACCCATGAATTTCTTGAAGTTGCCGGTCGAAGGTAAGCAAGCCAAGATTCAGTCGCTTACCCTGGATTTGCCCACCGCTGTATCCGGCCAGGAAGTCTTGTTGGGGGTGCGGCCCGAAGACCTCGAGGCCCATACCGTGCAGCAACCGCAAAGCTTCCCGGCCGAAGTGCTGGTAGTGGAGCCCCTGGGCCCCCATCTCCTGCTGACCTTGAGCTTTGGCAAACAGCATATCAAAGCCACCGTACCCCCAGACTTCGAGGTCAAGGCTGGGCAAACCCTCTGGTTCAGACCCCAGCCCGATCGCCTGCGTTGGCTTGATCCCAGCAGTGGTCAAGCCCTGACTGTGAGGTAGCCATGCAAATCCAGGAATCCCTCGTTCAAGAAGCCCAGCGGATTCTCCAAGCCAATGACCGGGAGGGCTTCACCATCCCGACGGCTGGCCTCTACCCTTTTCAGTGGCTATGGGATGCAGGCTTTACGGCCCTGGGCTGGATGCAGTTTGACGAAGCCAGGGCCTGGCAGGAATTTGATTTGCTCTTCCAGGGACAATGGCCAAACGGCATGCTGCCGCACATCATCTTCCACAAACCCGAACCCACCTACTTCCCCGGCCCCGAGCGGTGGGGGGTGGCCCGCACCCCGCCTACTTCCGCCATCACTCAGCCACCGGTGGTAGCCAGTTTTGTTCGCTGGATGCTCGAGCGGGCCCAAGACCCAGCACTGGCCGAGGAGAAAACCCGAAGCCTCTACCCCAAAATTCTGGCCTATCACCGCTGGTTCAAGCGTGAACGCGATCCACACAACACCGGCCTGATCAGCTCGTTTCACCCCTGGGAAAGCGGGGCCGACAACAGTCCGGCCTGGGACGAGGCCCTCGCACAAGTAGAGGTTGACCCCGGTCTACCTGCCTACACCCGCCGCGATACCTCTCATGTAGACCCCAGCCAGCGCCCCCACCAGACCGAATACGATCGCTTCCTGACCCTGCTCGAGATCTACAAGCGGGCCGGCTTCGACCAGCTTCGTCTCTTGCAAGAATGCCCCTTCCGGGTAGTCAGCTTGTTGATTGATTGTGTGTTACACCGGGCCAACCGCGATCTGCTGTGGCTTTCCGAGCAGTTTGGCTTTGGCAATGAGGCCGAAATCGCCGGGTGGCTCGAGGCCAGCCAGCAGGGCATCGAAAGCCTGTGGGACGAGGAGGCTGGCCTATATTTCAACCGCGACCTCCTCAAGGATGAGGCCATTCGGGTGGGGGTCTCGGGTTCGTTTCTACCCCTCTACGCTGGAACCGCCAGCCCGGCCAGGGCCCTCCGCTTGCTGGGCACCCTCGAGGGCTGGGCCAGCCAGGTGCGCTACCTGATTCCCAGCACCGACCCCAGCAGCCCCCGCTTCGAGCCGCAGCGCTACTGGCGCGGCCCAGTCTGGGCGGTGGTCAACTACCTGATCGCCTTGGGTTTTGCCGAGTACGGCTACCCCCAGGTGGCCGAGCGCATCCGCCGGGATACCCTGAAGCTGTGCGAGACAGCGGGCTTTAGCGAGTACTTCCACCCCCTGACCGGGCAAGGACTGGGCGGTGGTTCCTTCTCCTGGACGGCGGCCATCTACCTGGCCTGGAGCCAGAGCCCGCACACGCCCGGCGCTGGCAGCAGTCTTTAGTGGGCGTCCCCATTTTGCAATAATCGAGCCAACCCCTGAGGAGCGACCGCATCCCACCATGACCGCGCACGCCGATATACACCTAAAGCTGAAAGACCACCTCGAGTTTCTCTACCCCGGCCAGGGGCAAGAAGTAGGGAAGCAACTTCAGGCCCTGCTCGCTCGCTATCCAAACCTCGCCGCCGCCAGACCCCAGCCAGGCTGGAGTGAAAAGGACGCTATCCTCATCACCTACGGCGATCAGATCACCCAGGCCGGTGAAGCCCCGCTACAAACCCTGCACCGCTTTTTGCGCCAGCACCTCAAAGGGGTGTTCTCCGGGGTACATATCCTGCCCTTCTACCCCTATACCTCCGACGATG
>JBBIUP010000049.1:1326-11497 GCA_037440185.1 Meiothermus sp. | reverse complement strand
GGGGTGTTCTCCGGGGTACATATCCTGCCCTTCTACCCCTATACCTCCGACGATGGTTTCAGCGTGGTGGACTTCAAGCAGGTCAAGCCCGAATGGGGCCACTGGGGCCACATTGGGGCCATTGCCCAGGACTTTCGCCTGATGACCGATCTGGTCTGTAACCACATCTCGGCCTCGTCGCCGTGGTTTCAGGCTTTTTTGCGCGACGACCCCCATTACACAAACTATTTTACTGTGGTGGAGCCTGGCACCGACCTCTCGCAGGTCTTCCGGCCCCGCGCTTTGCCCCTGCTCACCCCTTTCCAGACCAAAAGCGGCAAGAAGCTGGTCTGGACAACCTTTTCCACCGACCAGATTGACCTCAATTTCGCCCATCCCCAGGTACTGCTGGAAGTGCTGGATGCCCTGTTGTTCTATGTGCAAAACGGCGCACAGCTGATCCGGCTCGATGCAGTGGGCTTTATCTGGAAGGTGCTCGGAACCAGCTGCATGCACCTCGAAGGTGCCCACCGCATCATCAAGCTGATGCGGCTGGCCCTGAATGCGGTGGCTCCCCAGGTCATCCTCATCACCGAGACCAACGTACCGCACCAGGACAATATTTCTTATTTTGGCAGCGGGCACGATGAGGCCCAGATGGTCTACCAGTTCCCGCTGCCCCCCCTGGTGCTACACACCTTTCGCACCGGCGATGCTAGCAAAATTGCTGCCTGGGCTGCGGGCCTCAAACCCCCCACCCAGCAAACCACTTTCTTCAACTTCCTGGCCTCCCACGATGGGTTGGGCGTGGTGCCCGCCAATGGCATTCTGGAACCGGCGGAAATTGCCGCCATCGTGCAACAAGCCCTGGATCATGGTGGCAGGGTCAACTACAAGGACACCGCGGATGGCCCAGTGCCCTACGAACTGTGTCTGACCCTATTTGATGCGCTCAACCATCCGCACAGCGACGAGGACGAAGACCTCAAGATTGCCCGCTTCATGGCCGCCAATGCCGTTCTCCTGAGCTTGCAAGGGGTACCGGGTATCTATATCCATAGCATCCTGGGTTCCCCCTCCGACCATGCGGGCCTGGAAGAAAGCGGGATCAACCGCCGCCTCAATCGGCACAAGTTCACCGGGCCCGAGTTGGAGGGACTGCTCAAGAACCCCAACTCCCGCGCCCACAAAGTGCTGGCGCGCTACGCACACCTGCTCAAAGTGCGGGCTTCTCACCCGGCCTTTGACCCGGGCGCACCCCAGATCGTGATGGAGTCGAGGGAGGTGCTGCGCATCATCCGTGGCTATCGGGATCGGCAGGTGGGCTGCTACATCAATGTGACCCATCAACCCCAGCCCATCAACCGGGTAGGGCGCGATCTGATTAGCGGGAAGTATTTCTCCGGCAGTCTTCCGCCCTATGGGGTGTTGTGGTTGGTATGAGAAAGATGCTATGGGACAACAAATCGTTTTTACTTCGCCGCGACAAGTCACCCTCGAGGACACCCCCGACCCGCCGCTGCAGCCCGGCGAGGTGCGCGTCCGAACGCTTTTCTCCGGCGTCAGCTCAGGCACCGAACTGACCCAGTACCGCGGCAGCAACCCCTACCTGTACAAGCGCTTCGACACCGAGCAGCGGCTGTTCGTGGACAACCAACCCGGCCTGGCTTACCCACTCAAGGGGGTGGGCTACGAGCAGATGGGCGAAGTGGTGGAGGTTGGCCCGGAGGTCACAAAAGTTCAGATCGGGCAAAGGATTTGGGGCTCCTGGGGCCACCGCAGTCAGGTGGTTTTGGCAGAATCCATCGCCGCACCCAGAGTCCTGCCCGAAGGGGCCGACCCCCGCCTGGGCATCTTTGCCCGCATCGGGGCCATCGCGCTGGGTCCAGTGCACGATGCCGACATTCATCTGGGCGAGACGGTAGCCATCTTCGGCTTGGGCGTATTGGGACTAATTGCCCTGCAACTGGCCCGGCAGAGTGGGGCAACCGTGATTGCGGTAGATGGCCTCGAGAAAAGACTGGATCTGGCCCGCCAACTCGGCGCAGAACACACCCTGGACTTCCGCCAGGTCAACCCCGGCGAGGCCATCAAAGCCCTAACCCAGGGGCGCGGGGCCGATGTCAGCCTGGAGCTGAGTGGCTCGTATGCTGCACTGCACGAAGCCATCCGGGCCACCGCGTATAACTCGAGGGTGGTGGCAGCAGGCTTCTTGCAAGGGGAAGGGCTGGGTCTGCGACTGGGAGAGGAATTCCACCACAACCGCATCGAACTGGTCTCCTCCCAGACCCAGGGCCTTGGCCCGCGCCTGGCCCACCGCTGGGATCGGCTCCGGCAGGAACAGACCATCATGCAACTGGCCGCTCAGGGCAGGCTGTCACTGCTTCCCCTCATCACCCATACCTTCCCCTTTGCGGAAATCGAGACGGCCTTCGCGCTGTTGGATCAACAGGCCAGCGAGGCCGTGCAGGTCGTTCTGGAGTTCCCATGAAACCCCTCCAAACCGCCATCCTCGGCTGCGGCGGCTTCGCAAAGCGCCACGCGCAGGTGCTGCAACAACTCTCGAGCGAGGCCCTGCTCGTCGCTTGCTGTGACCGCAACGCCTGGAAAGCCCAGGAACTATCCGCCCAATGCAGTGCAGGCCAGGCCCAGGTTTTCACCGACCATGCCGCTATGCTGGAGGCAACCGACCTGGATATTTTGATCGTCTGCCTACCCCCCTACGGCCACACCGACGAAGTGGAACAAGCAGCCCGGCGCGGTATTCATCTGCTGATCGAGAAACCTATCGCACTCAGCCGCGACAAGGCCTGGCAGATGGTCGAGGCCAGCGAAAAGGCTGGCATCAAGACCCAGGTGGGCTTCATGTATCGCTTTGGCGAGGCGCTGGAATATCTGCATACCCTGGACAGCGGCCCCATCGGGCTCTTTAGCGCCCGTTACTACTGCAACGCGCTGCATGCACCCTGGTGGCGCGACAAGGCAAAATCTGGGGGCCAGCTGGTCGAGCAGGTCATTCACATGTTCGACCTGATGCGCTACCTGATGGGTGAACCCCTCACGGTCTATGCCAAGCAGGCCAACCTCTTCCACCAACAAACCCCTGGCTACACTGCCGAGGATGTGAGCGCTACCATCGCCACCTTCCCCAATGGCGGCATGGGTGTGGTCTACGCCAGCAATGGGGCCATTCCAGGTAAATGGATCAAGGATTTCCAGCTGGTCGCACAAAACCTTACCGCTGAATTCGGCGACACCAACCAGGCCCAGTTCTTCTTCACTACCCAGCCCGAGGTGCCCACCCAGACCATCCAGTCCAGCCGCGACTTCTATCTAGCCCAGATGCAAGACCTCATCCAGGCTATCCGCAGCGATGGCCCCACCCGCACACCCATGCGCGAAGGTGCAAAGTCGCTGGAATTGGTTCTCGCAGCCCGCCAGTCTGCCGAAAGCGGGGCCGAGATCAGGTTGGCATGAACATTACCTTCAACCCCGACCAAACCCCGAACATTCTGGGAAGCTCCATCCAGCTGCTGCGTGCCCGACCGATGGTAAACGGGCGTTTGGCCGAAATCAACACCACCACAGTGGAGCCAGATAGCCCAAACAACTGGCAGGCGATATACCACACCACGGTTGGAATCTTCTGGGTGAAAGCCGGGCAAGAGCAGCATATTTGGAAGCTTCAATTTGGATTGGATGGCTTCACCAACGATTTGGCATTGGACTCTTTGGGGCTGCACTTTGAGCAGATCACTGGAGCCCAAAAATACCTGCGCCAGGGCTACCACAGCTGGGACGGGGCCGAGTATGTGGCGGTGGGCGGGGCCAACAAAACCAGCCATGCGCTCACCCAACTGTTGAGCATGTCTGGCCCTGACAGTGTGATTTTGGGTTTTGACCAGCACCACCGCTTCCAACACACCTTCACGTTTGAAGGTTCATCGCTCCGCATCGAGGTGCTATGGGATCGAAAAAGCACAGGGCGGATCGAATCGGAAAGCCTGCTGATTTTTGAGCATGATGGGGTTGAAGAAGCCTTGCGCGAGTGGGCGCGGCAGGTGGCCAAAGTGGCCCCACACCCCCCACGTATTCCTGCCCAGCCCATCACTGGCTGGTGTTCCTGGTACAACCTGTACGCCGCCATCACCGAGGAAAATATTCTGGAGCACCTGCGGGGCGTGGAGGAAGTCTCCAGGCGCGAAAACCTGCCGATGCGGGTCTTCCAACTCGACGACGGCTTCACCCCCGAGATGGGTGACTGGCTCGAGGTCAAACCACAATTCCCCAGAGGAATTAAGCCACTGTTGGATGACATTCGCGCTGCGGGCTTCATTCCAGGGTTGTGGATTGCGCCTTTCGTGGTAGGCAACCGCAGCAAGCTGTTTCAGCAGCACCCCGACTGGGTGTTGCGCGAACACACCGGCCAGCCACTGGTGCAAATGCGTTTTTATGGCGAGTTCCGCTGGCACAAGCGCAGCGAAGAATACTACGTCCTCGACGCGACCCATCCTGAAGCCTTCGAATATTTGCGCACCGTTTTTCGCGTCTGGCGGCATACCTGGGGCTGTGAATATTTCAAGACCGATTTTATGTTTTTCGGGGCAGAATACGGCCCAGATAGCGCGGCTTACCACACCCCTGGCCTGACAAGAATTGAGGTCTGGCACAGGGTGGCCCAGATGGTTCGCGCCGAGATCGGTGATGCGCTGTGGATGGGCTGTGGGATGCCGCTGTGGGCCTCGGTAGGACTGGTGGATGGCAACCGCACCGGGCGCGATGTGGGGGCCGATTGGCTGCCCGATACCTACCAACGTTTGTATGGTCTGGCCCTGCGTAATTTTGGCAATCATCAGCTATGGGAGGCCGACCCCGACTGTGTGCTGCTGCGCGAACGGTTTCACCAGCTGAGTGAAAAAGAGCAAACCGGTTTAGCTTTGTTTTTCGGGATGATGGGTGGAGCCATCCTCACCAGCGACACGCTAAACGAAATTTCCACCGAACGCCTGGACTTGTGGCGGATGCTGCTGAGGTCTGCTGAGGGTTCCTGCCGTTATCCCCTGCTGGGTTTAGACGACCGGGTGCTGGTGCAGGTCAGGGGCCGCCGTCCGGCGGCAGTGCTGGCCTTCAACCTAAGCGACGAAACTGTACAGCGCACCTACCCGCTGTACGCGCTGGGCTTACCGGCTGGGTTGCCTGGTTACGACTGGAACCGGCGCGAATTTCTGCCCCCGAGCGAGCAGCTCTCCTTTACCCTGGCACCACACCAAAGCACCCTGGTCTTTCTGAGTGACGAGCCACTCGAGCCGCTTCCCACCCAACTTCCGTAAGCCTATCGAACTGCCCAGGCCAGCAGGTACTGGGCTGCGTAGTAAAGCGGAAGGCCCAGCAACGGATTCAACGGCTGCTGCACCACAAAGCGCTGTCGGGCCACAAACAAATCGGAGAGGTAAAACAGCACCGCCCCCAGCCAGATTTCACTGCGCTCTGTGCCCAGCCCAGCCCAGAGCATCAGACTGATAATCACCCCGTAGGCCAGAACTGGGGCCTTCCAGCTCCCCAGATAGGGCCATAACCAGCGTAGCCAGAAATACCCCACCGCCAGCACCAGCAGCAAACCCCACAGGGTCGGCGTACCCACCTGGACAAAGGCCCCCAGATAAGCCAGATGGGCCAGCAAAAATGCCACCAAACCAGCCAGGAAGGCCCGGTTGGAGCCTAAGAGCAGCACATCCCCCACCACCGATAGCAACAGCCCAACAAAGATGAGCTGTGCAAATAAGCTATCCAGGCCCAGGCTGAGGGCAACCAGCAAGAACCCTAAAGAACACAGTGATTTGAACACCGCTCGAGCCGAGCGGCGGTTCTGCCACTCAGCCCACCACAATCCCACCAGACTGAGGCCCCCCAGTCCAAGCACCCCCCAACTCCAGTCGTTCATAGCGTTCCACACAGCCTTGAGCCAGCCTTTAGACGGCCCACAGCTTACCCTAGCTCACGCTACAATCGGAATAGTATGAAGCCTTGGGTAAAAAGGCTGTTGGTGGGGGGGCTTCTGGGTTCTCTGGTCTTTGGCTTGGGCAATCCAGCCGTGGTACCAGAAACCAAAAACCCCATTGACCTTGACCAAGACGGCTATCCGGATGTGGCCGAGTTCAATAGCACAGCCCAGCGCGAGGCTTTTTTGCAGTGGTTTGCGGCTATTGCCGAGGCCCAGTTCACCGCCCTTTCGCCCACCTGGAAACTGGAAGATCAAGACTGCTCTGGACTATTGCGTTTCGCCTTTGTCGAAGCCCTCAAGCCCAAGACCCAGGCCTGGTTCAAGCAGTTTGCCTACCTGCCCGCACCCAGGGTTCCGCCGCTCAGCGCCTACCCCCTACCCCAGATCGGACGCTCGGTCTTCCGGGTAGCTCCAGGGGCCTATCAACCCGGCGATGTGCAGGAGGGCCGCCTGGTAGGGCGTACCAGCGCGATGTATCTGATGCGGTACTCGAGCCAATTCCTGGGTCGCACCCCCGACAAGGCCCGGCGGGGCGACCTGCTGTTTTTTATTCACCCCCTGGCCCAGGGTTCGGCTTATCACAGCATGGTGTATCTGGGCAATGGACGGGTGGTTTATCACACGGGCTACGCACCCCAGGAAGGCGGTGAGGTACGACTGGTCACATTACAGACCCTGAACAAACACCCCCAGAAATACTGGCATCCCCGGCCCGATAACCCCTATTTTTTGGGATTCTATCGCTGGAAAATCGTCAGCAGCCAGAGCATGGAAGCACCTTGAATAGCGTCAGGAGGTCGAAAGATTATATGAAGCGTTTTTGGAGAGCAGGGATGGGTCTATTAGGTCTGGTTTTAGTGGGTTTGATCCCGGGTTCAGCCCAGCGCCAGGAACCCCAGTTATATGGCGGTGGAACCTACAGCCCTACCCAACCGGTGCGGCTGGAGTATTACCTGCCGGGGGGCGGCAGCAGCCAGATTCGCATCCTGCGTATCCGCAACCCCGAAAAAGTGGTTGAACTAGGTGGCCCGCGCGATTTTCAACGCACCCGCGAGCTGGACTTGTCTCCGGTGCGTACTGTGCCGGTTTTTCGGTTGCGCAACAATCCCTACGGCAATGTGAGCCTTGGGCGCTTGCCCGAAGGCTTGTATCTGGCCCAGATCGGCACCCCGCGCCCCACCTCGGCCACGCTGGTCCTGGTGACCAACCTGGGACTGGTGGTCAAGTCCGACCCCCAAAAAATACTGGCCTACACCGCTAGTCTGGATAGTGGGCAGCCCCGCACCGCGCAAATTTTTGTTTCCAGGGACAAGCGGGTGGTACAGCAAATACGGGCCGAAGGTGGGCTGGCCCAGTGGCGCAGCAACCTGCAAAACACCGACAACCTCTTCGTGGCCGCCCGTTCGGGTACCTCCTGGGCTTTTAGCAGTGCCTACTGGGAAAGCTGGAACCTGGAAAAGAACCGGGTCTACCTGGTGACCGATCGTCCTGTTTATCGCCCTGGCCACACCGTGTTTTTCAAGGGTACTGCCCGTGCCGCGAGCGGTCTGCGCCCAGTGGTGGGCCAGCCTGTCGGGGTGGTGGTGCGCGATTTTGAAGATACCGAGGTTTTCTCCGCCCGCCTCACCACCGATGCCTATGGCAGCTTTGGGGGGCAATTTCGCATTGGACTGGATGCCCGGCTGGGGGGTTATACGGTAGTTGCGCGTTTACAAGGCGAAGAACATACGGGTGCGTTTGAAGTGCAGGAGTTCGTCAAGCCCGAGTACCGCGTGAGCGTGGCCCCCGAAAAACCAGTGGCGGTGCAGGGGGAGCGGGCCCGTTTTGTGGTGAAGGGTGAGTACCTGTTTGGCGGGCCGGTCTCGGGTGGCAAGGTGAATTACTCGATCATCCAACGGCCCTACTACCGCTTTGCTTATGTCTCGAGCTACGGCTTCTATCAGAATTACGACTATGAAGACAGCTACGAGGGCAAGATCATCCAGCGCGGCGAAGGACGGCTCAACGCCCAAGGCGAGTTGGTGGTGGAGGTGCCACTCAAACCCGAGACCCAGGATTACCGGCTGACCCTCGAGGCTGGCGTGACCGATGAAGCGGGGCGAGAAGTCAGCAGCAGTGGATTCATCACCGCGTATCGCTCCGGGATTGTGCTGGACATCCGCACCGAGGGCTATGCCTACCAGACCGGCGACCCCATCACCGCTACAGTGCGGGCGCAGGACTTGGAGGGCAACCCGGTCTCGGTGCCCTTTACGCTGGTGGCCAATCGCTCGTACTGGCTGCGGGGCCGGGGCGAACAGCGCGAGCGCGGGGTTAGCCTGCAGGGCCGCACCGACGAAAAGGGGCAGGCCAGCGTGCGCCTACGGCTACCCCAACAAGGCTCCTATGCCCTGGTCGTACAGGCCCGCGATGGGGCCGGGCGGACTACCAGCGCCGAAGACTGGGTCTGGGTCTCGGATGGTTCGTACTGGTTCTGGGACTACAAGAGCCTGAAGATTACCGTAGACAAGCCCGAATACAAGGTTGGCGAGACGGCCCGGTTCGTGGTGCAGTCGCCAATAGCCGATGGTTGGGCGCTGGTCAATCTGGAAGGCGAGACCGTTTCCAGGCCAGAAATTGTGCGCTTCCAGGGCTCCACCTTCACCTACAACCTCAAACTTACTTCCGAGATGGCCCCCAACGGCTACCTGTCGGTCACGGTGCTGGGGGGCGGCGAATATTATTCCGACGTGGCGGGTTTTTTGCTGCCTCCGCTCGAAAAATTCTTGAACGTGGCGGTAGCCTCCGACAAAACCACCTACAAGCCGGGTGAGACCGCTACCTACCGCCTGAAAGTGACCGATGTGAACGGGCGTCCGGTGCAGAGCCAGGTCACGCTGGGGTTGGTGGACGAGGCCATCTATCTGGTGCGGCCTGAGAAGGCCCCGGATATTCGCGGTTTCTTCTGGGGGCTTAAGGGCAACGTGGTGGGCACCCAGACCGCCGGGGGCTACTACTTTGGCAATGTTGCACCTGCACCCACCACAGCCGCCAGAGCACCCTTGGACAAAGCTGTTTTCGGGCAGGCCAAAGAGTCCAAGCTGGCCGACCCTCAGGTACGCCAAGACTTCCGCGATACCATTCTCTGGCTCCCGACAGTAGAAACCAACCCACAGGGCGAAACCAGCATAGAAGCCAGGTTCCCCGACAACCTCACCCAGTGGCGTCTGACGGCCAGAGCCATATCGCTCTCGGACACCGTAGGACAGGCCACCCAGACCGTGACCACCACCCTGCCGGTGATTGCACGGCTCTCGACCCCACGCTTCTTGATTCGGGGTGACGAGGCGATCCTGCGGGTAATCGGACAGAACAACCTGGGCGAGAACCAGGAGGGCCAGTTGCGCCTGGTGCCCAGCGGCCTCGAGTTGCTGACCCCACCCACCGCACCAGTTCAGCTTCCAGCCGGTGGGCGCACCGCTACCAGTTACCGGGTGCAGGCCCTTCAGAGCGGTACCGCTACTTTGGAAGCCTCGGCGCTTACCCCCGCCGCCTCGGACGCCCTGCGCACCCGCCTGCCGATTCTGCCCAAGGGCTTGAAGGAAGAACTGGGCTGGGCCGGCCAAGCAGGCGATCGGTGGAAGTTCAATCTGCCCACCCAAACCGACCTCTCGCAAACCAGGGGCAAGCTCTACCTCAACCCCTCGCTGGCCGCTGCTGTCACACCCGCACTCTCCTATCTGGCTGGCTATCCCTATGGCTGCTCCGAGCAGACCATGAGCCGCTTCCTGCCCAGTGTGCTGGCCAAGCAAGCTGGTAACTTTGCCCAATTACCCGAAGAACTCGCTCAAAATCTCGACGACTTTGTGGCGGTGGGCCTCAAGCGCCTCTACGACTTCCAGCAGGAGGACGGCGGCTGGGGTTTCTGGCAAAACGATGCCCCTTCGGTCTATATCTCCTCATATGTGCTGACCGGGTTGCTGCAAGCGCAGGAGGCAGGTTACGCGGTGCGCGAGGACGTCCTGAAGCGAGGCGTGGCGTATCTACTCAAAACCCTAAACCGGCCCGACGCCAACACCTACGCCAGCGACGCAGTGGCCTACGCCGCCTATGCCTTTGCGATGGCCGGGCAGAAGTACATGCCCCAGGGACGATCCCCTATCGGGACGGGCAATGCCCGTACACCAACGGAACGATCCCCTATCGGGACGG
>JBBIUP010000049.1:0-1226 GCA_037440185.1 Meiothermus sp. | reverse complement strand
CCTATCGGGACGGGCAATGCCCGTACACCAACGGAACGATCCCCTATCGGGACGGGCAATGCCCGTACACCAACGGAACGATCCCCTATCGGGACGGACAATGCCCGTGCATCCAATGGCTGGCAGCCCGGCGTGCAGCCCACCAACCAGCCGCGACTGACCCGTGCCGCCTTTCAGCAGGCCCAGCCGTTGGATTTTGGCTACCTGCAAAACTACCTGACCCGGCGCGACCTCACCCCCTACGGTCACGCGCTGATTGTGCTGGCCTACCACCAGAACGGCAACACCCCCCAAGCCGAACGGGCCTTGGAAGGCTTGATCAGCAAGCTGACCGAGCGTGAGCGCAGTGCCTACTGGGAGGTGCGGGCCCCCCGCTGGGCCTGGAACGACGACCGCATTGAAGCCACGGCCCGTGGCCTGGAAGCCCTGGCCAGGCTGCGCCCAAACCACCCTGCCATCCCCAAGATTGTGAACTGGTTGATGCAGGAACGCAAAGGCGCCCGCTGGGTTTCCACCAAGGACACCGCCGCGGTGGCAGTTGCTGCACTGGCGCTTGCGAAGGCGACCGGCGAACAGCCCGGCGAACAGGAAGTGCAGATTCGGGTTAATGGGCAAGCGCAGACCCTGAAGGTTCCGGCAAAAGGAGCCGAGCTGACCCTGGAAGGCTTGAAGGTAGGCGAGAACGAAGTACAGGTCATCAGCAACAATCGCCTGTATACCAGCGGCAGCGTGAGCTATTTCGAGGAAAGGGAGTATCTGCGTTCTGAGTCCAACGGTCTGCGGGTGGCTCGCACCTACGAGAAGCTTACGCCCCGCTACGACGCCCGAGCCGAGCGTTTTGTCTACGACCGCAGCCCCCTCAGCGGCCCGGTGAAGTTGGGCGAGCTTTTGGTCGTGACCCTCACCATGCGCCCCGAACAGGGCGCCGTGCGGTATGTGGTGGTGGAGGAACCCACCCCAGCTGGCTTGGCCGTGGTGGAGAACGACGACTCGTTCCGTATTGCAGGGGTGCGCCCGCGTTTTGGTGACGATTACTACGGCTGGAACTACTGGTTTGACGGGCGGGAAATTCGCGATTCTAAGGTAGAGTTCTTCTTCAGCTACCTGAGTGGCCCCGTAACCTTCACCTACGTGTTGCGCGCCGAGACCCCCGGCAACTTCACCGCATTGCCCACCCTGGCCTGGATGATGTACGAGCCAGAGGTGCGCGGGGTCGGGACGGTGCG
>JBBIUP010000048.1:17500-19504 GCA_037440185.1 Meiothermus sp. | reverse complement strand
GCCGGAATTGCGTAAGCGACTTTGCCGGTAGGTTCCGGCTTGGCCGGAATTGCGTAAGCGACTTTGCCTGGGTGTGCCCGCGGGTCTCTTTCATTGCTTTTGGGTCAGCCATGAGCAGAATCGGTATAAGCTGCGCCATAGTGAGTCTGTCGATCTGTGGTCGGTGGGGTTCGGCAAGCTCACCCACCGCTTGGTCGAATCCGTGGTCGGTGAGCTAGTCGAATCCGCACAGAACCATCCAGAAAACCCTCCCCTTGAGCGGTTCCCACCAATACCCAGTACAACGGTTTTGGTGGTACTGGGTAAATTACGCTGCATGGTGTGCAGCCTAATGGTGGGAGCTGCTGTAAACACTGCCGTTCAAGGTTGCTCCAACATTCGTCTGGCAAGCGCCGCGAAGCTCTCTTCAACCCCCTCACCGGTCTTGGCGCTGGTATAACGAATTTCCCATCCCATGGCCCGAAGCTGGCTTACTTCCACTTCGCTGATTTCCCAGGGGAGGTCGTGTTTGTTGAGCATCAGGATGAAGGGAATAGACCCCAGTACCTCCTGGGCGCGTCGTTGGATGCCCTGAGCGACCTCAAGGGTCTCAGGGCGAGTACCATCGGCTACCAGCAAGTAGCCCGAACTGCCGCGCAGGTAAAACGATTGCACCCGTTGGAACTGGTCTTCGCCATAGAGATCCCACAACACCAGGCTCACCTCCTGGTTACCCACTTCGATTACTTTTTTATCTATTTTGACCCCTACCGTGGTCTGGTATTTTTCCGAAAAAAAACTATGCACATACCGCGCAACCAGGCTGGTTTTTCCTACAGCGAATGCTCCCAACATACAGATTTTTTTCTGAATCACGTATAAGCCCCCCACCCCTTTTTGATCGAACCCATGTGTTGAACTATCGGCAAATTGGCTCCTACAAATGTGAGTGCAGTCTAAGGTTGGAGATGCTCTGGGCGCAAGGGGTTGGAGCAGAAGTTGTTTGCTGGATGCAGCGGTTGACACTATGGGGGGGGCTCGAGCGTGAGCTGGGTGGTCTCGAGTTGCTCCACGCCCAGCAGCGGGGCCAGGTTGCGTAGGCGGCTGAGCCAGGCCCAGGTGCTGCTGCCCGAGACCACCAATACCCTGTCGCGCCAGGCCAGTTGTACAGTGCTGGGGGTGTCCATGCGCTGCTGCACGCGCTCGAGCACGATTTCGGGCTCGAGGGAGTGATAGGGCTGCCAGGTAGCCCGAAGCTGCTCGGGGCGAAGGGGGAGACCTTCCAGCAGGTTGGCGGGGTCGGCTGCCAGGGGGTCGCGCAGGCCCCGTACCTCGTAGCGTCGGGGCGTATCGGTCACGACGATGCCGGGGGTGTTGGAAAGACGCTCGAGATAAGCGTTCCAGGCCCGGTCAGCCTGGAAATTGCTCCAGCCCCACCAGCCCAGTCCTGCCAACAAAACGCCTCCAATGAGCAAAACCGCGTAAGGGCGACGGCTCTCGGGGCGCTTGTACTGGGCTTCTAACAGGGTCTCCAGCATGGGGTGGGCATCGGCAAAAATCCTGTTATCTCCTACATAGTGCCGCAATTCATCGGCGAAACGGGTGTGAACCTCCGAAAGCACATCCTGCATGCGCCCCTGTAACTCTTGGGGCGGGGTGCCGCGCACGACCGCTGCCAGCACCGCCTGGGCACTTTGTTCTACCACCAATACCCGTTCACCAAAATTCACTGTATTGAGCCCGGCAGTGGAATCGAAGGAATCCCGCACAAAATCACCGATGGCAGTGAGCATCCCCGATACCAAGGCACCATCCTGGACATTGGTGCCATCGGCTGCTTTGTGGGCCAGCAACAGACCACTGTCCCGTTGGATGAGCAAGACCTGCTCGACGCGGTAGAGCAGGGTATGCGAGAGCACCACCTCAGCGAAGGTTTTCCCGGTGGAAAGGGCCTCGAGCCGCCAGCGGATGCCCTGAACGCTGAAGGCCTGGTCGAGGGTCTGGTTGAGGCTTTGGGTCAGAGAG
>JBBIUP010000048.1:0-12500 GCA_037440185.1 Meiothermus sp. | reverse complement strand
CCGGCCATCTTCATGGGGCGCAACGAAGAGAGTACCGAATACTCCAAATTCTGTCAACACCCCTGACCAACAAATACTGCGTATCTGCTCGGTGAAACGAAGCACATAGGACTAAAAAATAGGCAGGAGGTTTGCAGCCTCCTGCGCAGAGATGCTAGTTAAGCTAATCGCCCAGCACTGCCTTGAGTTGTGGCATCTGTTTGAGTACCAGATAGCGAATCACGCCCGTTCCGCCGGTGCCGCGCAGCATGAGTACCAGTGAAGACTTATCGCTGATACGATTCACCATGAGGGTTTTGCCAAGATACTCGAGGCCAAGGCTTTGGATAGAAGAGAGGTGATATTTATCACCCATGACGCTCGAGATGGAGAGCATGGTGTGAAGGTAAGTTGCCAGCAGGTCGGGCTCATCAATGGTTTGGCCCACCCAGGCCAGCAATTTGCCTGTATTGTTGATCACCAAAACACTTTCGATCTCGGGTTTATCCAGGAAGGGTCGCAACTCTTCCATCAGGGATTGGTTGTGATCCTGGGCGATGGCCGCTGTTTGAGGGGTGAGTGAGATGGGCGCAGGAGTTGGTTGGGCAGTTTTGAGGGGTTCGGCGTAGCTGGGTGCAGCAGCTACAGGGGACGGTGTAGCAGGAACAGATGGAATGGGCATTGTTGTTGGAGTGGGGGTGAAAACGGGAGTTGCTGATGGGATGGGGGGTGGCGAGGCGGGCGCGGGTTCGCTGATGGCAGGGGCTACCTGTTTGGCTGCACTGAGCGCGCGTTCGATTTTGGGGAAGAGATCGTCGGGAGTAAAGGGTTTGGAAACCACATCAAAGGCTCCGGCTTGTTGGGCTTGAGCGATTACTCCCTCATTGATGATGCCTGAAATAAGGATGACCGGCACACCCTGGGTGGTTTTGTTCAGTTTTAGCATCTGGCATAGTTCAAAGCCGCTCATACCTGGCATCACTACATCGGCGATAACCAGGTTGGGTGTATTGTGATTGACCGCCTCGAGGCCCTGTTCGGCAGTTTCGCTGGTTGTGACTACCAGGCCACGGGCGGACAACAGGCGCTCCAACACCTTGCGCACGCTGGTGCTGTCGTCAACAACTAGAACCTTGGCTCCTTGCATAGTTACTCCAATGGTAGGGCTACAGACGGCTCTGTCCAGTGATGTGTGACCATTACTGGGTGTCAAAGGTTAATAAAGTGTAATGAGAGGTGGCTACAAGACTCTCCTTATGCCGGTATTCGCAGAAAGCCCACCGGCTTTAGCCGAGGGAGGATGTCAGATGTGTTTTGGTTAGTTGATACCGTGTTGCCGATGATCCATCTCCACCGCCAGTGAGAGCAAGAGCTGATCGGTGCTTTTGCGGATGGTGACAGGTTCCAGGAAGAAATCGGCTTCGGTTAGGGGCTCGAAGTGAAAATGGCCTTTTTGTTGCTTCTCTGCCTGGAGCAGCAAATGTAGCACGGCATCCTCACCGCTCTTTCCGGCGTACTCGGCGTGGATGAGCTGGCCTTTGGTGAAGAGCCAGCTGGCGCTACCCCCTTCAATCTCGACCCGCAAACGCCCGGTTTTGGCTGATTTTGCCAACCACTGGGCCAGCTCGAACAGGCTCATATCGCCCAGTTGCCCCTGAATACCGTGTTGCGCGACGGGGTTGGTTGGTTCGGAGATATAGGTCTTGCGGGTGAGCTCGAGAATCAGCTTATAAGCACTGCGTACCACCTCGGCTACCGGGGTATCGAGGGGTAAGATCAGATCGAGATCGCAGGTGTTGGGTGAAGAAGCATCATCGAGCAGGACAAAAGGAACCAGGGCGAGCTGGGGGTCGGAGCGCACCATGTCAAAGAACTCCATACCGCTCAGGTCGCTAAGGGAGGCAGTGCTCACGATCACGTCGGGGCGGCTACGCTCTAGCAGGGTCATGGCATAGAGGGCACTGTCCTCAACCTGGACTTCAAATCCCGACAGGGTAAAGCTGTCTTTGAGCGCGATGCCCCGCTTGGGTTGACCGGTCAGAATCAGTGCCTTCATCGAATCACCTCCTTTGCCAAGTTAGCACTCCCGATAGTACCTGTAAATTGCTTTCCTAACGCAGATTTTTGTTAGGGATGTGGACTGGGGGCAACCACTGTCAGCCCAAGCTATACTCCCTGCAAAAACTTATCCAATTCTACCTCGTCGGCAGGCTTGGTCAGGTAGGCATTTGCACCAAGCTCGACGGCCAGGTCGCGGTGCTTGGTCGAGGCACGGGTAGTCAGGACGGCTACCGGCAAATGGGAGAGATTGGGGCGGCGGCGCACTTCTTCTAACAATTCAAAACCCGACATGCGGGGCATCTCGAGGTCAGTGACCACCGCCTGGAAAGCTTGTTGTTCCAAGAGCTCGAGGGCCTCTTGCCCATCCGCAGCGGTGACGACCAGGTGTCCGGCCTTGCGTAGCATCTGCGCTACTACCTTGCGTACCGAGAGCGAATCGTCTACCAACAATACGGGGAACCGTTGGAGGGTAGTGGTTTCGATGTGGGTCTGGATAGGCATGGCGTTATCCAACGAGAGAAGGCCGTTGGGGCTCAGCACCAAAATAACTTCGCCAGTAGCCGAGACGGTCGCTCCGATCAGGTGGGGCAGCTCGGAAAGGGGAGCGGTGAGGGGTTTGACCAGTGCTTGTTGCAACCCAACAAAGCGCTCGGCTGCCAGCGCGATCCACTCCCCGCCGCGCCCTTCTACCACCGCCAGGGCGTATTCGTCCTGCGCCACCTGGGGTAAGCCCAGAAGCGCACTGAGCGGTTTGATGGGGATGGTGTTACCTTCGTAGGTCACTTCCTGGCTGTCAGCAGGTGCCGCCAGGAGTGTTAGGAGGCTTTCACGCGGAAGGGCGACCACCTGGTTGCCGGTTTGCAGCAACAGGATATCCGAGACCACCAGGTTCTGGGGAATGCGCAGGCGTACGGTAGTACCCAGCCCGCTGCGGGTTTCCACGGTCAGGTTGCCGCGCAGACGGCGGATGGTGGCGGCGACAGCGTCCATGCCCACCCCACGTCCGGCCACGTCCGAAACCGCCGAGGCGGTCGAGAGACCGGATAGAAAGATGAGCTGGACGGCCTCTTCCGGGCGCAGGGCATCTACTTGGGCCTGGGTTCGCAGGCCTTTTTCGACGGCCTTTTGTTTGACGGCTTCCAGGTTGATACCCTGCCCATCGTCGCTGATTTCCAGTACCAGTGTGTTACGTTGCTGCTGGGTGCGGATGGTCAGGGTGCCCTGGGCATCCTTGCCTTTAGCAAGGCGTACTTCGGGGCTTTCCAGACCGTGGATGACGGCGTTGTTAACCAGGTGTACCAGGGCCTCGGACAAGCCGTCGAGCAGTACCGAGTCAATTTCAATCTGCTCACCCTGGAACTTTAACTGGATGGGCTTTTCACCCGCAATTTGCTGTACCTGGCGGGTGAGGCGCTGATAGAAGCGGCCAATCGGGATCAGGCGGGCACGGCCTACTTCGTTGCGTAAGTCCTGGGATAGCTTGCCAAACAGCTCGGTTTCCTGGCGGAAAACCTTGAGTTGCTCACTCAAGCTGTTGCGCACTTCGGCCAAATCGCTGGTCATCTCCTGGATGGAGCGAGCCAGGATGTTGAGGTCGTCGTAGCGGTCGAACTCGAGTTCGGAGAAGAGCTCCTGCACGGTCTTGCCCAGGGTGCTTTGGGTCTGGAGGAATTGAGCGGGGTTTTGGGCTTCTTGCGAGAGGGAGAGGCGCGGGTTGAGGTAGCGGGTCTCGAAATCGGCGGTGGTGCGCAAGAGGCGCTGTCGGGCGCTTTCCAGGAGGTTGTCCATCTCTTCAAAGCGCTGGGCTAGGAGCTCCAAACGGGAGCGGGTCACCAGGGTTTCGCCAGCGATGTTGAGTAAGGTATCGAGACGCTCGAGGCTCACCCGCACCGAAGCAGTGTTGCTGGGGCGGGGGCGCTGGGGAGAAGAAACCGGGGCAGGAGAGGGTTTTGATGTGGCTGGAGTTGATGGAACCTCGAGGCGGTTGGGGGCTTCTCGTCCAAGCAAAAGGGCTAGACGGCTTTGTGAGTCAAAGAGTTGGCCGGGCAGGTTTTGGGCTGCTTCGGGGTCTTTGCCTTCGGCCACCACGATCATCTTCCCCAGCACCTGCGAACCTTCCAGTACCACCTGGGCAATTTCGTGGCTCCAGGTTTGGCGGCCCTCACGCACCTCCACCATCAGATCTTCGAGCTGGTGGGCGAAGGCCCCAATGGGCTTGCAGCCCACCGAGTAGGCCGCCCCTTTGACCGTGTGCATGGCCCTGAACAGGGCTCGCAGGTGCTCTCCGGTCTCGTCGCCGGATTGCAGCCTCAGCAGCGCGTTGCCCACATGGTCGAGGTTTTCCAGGGTTTCGGGGGCGAAGAATTCCCAGAACTCCGCATTTTGCCGGTAGAACCCCTGCATCTCCTCGACTACGCCTGCCTGGGGGTTGGGTGGCGTGGGCGGGGCTTCTTCGTGGCTGGGTTCAGGCGTTTTGCCGGCGAAAGCTTCGGGGTTGTCGGCGGTGAGTTCCTGGATCAGCTGGGCTGCTCCGAGGCGGCCTAGCTCGAGACCCACCCGGCCTTCCTTGCCGTGGATGGCAATGTTTTCCAGGGCAGTTATCAGCACGGCCGTAACCTGGCCCATAAACTCGGCTACTTTGGCTTGTTGAACCTCGGTGTAATGGGGTGCACCCTCCAGAATACGCTCGGCCAAAGCCCCCAGGTTGGAAGTTTGGGGAAAACCGTACAACCCCGCCGAACCCTTGAGGCGGTGGGCCATCACGACCAGGGGTTCGTGTCGTCCTATGGCTAGAAATTCGGGGGTCTGCTCAAAGACCACCACGGTTTCCCAGGCCTCGTCGAGGAAACTTTGCAGCAGATCAGGTATGGTCGTGGCGGACATGCGGGCTCCTAGTCGGGCAAGCGGAATCGGCCCAGGTTGCTCGAAAGCTGCTCGGCCAGGATGCGCATGGCTTCGGCAGACTGGCGGCCTTCCTGGCTCTCACTCCCGGTTTGTTGCGCGGTATGGGCGATTTTCTGCACCGCCTGATCCACTCGCTCCACTACCGATACCTGGCTCTGGGCCAGGCCCGAGATTTCCTGGGCCAGGTTAGCGGATTGTGTGGCTAGTTTGGCGATTTCCTCGAGGCGGCTCCCAGCAGTGGTAGCTACGCCATAGCCGGTTTCCACCTCCCGTACCCCGTCTTGCACCAGGCCCACCACGCGGGCGATTTCGCTCTGTACTTGTTGCACCAGGCTGCTCACCCGATTCGTCTCACGGGCCGACTCCTCGGCCAGCTTGCGGATTTCATCAGCCACAATGGCGAAGCGGCGGCCTGCGGCTCCTGCACCAGCAGCCTCGAAAGAAGCGTTGAGGGCTAGCAGGTTGGTTTGCGAGGCGAAGTCCTCGAGCACTTTGGTGATGGTCTCGATCTCGTTAGAACGTTGGGCCAGGGCGGCAATGTTCTCGGCTATAACCTGCATTTCCATGCGGATATCACTCATGCCCGAAAGGGTCTGGGTTACGGCCTGGCGACCCAACTGGGCCGACTCGAGGGTCTGATGCGCGGCCTGGGCGGTAATGCCTGCGCTCTGGGCCATCTGGCGAATGCTGTAGGCCACCAGTTGGGTCTGGTTTTGCACCTGGCTTACTTCCTGGGCTTGCAACAGCGCACCCGAAGCGATGGAGGCAGTGAGTTGATCCATCTGGGCCGCGTTCTGGTTCACCGACTCGGCGGCTTGCCGAACTTCCTTGAGCAGGAAGGCAATTTCTTCAACGGTCAGGTTTACCGCGTCTACCACGTTGCCCAGCACATCATTGCTCACCTCGCCGCGCTTGGTGAGGTCGCCCTGGGCAATCTCGGTGGCGATTTCGAGGAAACGCCGCACGTTTTGCTGGAGTTGCAAGGCCCGCTGGCGCTCCTCCTCTTGCTGCTCGGCGAGGCTTCGTAGGGTAAGGATGGACTGGTTGAGGGTCTTGCTCACCAGCCCAAGCTCGTCGTTGGAGCGTAGCTTTACCAGGGAGGAAAGGTTGCCTTCCCCCAGAAGCCGGGCGGTTTTGGTGAGTTCCCGCACAGGCACCAGGATAGAGTTGAGCACCCCTACAATCAGCCACAGGGCAAGAATGAGGGCCACGATCACGATGAACAAGCTGAGCACCTGATTGTTAACCAGTTGCCCCAAACGTTGATCGAGCACGGTATTGAGCTGAGACAAACCTGCAATGTTCACGGCTGAGTAGGCATCTATGGGGCGGCTGAGCTGTTCAAAATATATAATGGGTTCAAGCGCAAACTGTTTGCTCAGAACCTCCCGCCGGGTTAGATCTACCGCCGATTCGGTAATGGCCCTGGCCGAGTTCACACGCTCGCTCAGCGTATCGCCAAGGATGGGGTTAGCGGCCAGGGCATTTTCTACAGTCCGCCCTAAAGGAACTGTCAGCGAAGGAATCTCGCCTAAGTTGGTGCCTCGATTGGCAAGAGAGGCCAATAGACCGTTCAAGCGCTTTTCTTGTTCGGGGGAGAGATTCTTCGATTGCAGTATGGTGGCACCGAGACCCTGTATCTGGCTGAGGCTTTCCATCACCGGAGGCAGGCGATATATCACCGCGTCTACCAGCCAGTAACTTTGTCTTGTTGGATCGAGGACGAGATTAGAGCTAGAGGCAATCTTTTCGTTGATGCTATAAAGCTGCTGTACGAGCCGGGTATGCTCGATAAAGCTTTGATTGGCGTTGTTGCTTACGGCCTGCAGGGTATTCCACCTGACCTCGAGGGCCTTCAGGTCTTTTTCGAGACCAAAAGGGTCGCCTTCGGCGCGGTTGATTTGCTGTAGGAGCAATAGGTTCCGTTGTACTTCCTCAGCCTTTTTGCTCCGCTCAACCGCTAAATCCCGGTTGCCAGATAGCACAACAGCGCTCATCCCACGGTGTTCGGCGAGCGTCTTAATCAAAGTGCTGGAGTATTGCAAGAAAAGTACCCCTTGCTTTTCCGCCCTTACAAAGCTGATATCGCTGCGCTGCTCGAAAACCAGCGAGAACAGCAGGTAAAAGATGGGAAAGAGCAGGGGAACGACCAGCAGGGCTAGTTTGTAGGGGATCCGGAGATTGCTGAAGAAACCGGTGTTGGGGGCCTCGAGAACTTCAGCATCTACTCGTACCTTGCGTTCTTGGGCTCCCAGGAGACCCAACTGCTTGATCTTCACCTCTCGGAAGTCGCGTTGCAAAGCCATATGATTTCCCTTGCTTACGCCGGCAGCCGGAAGCGGGTCAGGCTCTGGCTCAGTTGCTGGGCTAGAGATTGCAACTCCTCGGCGGTCTGGCGGCCTTTGCGGCTTTCCTGGTCGGTTTGCAGGGCAGTGTTGTAGATGTCCTGCACCGCATTGGTCACTTCCTCCACCCGGCCTACTTGCTCCTGGGTAGCCTGAACCACATAGCGGGCCGCATCTGCAGACTGTTGCGCCAGGATGGCGATTTGTTCCAGCTTGCTCCCGGCCTCGGTAGCGATCCGGTAGCCCTGCTCCACCTCGCGGGTACCGCCTTCTACCGAGATCACCACCCCTTGAATTTCGGTCTGGATGCCCTTGACCAACAAGCCTACCCGCTGGGCTGCGCGGGCCGAGTCTTCGGCCAGCTTGCGCACCTGGTCGGCCACCACAGCGAAACGTGCTCCGGCATCGCCTGCTCCGGCTGCTTCAATCGCAGCATTTAGCGCCAACAAGTTGGTCTGCTTGGCGATGGTGCCGATGGTGTCCACCACTTCCGAGATCTCGAGCGAACGGTCGGAAAGGCCCTTGATGCTCTTGGAGATGCTCTGCACCTCGCGGCGGATGTTCTGCATGCCCGAGAGGGTGTTTTGCACCGCACCCTGGCCTTGTTCGGCGGCTTCACGGGCTTGCATCACCAACTCGGTACCCTGCACCACCTGGCTGGCCATGGTACGGATGGTATCGGTGGCATCCAGGGCTTCGATACGGGCACGAGCTGAAAGTTCGGCTTGAGATTCAGCTTTTTCCTGTACAGCTCCCGAGCTTTGGGCCATCTGCGAAGCACCCTGGCTTACCATCTCGGCAGCAGTCTGTACTTGTTTGAGCAGGTAAGCAATCTCCTCAACCGTCAGGTTCACCGCATCTACCACGTTGCCCAGCACGTCCTCGGTCACGCGCCCGCGCTTGGTCAGGTCGCCCTGAGCGATATCCATTGCCACATTGAGGAAAGCTCCGATATTTTCTTGCAAGAGTTGGGTCTGACGCAGTTGCTCGGCATCGGTCTCGGCTTTGGCCTTGAGCTGCAGGGTGGTTTCGTTGAAGGTGCGGGCCAGCGAGCCCAACTCGTCGGAGGACGGTACCTGTACCTGCACCCCCAGGTCGCCTTTACGCAAACGGCTGGAAGCTGCGAACAACTGGCTCACCGGATCGGTAATCGAGCGGGCCACCGCTCCAATCAGACCGAAGGTGAGGGCTAGAGCCAGGGCAAAGAGCACAAAGGTGATGAGCTGACTCCGCTGGAGGTAAAAAATCCTCTCTTCCAGGAGATCGTTAAGCTGGGCGAGCGCAGCAAAACCATAGTTGGTCAGACTATCTATGGCTGTGCCAAAGGTGGCGCTGTATTCCTGAGGTGTGAACGTGAGCTTGGTAGGGGCAACAATCTCGTTGACGGCGAGCACGTACGCTTCACGAATGAGGCCCTGGGTCTGGTTTAGCGTCTCTCCCAGAGCAGCGCCCACCTTGGGGTTTTTCTGAGCAGCATACTCGAGATACTGCTTCAGCCCGGCAGTGCTTGGGCCAATTTTTACCGCTAGGGCGTTCGCCTCGGCCCGCTCGTAGGTGTTGGCTGAGCGCTTGTTGAGGAGGCTCGACCCTAGGCTGTCCAGCCGGCTCAGTTCCTCCAGCAAAATAGGAATGTTAAAAACAGTCGACTGCATTAAGTAGTAGGTGTCTATCTCGGGGTCGTTCACCAGCTGAGAGTTGTTGCCCACTCGCACAATCAGCTTTTGAATATCCACCATCAGAGCGGCATGTTCCTCGAAGTTGCTAATGGAGTCCATGGTGGGAGCTTGGATTTTCAGTCGGTTCCAGCTTTGTTGCAATGCCGTGATCTGGTCGCCGACCCCCATCTTACCGCTCAGTTTCTGGTCAAAGGTGCTGAGCGCCTCGAGGGCTGCATCTACCTGGGCGGCTTTCTTTTGTAACTCCTCCCGGCTGCCCTGACCCGTCAGCAAGCGATCTACATTGCGGCGGTGTTGTGCGACCTGTACCATGCTTTCGTAAATTTTGTTCAGGTACTGGGTTCCGTCGGCCTCATTCCAGGCGAAGTTGATGCGGTACTGCTGGTTGGTATACAGCGTAGCGATCAACACCAAAACCGGCACCAGAAAAGTGATGCTGATAAGCAGCAGCTTCTGCCAGATTTTGAGCGATCCCAGCAGCCCACCTGCCTGCACCATCTGGGTGGGAGCTACAGGGGCGGGGCGGCGGGCCGGGCGGGCCTGGGTTGGTTTGGGGCTGCGTCGGGTCATGCTTCCACCTCCTGTGCCTTTTCACTAGAGGTCTCGAGCAGTGAAGTCAGGAACATGGGCATTCCCACCACCATAATCGCCAGCAGCAAGAAGATGTTGAGCGAGAATAGGTTGCCACTCGCAACCATAGCGTGAATTTCTTCGCCACCCGTGCTGGTGAACTTTGCTGCCAACATCGCGGTGTAGTGCATGAACGGGATGGCTGAGCCGGTGATGATAGCGGTGATGAAGTGGCGAAAGGGAACCAGGTTAAAAGCCGGACTGGTGAGTGTCCAGATACCGAAAGTACCCAGCGCAACCGCGACCAACACCGAGATTCCCACCATCATCAGGTCGAACTCCAGCCTGGCATCCAGGCGCATGGCGAACATGCCTGCGTAGTGCATCACACCGATGCCTGCACCCAGAAAAAAACCAGAGCCCAGCACCTGGGTGAAGCTTACTTTGGGTTTACTGACCAACTGGAAGGCAGCAGCAGCGCCAAAGATGGCGAAGAAGACCGAAGCCAGGGTGATGAGGGGGTCGTAGGCTACCAGCATGTCGAGCCGAAGTGCGGTCATGGCGATGAAGTGCATGGCCCACACCCCCAGCCCGAAGGTGGCAGCGCCCAGCCAGAGCCATCCTTTACTGGCGTTTGTTTGTCGCAGGCGGTTAATGATGGCCAGCGCGGCATAGGATGTGAAGATGGCTACCAGAAACGAAGCCCCTACCAGCAGGGGATCGTGGTTCATGGCAAGATGTGTTTGCTCCATTTGGGCAACTCCTTTATGTGTACAGGCCTGGATCGTCCCGAAGGGGATCTACTTTAGGCTTGTGGCACGGGTCTGCTGGGTGTAACAGCTGTCTGTGCCAATGAAGACATCTGTACACAGAGGTGTGCAAAGAGGTTGTGAACCTCGAGGATTTGCACGGTCTTGCCACCCTCCTCGAGGATGGCGCTGAACAACGGGTTTTGACTGGGGGCAATCCAGGCACCGCTCAGGTTGCTGTGCAGCCCGATCACCTCGTCCATCATGAAAGCCAGCGGTTGCCCTTCGAACTCGAGCAGGGCCGCAATGCCTGATCCAGCCGGAGCGATCTGCAAAACGTGGCTCAGGTCGAACACCGGCACAATTTGGCCCTGGTTGCTCAAGAGCCCCAACAAGGGTTGGGGAGCCAGCGGGACAGGGGTGGGTTGGGTTACTTCCAAAACTTCTTTGAAAGCCCCTGGTTCCACTCCGAGAAAGGTGCTGCCCAAGCGCAGCACCCAGATTTTGCTGACAGTGGTATTGATCATGGATAAGCCCTTGTGCCGTGGTTGGGTGCGGTTCAACTGGCCGGTCTGAATTTACGCCTATAGCAGTTCTTGCACTGCCTTGCGCAGGGCTTCGGGGGTGTAGGGCTTGGTCAGGTAGCCGTTGGCACCCTGGCGTTTGCCCCACTCGATGTCGGTGGGCTCGCTTTTAGAGCTAATGACCAGCACCGGGATGTTTTTGGTGACTTCACTTCGCCGCAGTGAACGCAAGACTTCGTAGCCGTTCCGGCCTGGCATCACCACATCCAACAACACCGCATCCGGCTTTTCTGCTTCGATACGTTGCTCTACATTCTCACTGCCCTGGTACAGCACTACCTGGTGGTACTGCGAGAGCGAGTGTTCGATTAGCTTCAGGTCTGCCAAGGAGTCATCTACCGCGATTAGTCTTGCCATGTTTTCCTCCATGTTTGCGGGTGGAGGCACGGATGACTGCAGAGAGGTATTTCCGCCCGCAATGTAACCTCAAGTTATGCGAAGTGTTACGTACCTCCTGTGATGGATGCACGGCCCGGTGGCATTTAGGCGTTACGTGTGAATACCCCCAAATGGGGGTGGAGAAGGAAAGACAAAGCAATGGTTGTCGAATGCCCATCTTGGGTGCACCGTTGACGATCCCTTTCAGGACGGTGTACACACCGCACACCAGGTGGACAATCCCTTTCAGGACTTGCTGGCGCTTGCGCGCCAAAATGACCGCGAAACCCTGGTTTCTTCATCCATGCCCTGGCTTTTCCTGTGGACGCACTGTACAGCCGTCAAACAAGCCCTTCAGGACGAAAGTCCCTTGTGGGAAGGCCAGGATGGGTATACACTTGGGTTGAAAGCAGGAGAGTCGGTAACGGGTTTCCTGCTTGCAGCCCCAGCAGCCTCTTTCGAAGGAAAAGGTTGCTGGGGTTTTTCTGCCGAGGAGGTAGCCATGTTCAAGAACATTTTACTGGCGTTTGATGGCTCTGCGCATGCGCAGAAAGCGGCCCGCCTAGCTGCCGACTTGGCGCGGCAGTACCAGGCTAGCCTATGCGTACTGCATACTTACGACCCGGCCCCGGACTATCTGGGCGAACCCTTTTTGCAGGAGGTGATTTCCAAGCGAACCGAAGCGGCGGATCGGGTGATGCAACAGGCTCAAGCTCTGGTGGGGGAGTTACCTCAGATGGAAACCGAGGTACTGGAAGGGCCTCCAGCAGAGGCCATTTTGCGGGTGGCGGAGGTGCGCAAGATTGATCTGATCGTGATGGGCACAAGGGGTTTGGGACAACTGAGCGGTTTGCTACTGGGTAGCCAGAGCCAGAAGGTACTGACCCATGCCCAGTGTCCAGTATTGCTGGTGCGATAAGTGGTTTCAGAGTATGTTTGCCCCATCAAGCTGGGTGACCATCTAAGTTGCGCCAGGGTAGATTTGTAAAACCAGCGAGCGTCGTGACCGCGTTCGTTCGCGGTTCCCTCTGGGATTTGGTGCGTATATTTCGCAAAGCTACAAGGAGACACTTAGGCATTGTGCTTGTGGTGGTGCAGCCTTCAAATGGATCTCACCGGTTTGCCAAACTCAACATTAAGGGACACAAAGCCCCTATCTGGCGGTTAAGCTCTTGTTGAGGCTGCGGTGTGCGGAAATAGAGGTGGGCCATGTTCAAGAAGGTGCTGGTGGCAACCGACTTCTCACCCTGTGCG
>JBBIUP010000047.1:0-19775 GCA_037440185.1 Meiothermus sp. | reverse complement strand
GTCAGCCGCGCAGACAGCGCAAATCATATCCCATGACCGGAGGGATAAGCGTACCCGAACAAAACCGAACCCCAGGAAGCGTTTTCCAGCAAAAGACAGAGGGACAGTGGTCAAAGATCGGTGCACAGGGGACATCCACCAAAGTAGCAGGCCCGCCCTGGCCTTTTGGGTAGTAACACCGTAGAGGATCACCTGGTTTATTTGACACAGCGATTGGTTGTTAATTTAGCTACCCTCAATAGTAAGACTGCTTTAGGCGAGTGTAACCATGCCCAGACTCAATCGTTCCAAACCCCCCACTGGAAGCACCGTTTTGGTCGTGGATGACGACACCGCGATTGTATCCACCCTCGAGCAAATCCTCAGCCACGAAGGCCATACCGTCCTGACGGCGGCTTCGGGTGCGCAAGCCCTCGAGCTTTGCCAGACCCATTCGGTACACCTGATGTTGCTGGACTACTTCATGCCCGGTATGACCGGCGAGGAAGTGGTGCGGGCGGTACGGGTTTTCAACCAAGAGATGCAGATTGTACTGCAAACCGGCTATGCCTCCGAGCGTCCAGCCCGGCAGATGCTGGCCGAACTGGACATCCAGGGCTACCACGACAAATCCGAGGGGCCCGAAAAGCTGTTGGTATGGGTGGATGCGGCCCTCAAAGCCTACCGCCAGGTACGGGCCCTGCGAGCCTCCCGCGATGGCCTGCGCTACATCCTCGAGGCCGCCCCCGAATTGCACCGGCTGCAACCCCTGGAAGACCTGCTGTACGGCATCTTGTTGCAAATTGAGGGACTGCTGGGCCTGTCCGGCACCCTGATTGCCCTCCAGCAAAGCGGTTTGCTGGCCCTGGGCGACGATCCGCCGTTCGAGGTGCGGGTGGGTACTGGGCGCTTTGTGGGTAAGGACTGGCATCAACTCGACAGCCATGAACAAAAACTGGTGCTCGAGGCCGCTCGCTCGGGCCAGATCCAGTGGCAAACCCTGCTGGCCCTGCCCTTGCGGGCTGGCGAACGGGTGGTGGGGGTGGTCTTGGTGGACCGTGCCCCCGACAGCAGTGCAGATCGGGAGGTGCTCGAGCTGTTCTCCAACCAAGCTGCTGTAGCGATTGAAAACGTGCGTCTGTACGAGCTGGCCACCATAGACGACCTGACCCGCATAGCCACCCGCCGCCACTGGCTCTCGCGCCTCGACGACACCCTGCGCCTGGGCCTGCGCCACGGCCAGCATCTGAGCGTTATTTTGCTGGACATAGATCATTTCAAAACCATCAACGATAACTTCGGTCACCTGGCCGGCGACCGGGTGCTGGCCGCATTGGGCCACACCATCGGACATGCGGTACGCCGCAGCGATCTGGCCGGGCGCTATGGGGGCGAGGAGTTTGCCATTCTGCTGCCCCACACCGACCTCGAGGGGACCGCTGCCCTGGCCCACAAACTTTTACAGTCTGTAAGAGATCTAGAGGTGCCCTGGGAAGGTCAGACCCTGCGCGTGACTGCCAGCCTGGGGGTAGCCAGCCTGCAGGTCGAGGGGATGGACTACAAAAGCGTTCGAGCTGTGCTGGAAACAGCCCGCACAGCCCTCCTGCAAGCCGCCGACGATGCCCTCTACGAAGCCAAAAAACGAGGACGCGACCAGTTGGTACAGGCCCAGGAACTAAGCACCCGGGCATTCCAAGCCCAAGAAGTGGTGTAAGCCTTTTCCAACAGAGGAACCATGACACTTTCCGCCCCTCATAGCCGTCAGCCTGCTCACCGGATGGTGCTGGTAGGGTTGGCGCTGTTGTTGGTACTCGGTGGTTTGAATCACACCCTGGCTTTGGTCTTCGGCTGGGGAGGCGACAACCTCCGGCTTCTTCTAGGCAACACCCTCAACCTGATACCGGATTTTCTGGGTGCCTTGCTGGTGTGGCTGGTCGCACGGCAACACCAGGGCGAAGCCCGGCGGGCCTGGAGCCTAATTGCCCTGGCCATCACCTTCTACTTTGCCGGTGATATTACCTGGGCCTACATCGAGCTGGTACTCCAGGACGATCCCTTCCCTTCCATTGCTGACGTGTTTTATCTGGCCTTTCCGCTCTGCTTGCTGATCGGTCTGCTCTGGTTGCCCAAAACCCCCCTGAGCCGCCTGGAAAGCCTCAAGCTGGGCCTGGATGTGGCGGTCATCGTGAGTGCTGCCAGTGTATTCGCCTGGCAAGCCTTTTTGGCAAAAACCATTGTGGATTACGGCAACGATTACCTATCCCTGGGGGTAAGCCTGGCTTACCCGGTAGCCGACCTGGCCCTGTTGGCCCTGCTGCTGCTCATGGCCCTGCGGCAGACCTCTGGAGGAACCTATCCGCTTTTGCTGGGATTGGGCCTGACCCTGATGATCTTTGCCGATACCGTCTACAACGTGCAACATGCAACCGAGAGCTACGTTACGGGCACCCTGCTGGATAGCGCCTGGAGCTGGGCCATCGTACTATTTGGATTGGCAGCGTTCTCGACGCTCTATCAGGGAACCGCTGGCTGGGGCCAGGGAACCAGGCGTATGAGTGCACACCTGGGCGGCTTGGGAATCTTCGCGCCCTACGTGGCCATTCTGTTAACCTTCTATCTGGCCGTAAGCCAGAGTGGAGTAGGAGGGCTGGTCGAGGCTGGCACTCTGATTGGGGCTGGGGTGGTCACCATGCTGGTGGTGATCCGGCAGGTGGTGGCCTTTGCCGAAAACCGCCACCTTACGGCACAATTGCAGCGGTTCAACGAAGAGCTCGAGCGCCGCGTGGAGGAGCGCACCCTCGAGCTGGACGAAAGCCGCCAGCGCCTGATGGCCTCGGAAAAACTGGCCGCGCTGGGGAAACTCACCGCCGGTATTGCCCACGAGATTAACACCCCCCTGGCCGCTTCGCTCAACCATCTAATGCAGGCCCGCAGGCTGGCCGACGAATACCGCGACTCCATCGGAGTGGCTCAGGTCAGCGATGCCGACCACCGCGAAATTGCCGCCGAGTTGGATCGGGCTCTGGGCGACGCCAATGCCTCGCTGGAGCGCATGGGTGAATTTATCCGCAAGATGCGCTCCCAGGCCCGCAATCCCGAAGGGGCCATCTCCAGTTTCGACCCGCTGAAGATCGCCCGCGAAACCCTGGCCCTGCACGAGACCGAAGCCAGGCGGGCAGGGGTACAGCTGGTGCTCGAGGCTCCCGCACAATCCCTGGTTTTACACGGGGAAGCAGGACGCTTCAGCCAGATATTGAATAACCTGCTACAAAACGCCATCCACGCCTGCGAAGAGCGCCGCGACTGGGCCGGTTCCAGGGTTCGGGTGGAGTTCACCCAGGAGGCCAGGCAGCTTCTGATGAAGGTGGAGGACAATGGCAGTGGTATTCCCCCCGAAGTATTGCCCAAGATTTTTGAGCCGCTTTTCACCACCAAACCCATAGGAAAGGGCACTGGGCTGGGTCTTGCAATTATTCAAGATATTGTACGAGGCCATTTTGCAGGCAAGATGGATCTAGAAACCACGGTCGGGAAAGGCACCACCTTTACCCTCCGCTTCCCCTTGGGGCCCAGGCCACCCCAGCACCCCACCTTCGATTGAGGGGGTGTCGCAAGCCTCAAGCCATACCGGCTTGAGGGGATTAGGTGCTTGGGGCTCGAGGTTCCTGGCGGCAAAAAAACCTGGAACAGCACTTCTCCTTATGGGGATTACGGGGTTCTTTCTGAAAACCGCTCTATAGTGGGTCAACTCCCAGAGCAACACCTCCGGCTGATAGAGGGCAGAATCGGCCTCGCTATCCACCTGCCCCACCACCTCGATCCCCGGTTCCTCCGCCAGCAGCCCAGCCAATCCGGCCCTGGCCCAGGGGTCGTCGGAGACCATCAGCACCCGTGCTTGCACTCCCCTACCCTATTCAAACTACCCCTGTTCAGGGTGAGGGCGTTCACCCTGGAAACCCACAACTCTGTGTGCCTTTGATGGTCAACGGTTCAGACCGTTCCCAGTCTGGCCTCGTCGGCCAGGTCGAGTTCGTCCTCTTCCTCCACCTTGGGGGCTTTCCTCCTGCCCGGCTTGCGGTCGAGTTTGCGCACTTCCTCGATAAAGTTTTCCAGGCTGTCAAACTCGCGGTAGACCGAGGCGAAGCGGATATAGGCCACCGGGTCGAGGTTCTTTAAGAAAGCCAGTGAGCGCAACCCGATTTCCTCCGAGGTGATCTCCATTTCCTTGATGGAATCCTCGAAACCAAAAGCAAAATCCTGCAATGTTTCGGGGTCAATCGGGCGTTTTTGGGCCGCCAGGCTGAGGCCGCGCAGCAGTTTGTTGGGATCGAAGGTTTCCTTGCGCCCCGAGCGCTTAACCACCAGCAAGGGCTCTACCTGGGCCCGTTCGTAGGTGGTAAAACGACGCTTGCAGCCCGGACACTCCCGGCGACGGCGAATCACCGAGCCCTCGTCCGAAGGGCGAGAGTCCAGCACACGGCTGTCGGGATTTCCGCAAAAAGGGCAGTTCATAGGCTTCGCCGCAGAGAGCCGAGAGCGAAGAGCGGAGAGCGGTTTCTGCCCTCTGCCCTGTGCCCTGTGCCCTCTGTCCCCCTCACGGCAACTCCCTCAGCAAATCGTAGATTTCCGGCTGGTGCGGTGGCTCGGGGAGCAAGACCTCGAGCAACTGGCCCCGCACCCCCTCCGAGACCATTGAACCCAGGGCTACCGCTACCCGCACCAGGGGTCGGTCGTGCTCCTCACTCACCGGGTCGCGGCTGGGGATGACCCCATTGACCCGGACGTTGGTGGGAAAGATGCGGGTCGCTCCCTCAATCAGGCCGGCCACTGCGCCACGTATGGAGGCCACGTGCGGCTGGTCGCGCTGCAAAGGCGGCAGCACCAGGGTTACAAAGCCCCCGCCGCTCAGGTAGCGCAAGCCCTGCTGCAACACGTACAGGCTGGATTTCACATCGGCGTTGAGCAGGTCGTACCACTCGCCCTCTAATAGCTCGACAAAGGGGGTCTTGCTCTCGGCGCTGGTCACGTGGACGATCCCGTCGAGCATTCCGAAGAGTTCCTCGATCTTCTCGAAGGTGTTCATCACATCCAGCACCACCGACATGTCGCCCCGGATGGGAATGGCGGTGGCCCCCAGTTGTTCGACCTCGGAGGCAATGGCGGTGGCCATTTCCACGTCGGGATCTACGGTGATGACCGTGGCCCCATTGCGGGCGTAGGAACGGGCCATCGAACGTCCAAAGCCTCGCCCGGCCCCCGTCACCATGACGATGCGTTGCTCCAGGCCTAACAAATCTCGTGAAAATTCGACCATTGAACCCCATCATAGCGCAAAAAGCCGTGTGGAGCGTAATGGAGGGAACGCTGGGTGCTCCCCTTTGGCAATCCACCCCAATCAGTCGGCGGCCTGAGAGACCCGCATGGCCTCCTCGAGGCCCTGGGTTTTGAGGAACACCTCGACCAGGTGGCGATCCAGATGACCGTTGTGGACACTACGCCACAGCTCCTGGGCGGCCATTTCGGGCAACATGGCGGTCTTGTATGGCCGCTCCGAGCAAAGCGCGTCAAACACATCGCAGATGGCAAAAATGCGGGCCGATAGGGGAATGTAATCCCCCGCTAGGCCATCGGGGTAGCCGCGCCCATCCCAGCGCTCGTGGTGGTGGCGCACCACCTGGCGAGCCGAGTGCGGCACAAAAGGCAGGTTGCGCACCAGGTTATCTCCCAGAGGAGCATGGGTTTTCATGGTGCTGAACTCTTCGGGGGTGAGCTTGCCCGGCTTGAGCAGAATGGCATCGGGGATGGTGAGTTTGCCCACATCGTGCAGGTAGGCCCCCCAGCGCAAATCGCGCAAATCGGTATCGCTCATGCCCAGCTCTCGGCCCAATTTTTCGGCCATTGCAGCCACCCGGTCGGTGTGACCCGCAGTCTCGCGGTCACGGGCCTCGAGGGCCAGACCAATTGCACGCAGGGCTCCATCGTAGGCGGCCTCGAGCTGTCTGGTGCGCTCCAGGCGCAAGAGCAGGGCTCCCAAAATCTGGACTGCCCCTTCCAACAAGCGATTCTCCGCGGTATTCCATCCCTGGCTGGGCTTGAAACGATACAGCGCCATCCCGGCCCGGAGTTCGGTTTCGTTGACCACGCCGATCATGTAAAGCCCGTAAATGCCCGCCGCCGAGAAGGCCCGTAGTTGGGGGTGGGTTTCGGTATTGCCCACCTGGAAGGCCTCCCCAGGGGTTATCTGTTGCACGACAGGGTGTCTCTGGGGCAGATGTTTGTCCAGCAGTCGTTCTATTTCTGGGCGTACCTCGCCTGCTACTGCCTTGGTGCGAAACATGTCGCCCTCGAGCACCCCCAGGGCCACACAATCGGCGTGGCCCATCTGGCGGATTTTTTCCAGGGCCAGCCCCAGCAGGGCCGAGTCGTTGCCCTCCAACATCTGGGACAACTCCAGGAGGGCGGTCTTTTCGGTGATCTCGGCCTCGAGGCTCTCGTTGGCCCGTACCCGCTCCAGGGTATTGGCGGCAATGTTGCTAATCACCTGCATCAGGCGCATGTCCCGATCCAGGTAGGCACCTGCACCGTTACGAGCAGAGATCAGCACCCCCAGCGGATGACCCTTGGAGTTAAACAAGGGCATCACTATTTCGGAATAGGCTGGAAGCTGGCGTTTGAACTGCCCGTAGGCCCGCTTATCGAGATGGGCCTGGTTGCTCCAGATGGGAGCGCGGCCCTCAATGGCTGCCCAGCTAAAGCCCCGTCCCTTGGGCACAAAGATATCTTTGATCTCCAGGAAAAAGCCCGCTGCCGCATAGCAACGCATATGCTCCCTATCTGGCTCGATCAAAAGCAAGGCAGCGTGTTCCGAACTCATCAGGCGGATGGTCTCACGTACCAGCCGCTTGGTAATCTCACCGGTGCCCTTGAGGCCGCGCAAAGCCCCGCTCAGGGCCTCGATCACTTCAAACTCGTGGATACGGGCCTCGAGTTCGGCCTGTTGGCGGTGCGCAGCCAGCAACACCGTTACCTGCAAAGCATACTGACGGGCCAACTCCACCGATTGTTCGCTAAAAGCCCGATCCCGGAAGGCATCCAGATTGATCTCAGCCACCACCTCACCGCCCAGCAGGATGGGCATACAGAGGTTGGAGCGAATTCGCTTGATCTGATCCTCGCTGGCCTGGTTGAGCTGGTCGGCCAGTTGATCGTTGCCCTGGCGAGCGGCCAGGGTGCGCTGAATATCGGCGTGGTTGGCAATACGTGGCTGCCCCTGCCGCCACAGAGCGAGGCTGCCGTGCCATGCGATGGTTTCGATCTCGCTACTGCGCACCCCCAGGATGCCTTCGCCAAAACCCTGCTGGGCCACAAAAACAAAGTCGGAACCCTGTCGTAGACGAATGCTGCCAGCCTGGGCTCCCGGCACCACCTGCACCGCCGACTCCAGCAGACGGGGCCATAGTTCTTCTTCGGAGCGCCTGGCCAGGGCTTCCACCGTACTCAGAAGGGCCGTATAGGCTGTCTCGATGGGTCTGCTTTGTGCCTGGCGGCGAGACCACTCGAGGTAAAGCCCCAGCAAGGGCCCGGTCAGCACCGCCTGCAACAAAAAGCTTGCTGCCAGTTCTCCCAATCCCTCGCGGGCTACCAGGAATAGAAGCCCAATATTGACCAGACTAAAAACCAGCAGCACCGCCACCAGCGCCTGAATGCGGTTTCGCGCAGCCAGTCTGGGATAGAGCCACCAGGCAGCCATCCCGCCCAGCAGCAGGGCCAGCCCTTGTACCCCTATGCGGATGTTGACCGTGCCGACCGTCTGGGCGACCTGATTGAGGGGCACATCCAGCCCACGCAGCAGGGTATGAAAACCCAGGGCCAGCAAGTTAATCAGCAGCAGGCCCGCTAGAGTGCTGCGCCAGCGGTTTTCACCGTCGTGGGCAATTAGCAGCAGAAGCCCAACCTGCAGTGAGAACAAAAGGCCAAAGTAAAGCCCCAGCACATCCACAAAAAAAGCGCTTATCAGCGCCATCAGGCCAGTTGCCGAGGCCAGCATGGTAAAGGGCGTAATTCCCCAGCGCTCACGACCACTATGGGCCGCCATCAGTAAGGTAGTAAGAATAATTGAGATGACTGCCCCAACAAGTTCCACAACACCTCGAGGTTAGCTCGAAAACATTCAAAACAGCGGATATTTGCACCAAATTGTGCCCTCGACCGTTACGGCGTACAGGTCGAGCCTCGAGCGTTATTTCAGAGCAGGGCGCTCTAGTTCTCCCCTGCTCTTATCTTCTACAGGTGCACAAAAACCCCATCTGGCTTGCGGCACCCACTTACCCTATGCTACACTTCCAGAGTTGAGCATCTACCGCTAAGGAGGTGAACCCGTGATGATGATTTCCCACTTTCTGCCCGCCCCTGGAATCGCATCGGTGGTTTGCCGCCATACGGTTACGTTAATGCCATAAAGCATTCCCGTATATCCGAGCTGGGGGCGAACCAAAAAGCCCCCAGCTTTCTTGTGGTCTTACGAAAGGAGTCTGCGGTGGGAACCGTTCACAATCCAACCAACCATCCATTCGATCCCAGGCCCCCCTTTATTGGTATTTCTGAGGTTCCAATGTCTATCAACAACCCCAACGGGTCATCCCTCCAGCAAGCCTCCTCTTCCGAGGTGGATTCACTAAAGTCTGAAGCTACCTCCTGGCTCGACGAAGAGCTGCGGGTTTCTACCTCCGACTGGCTTTCGGATGAAGCCGATGGCCACGAATATTTTGCCGACCGTGCCCACCGCCGGGCCCGCAAGCCGCCCCGCCGCCAGACGGTCAAGAAGCTCCTGGAGTCCGGTCGGGAACAGGGCCGCACCTTTGGCGACCCCGGTCTGCAAGAACTCTATGAGAAGGAATACTTTAGCGAGTTGTTGTGGCAGTTGCGTAGCGGCAAGGAAGCCACCGTGTATGTGGTACGGGCCTCGGCCAAAACAGCGTCCCTGGTTGGCCCCCACCTCCAAGAGGGCGAGATAGCAGATTACCCCCTGCTGGCTGCCAAGCTCTATGTGGACAGCCGTGTGCGCAGTTTTAAGAACGATGCGCTCTACCGCCAGGGCCGCTATATTAGCGATAAGCGCGTCGAGAAAGCCATTGACCAGCGCAGCCAGTTCGGCGTGAGTGCGCAAAACATCTTGTGGGTGGAGGAAGAATACCGCCAACTCCACGCCCTGCACAAAGCTGGAATCGCCGTGCCAGAACCAGTGGCTCATGCCGGGAACGTGATATTGATGGGGTTCATTGGCGATGACGAAGGCCCCGCCCCGCGCCTGAGCGAAGCGGGTTTGAGCAAAGAAGAAGCCCCCGGTGCGCTGGAACAAGCCATTCACAACCTGGGTTTGATGCTGGCAAACGGCAAGGTGCACGGCGACTACTCCACCTTCAACCTGTTGTGGTGGGAGGGCAGAGCAGTGGTGATTGATTTTCCCCAGATGGTGGAGTGGGACAAAAACCCACAGGCCGGGGAAATCTTGCAGCGCGACGTAAACGGCTTGTGTCGCACCTTCGCTCACCTGGGCCTGCACCCCAAAGGCTCCGAGGTATTGCGCAGGGTCTGGCAGATCGCCCGCGAAAACGCCACCCAGTTCACCCCGACGGGAGAGTTGTTATGAGTCACATCTGGCAGCAATTCTTCGACCAACACGCACCCGAATATCTTGACAACGTGTTTACGAAAAACACCGTGGCCGAGGTGGAGTTTCTGCTCGAGCTGTTCCAACTCCCGGCAGGCTCCGCCATTCTAGACATCGGCTGCGGGGTGGGTCGGCATTCGATAGAGCTGGCGAAGCGCGGCTATCAGATGACAGGCGTGGATATTTCGGCGGGAATGCTCTTTCAAGCCCGCAAGAACGCCGAGGCCGCTGGTGTGAACGTCAAGTGGATTCAAAGCGACGCGACCCAGTTCAAGCCGAGCAAGACCTTTGATGCGGCGATTTGCCTGTGTGAAGGCGCGTTCGGTCTGTTCAATGTGGGGGATGATCCCGAGGCCCACAGCCGCTCAATCCTCGCCAACATCAGCGCGGCGTTAAAGCCGGACGCACTGTTCGTGCTGACCACGCTTAACCCTTTTTCTAGAATCCGTCAGTACACTCCCGAGGACGTGAGCAGCGGACGCTTCGACCCCGCGACCATGCTCGAGATGCAAGACAACACCTTGGACACCGCAGGGGGCCAGAAGATGCGGTTGCATTTCAAAGACCGCCGCTTCTTCCCCAGCGAACTCGGCTGGATGATGCGCGATGTTGGACTAAAAGTTGAACACATTTGGGGCGGCACTGCGGGCAACTGGGGGAGACGTCCCATTGATCTGGACGAGATCGAGTACATGGCGGTGGCTAAGTGGTCTGGTAAGTTAAAGATTGATATGCCATAAAGTCCCCGAAGCGAAGCGCTCAAAGCAACTCCCGGACATTAGAGGGGCTAAATCCATCTCAGAAATTAAGTTACCAGAGCACTAAGAAGGTATAACCATGCAGATTCACCCCTTCGACTTTTCTAAAACCGCCTACAAGGCTTATGTGGACGTGTTCAACGCTGCTCATCTCGAGGTGGCTCGAGCCGTCGCGGACGTGCAGCACCTGGACAAGACGCGGGGCAGTGACGAGATTTTGGGTCGCTGGCTGGTGGAAGTCGGCGGGCTGGTGGTGGGGCTGGTGGAATACGAGAGCCCGCGCAACAGCCCCAAGCCCGATGCCTACGAGGTGCGCTACCGGGTACGTCCTGGGTTTGAAGGCCATGTTCCGACCATGTGGGCATTCCTGATGGACAAGGTGTTGCGGCTAAATCCCAAAGAACTACAAACCCACGGGCGGGAAGACTGGGAGGAGTATCGCTTCTATCTGACCCAGGGCTTTGCGGAGGTGGATCGCCGCTGGGACTCGGCGCTCGATCTCTCCAGCTTCGACCCCGCCCCCCTGGAACGCTCTCTGGCCAAAGACATCCAAATCAAGCCCCTCAGCGAACTGCCTTATAGGGAAGAAGCCTTTCAGCGTGCCTGGTACGATCTGGAAATTGAGCTGCTGCGCGACGTGCCTTTCAGCGAGCCCCTGGTTCCCTGGACTTTCGAGGTCTGGCGACAGCGCCATGTGGAAGACCCCAACCTGCTGCCCGAAGGCTATTTTGTCGCGCTGGAGAGTGAACAAATGGTGGGCCTAACCATGCTCTTCAAATCCAATCGCCCCCAAACCCTACAAACAGGCCTCACTGGGGTACTCAAAAGCCACCGCCGCAAAGGCCTCGCGCTGGCCCTCAAGCTGCAGGCGGCGGAATTTGCCAAGGCCTATGGTGCAAGGTACATACGCACCTCCAACCATCAAGTCAATCACCCCATGCTGGCCATCAACGAGGCCATGGGTTTTGTGAAGGAGCCGGCAACGGTGTTTTTGTGCCTTAGTCCCGTACCCCAAAAGCCCGACCAATCAGGTGGTCAATGAGCAAAAACAGCACAATAAGCATCAGCAGCGCACCCCACCAGGGGGTGTTGACCCAGATCAGCACGAAGGTACGCTCGAGCAGTTTGAACAACAGAAAGCCGAACACCACCGTGGTCACGATGGTTGCCAGCTTCTGACGAATCTTTTTGCTCATCCTTTCAGGGTAGCACATTACCAAGGAGCAACCATGAACCTGCACATCCGACCTTTAGAATCGCAGGAGGACTACCGTTTCATCACCGAGACCTTTCCTTTCTACGACCCCCACTACTCCACCACACCAGAGGATATCCAGCGCTACGACAACAACCTGGAACCCCACGTCCTGCGCAAACGCTTGGTGGCCGAGCTGGAAGGCCAGCGGGTGGGCTACGCGGTCTTCGGCCACAACGCCGAATATTTCCACCCGCAAAAATTCTGGATGAACGGCCTGGTGCACCCCGGGTTCACCCGGCGGGGCATCGGCCATCGGCTGCTGGAGCATGTGCTTGGCGAGCTAAAAGCCCAGGACGCAATGCTGGTAGACGTGGACGCCAAAGAAAGCTGGCCCCAGAGCCTGCAGTTTCTGCAAAAGCGCGGCTTTGCCGAGCGAACCCGCGCCTGGGAGTCACACCTCAACCCCCAAACCTTCGACCCCAGGCCCTTTCAGGATGCCGAGGCCAGGGTGCTGGCACGGGGATTCAGCATCCAGAGCTACGCCGAGCTGGCCGGCGATCCCCAGCGTGACCAGAAGTATTGGCAACTGGAAATGGCCCTGGCCGCCGATATGCCGAGCACCTGGGAGTTTACGCCCTATAGCTTTGAACATTTCCGCAAGAACTTCCTGGAAAACCCCGACTTCATCCCCGAGGCCCACCTGTTTGCCGTTGGGCCCGATGGGCAGTACGTGGCCTTGAACGCCCTGTGGAAAAACGGAGAGAACAAGCTGGGCAACGGCACCACCGGAACCCTGCAAGCCTTCAAACGGCGCGGCCTGGCCCTGGCGCTCAAGGTAAAGAACCTGTGCTGGGCCAGAACCCATGGCCACATCAACATCCGCACCTTCAACCGCAGCGACAACCTGCCCATGTGGAGCATCAACCAGCGGCTGGGCTTTGTGCGGGAGCCGGCCTGGATCAATTTCGAGAGGCGTTTATAGCCGATAGCCAAAAATTCTTCGCTATTAGCATCGGCTACAAGCTATCAGCCTCCAAAGGAGAAAACCTTGATCACACACCTCACCATTCGACCTTTCACCGAGGCCGACTACCCTGCCATCGCCGAGGTGTTCAACGCGGCTTGGCCCGACGAAAGCTATTCCGAAGCCGGGTTGCGCGAGGACGACGACCACGCCCCCGAGATCAAGTGGGGGCGCTTCGTGGCCGAGATTGACGGGAAGATTGTGGGACAGGCCGACTATACCCAGTTCGAGGGGATGTACCACCCCCAAAAGTTTGCGGCCTGGGTAACGGTGCAGCCCCAGTTCCGGGGCCAAGGCATCGGCAAGGCGCTATATGCGCAGGTGCTCGAGGGCCTCAAGCCCCACGACCCCATCTCGATCATGAGCTCGACCAGGGAAGATCAGGCCGAGGCCATCAACTGGCTGAAAAAGCTGGGCTACCTCGAGAAGATGAGGTATTGGGAGTCTCGGCTGGACGTGCAGGGCTTCGACACTGCGCCCTACGCGGGCAAAATCGAGGCCGTGGAGGCGGCGGGCTTCGCGCTGAAGAGCATGAAAGACCTCGAGGCCGACCCCGAGTACCGGCAGAAGGCCTACACCCTCTGGCTCGAGGCGAGGCTCGACGTGCCGCGCCCCGACGCCATCAGCGAGGTGAGCTTCGAGGAATACTGCAAGTGGGTCTTCGACAGCAAATACTACTGGCCTGAGGGCTTTCTGATGGCGGTGGACGAGCGCACCGGACAGTACGTCTCCATGAGCACCCTCTGGAAGACCGGCGGCGACTACCTGAGCACCGGCCTGACCGGAACCCGCCGCGACTACCGCCGCAAGGGCCTGGCCCTGGCCCTCAAGCTTCGGGCGGTCGAGATCGCCAGGGCCGCCGGTGCCAAGGAAATTCGCACCGGCAACGAGTCCAACAACCGCGCCATGCTCGCCATCAACGAGGGCATGGGCTTTGTCAAGCAGCCGATCTGGGCCGACTACGTGCTTACAATCAAGGGGGAGTCATGAGTTTTTCGATCCGACCCTTCACGCCCGCCGATTACCGCGCCATGGCCGAGGTGCGCAACCGCATCTGGCCCGACAACCCGATGCTGGCCGAGACGCTCGAGGCCAACGACAAGCGCATGAAGCCCGGCCTGATCCTGCGCCGACTGATGGCCGAGAAGAACGGCGAGGTGGTGGGCTGGGCCTCGTTCTTTCACATGGAGTGGCTGTACCACCCGCAGAAGTTCGGGGTGGGGGTTTCGGTTCATCCCGACCAACAGAACCAGGGCATCGGCAGCGCCCTCTACGAGCGCATGTTGCAAGAATTGCAGTCCCACGACCCCATCAAGCTGCTGGCCTCTACCCGCGCCGACAAGCCCGAGGCGCTGCGCTTCGCCGAAAACCGGGGCTTCGTCGAGGAGTTCCGGGCCTGGGAGTCGAAACTCGAGATGAGCAAGTTCGACCCCGCGCAGTGGGCCAAAGACGTGGAGAAGGTGCTCGAGCAGGGCTACGAGATCAAGACCCTCGCCGAGTTGATGGACAACCCCGACTACGAACGCAAGATGTACGAGCTCGACCACGCCGGCAGCTTTGATGTGCCACTGCCACCCGGCGAGCGTTTCTCCTTCCCCACCCAGGAGCGCTACTGGGAGAACGTGCGGGGCAACCCGGACTTCCGCCCCGAGCTGTGGTTCCTGGCGGTGAAGGACGGCGAGTACGCGGGGGTCTCGATGCTCTTCGAGCGCCCCGCCGACAACGACCTCAACACCGGCTTCACCACCGTGCGGCGCGAACACCGCCACAAGGGTGTGGCCCTGGCGCTCAAGGTCGCGGCGTTGAGCCATGCCAAGAGTTTGGGCAAGACAGCAGTACGCACCGAGAACGCCCAGGTCAACCGCTCGATGCTGGGCATCAACGAGGCGCTGGGCTTCGAGAAGTTGCCTGCGTGGATTGATTTGGCAAAGGTTCTGGGCGAGGAAGGCTAGCGTGGGTTCCAGACCTCGTGCAATACATTCGCGGAGTTATCGAATGACCTTCGACTCGAGACCTTACAGGCCCGCCGACTTGGGGCCGCTGACCGACTTCGTGATCGAGTGCTGGCGCCGCGCCCCTACGCCCAGCGAGTTCATGTGCCCCGGCGACTTTGTCTGGGGCGTGCTTCAGAACGCCAGCTACAAGCCCGAGGACGGGGTGCGCATCTGGGAACAGGGCGGTGCGGTAGCGGGCTTCGTGCTCCAGAAGCGGGCCAGGTTCGACCCCTACGTGGCCCCGTGGCTGTCGCCGGAGGAGCGCTCGGAACTTCTGCGCCTGATGGTCGCCCACGCCGAGACGTACGCCTTTGCCCTCGATCCCCAGGCCAAGCCGAACACCAGCGTGGCCCGCAGCAACCTCGAGACCATCCAAATCTTACAGACCCTGGGGTACAGCCAGGACAACTTCATGATGTACTTCCTCGAGCGCCCGCTGGACGAGGACATCTCCCCGCCCAGGCTGCCCGAGGGCTTCGTGGTGCGCCACCCCGAGCCACATGAAATGGGGGAGCGGGTGGACATCCACCTCGAGGTCTGGCACCCTTCGCGGTTTTCCATGCAGAGCTACCTCCACATCCGCTCCGGCCCCCTCTCAGGAGCAAAGCTCTACCGCCCCGACCTCGACCTCGTGACGGTCAGCCCCGAGGGCCGGTTCGCCTCGTACTGCATGGTCTGGTACGACCCCGTTAATAGGATCGGGGAGTTCGAGCCGGTGGGCACCCGCCCGGCCTTCGAGCGCAAGGGTCTGGGGCGGGCGGTGCTGACCGAGGGCTTCCGCCGCCTGAAAGCGCTGGGCGCGAAGACCGCCTGCGTCGCCTGCGAGCCGGACGCTTTAGAGTTCTACCAGTCCGCTGGTTTCAAAGAGGTCAACCAATGGCTAGACTTCAGCAAGACTATCTGATCCGCCCCTTCACGCTGCAAGCATCCTCCGCTTCGCTCCGCGATGCCGACTACGCCCCGATGGTCGAACTGTGGAACCGGCTCAACCCCGACTGGCCGCGCACTGCGGAGGCCTACGAGCAGGAGGCCAACCTCGAGGAAAAATTCCGCCACACCCGTTTCGCCGCCGAGCTAGGCGGGCGGCTGGTAGGCGTGGTGGACTTTGCCAACAACCCCGGCAGCTACCACCCGCAGAAGTTCGGCTTCGAGCTATACGTCCACCCCGACCACCACGGGCAGGGCATCGGCAAGGCGCTGTACCAAACGATGTTGGAGGCTTTGCAGCCCCACGACCCCATCTCACTGCGCATCCCGGTGCGCGAGAACCAGACCCGAGCCGTCCGCTTTTTTCAGGATCGCGGCTTCGTGGAGACCAGGCGCGACTGGGTGAGCATCCTGGACGTGAGCAAGGCCGACCTATCCCCTTATACCCACCTCGACATCTCCCCTATCCACATCCAGACCTTCGCCAGGCTGAGCGCGTCCGACCCCCAGGCCAACCGGAGGCTGCACGAGCTCTTCTCCGACATCCGTATTGACACCCCGCGCTCCGAGCCCGCGACGCCGATCGGTTTGGAATTCTTTGTGGATAACCTCCTGGCTCCCGGCCAGGAGTTCGACCCGGCAGCGTTTTTCATCGCACTTGATGGCGACCACTGGGTGGGGATGAGCTGCATGTATCGCGTGGGCGACAGCAAAGCTCTCGATCACTGGTTCACCGGAACCCGGCGGGCCTACCGGGGGCGCAAAATTGCGCTGGCGCTCAAGGTACGCACGGTGCAATACGCGCAAGCGGGCGGCTTCGAGACCATCCGCACCGACAATGACTCGCTCAACGCACCGATGCTAGCCATCAACGAGAAGCTGGGGTTTGTAAAGGGTGCAGCACAAATCTCTTTTCGAAAACTGCTAGGAGAAAGGCCATGAAGCTAAAATCGGTGGGGTTCCGACCCACCGAGCATCTGGTCGCCCTCGAGTGGGCCCTGGCGTAACACCAGTCGCTCTACAAAAGCCCCGTCAGCAGCCCCAGCAGCCCCCCTCCAGCAATTACGATTACCACACTCACACCGCGATAAATCAGGAAAGTGGCCAGCAGCACCCCCACACCCCATAGCAGCGATTCCACGCTGAGTTGAACCAGTACCAACACCATGCTGGCACTCAAGCCCATGCTGATAGGCACCAGGGCCTTGCGTAAAGCCCGACTCCACTGGGCTTGAGACATCCACTCCCAGCCCCGCACCAGCAACATGGCCCCCACCGCACCCGGCAAAAACATGCCCAGCCCCGCTGCCATAGCCCCACCCAATCCCGCTGCGCTGAGGCCATAGAACAGCACTGCCAGCATATTCGGCCCCGGTACAAACTGCCCCAGAGCAAAACCATCGGCAAACTCCTGGCGGGTAACCCAGTCGTTGCCGATGATGACCCGGGCCATCTCGGGCAGGTTGGCCATCCCCCCACCGAAGCTGAGCACCCCAAAGCGCAGGAAGGCCAGGAAGACCTCGAGGATTTCACCCACGGCTATCGGCCCCCATCTCCTGGCCTGACCGATTATTTGCTGGCTCTGTGAATGACTTTTTGGCTGCCTCTTGCCAATACAGACCCATTCCCGCCGGAACGGTTAGCAGCAGCACCAGCAACAACTGCCAGTGCAGCAAGCCATAGGTCACAAATACCACCAAGGCCAACCCCATGGCCTTGAGGGAGTCCAGCGCAATGGGGGCCTGACGAATCATGGTGGCCAGAATCAAACCAATGGCGGCAGCCGCCACCCCATCGAGGGCGCTCTCGGCCAGTGAGCCAGGAACAGCTCCAAAGCGAAAATAAGCAAAACTCAGCAGCAACATCAGGATGGCCCCAGGGGTCAGTACCCCCAGCAGGGCCAAGATTCCACCCACTACCCCACCCAACCGCATCCCGATGTGGGCTGCCGTGTTGGCAAACACCGGCCCCGGCAAGATACGGCACAAGGCAGTGGTTTCTAGAAACTCCCGCTCCTCCATCCAGTGCCGCCTCAGCACAATGGCCTGGTAGAGCTGAGCATTGCCGCCCCCGCCAAAAGCCACCAACCCAATGTGAACGAAGGCCGAAAACAGCTTGCCAAGCGGTACTTTCACGTTTTGGATGATACACTGTTCGGCGGTGCATTACGTCATAGGCGATACCCACGGCTGCCTTCAATCCCTCGTCCGGCTCTTGCAGCGCGAGGGCTTCATTGGCAACGAGCTCGAGTGGACAGGAGGCCAGGCCCAGCTCTGGTTCCTGGGCGACTACACCGACCGCGGTCCCAATGGCATCGGGGTGATTGAGCTCTTGATGCGCCTCGAGCACGCAGCACCGGCGGCTGGGGGTGCCGTGCATGCGCTCCTGGGCAACCACGACACTATGTTGCTGGCCGCGCATCACTTTACCGATATAGAGATTCCCAGCTTCAAGCGCCAGGGACAAAGTGTGACCTTTTACGAAATCTGGCAGCGGGTGGGAGGCAAAGAACATGACTTCGAGCGCCTAAACGATGCCCATATCGAATGGCTCTCCGGTCGCCCAGCCCTGGCCCTGGTCGAGGGCACTCTGCTGATGCATGCGGACAGTTCGTTCTACCTCGAAAGGGGCGACAGCCTGGAACAAATCAACCACAATCTGCGCGATATCCTGCACTCGGACAGCATCGAATCCTGGGATGGACTGGCCCAGCAATTCGCCAGCCGGTTTTCTTTTCTCAATGGGGGCATCGCCCTGACGGAAGAATTTTTGGGGCAACTGGGCGGCCATCGTTTGGTGCACGGCCACACGCCTATCTATAGCCTGATTGGCTACGCACCCCAGATGGTGCTCTACCCGCTGGAATACAACGATGGCCTGTGCTTCAACGTGGATCACTGTCTTTGGAACGGTGGGCCAGGGTTTGTGTTTGGTTTGTCCGAGAACCTGTAAGAGTGGTTCCCCCGAATACCCGGTACAACGGTTTTTGTTGTACTGGGTCAATGCGGCAACGTCTGTGAAGTGCGCGATAGAAGAATATGTGGGTTTAGACTAAAGCTGGAGCAGGATAGCTCGAGAGCAGTTTGCCCCAGTGGCGGTGTGGGAGGTGCTTTCTGCTCCAGGGGTAAAGAACTCGGCTCCCCCAGTAGCTCGATAGAAGCATGCGCTGAAGCGCTGGCCACAGTTGTGCAAGGTATTGACATAGAGGCCTCCCACAAACCGCTCTATGCCAGCAACAAGCGCAGCCCGCCCAACAAGGCCAGCATGAGGGCCATCCACTCGAAGGAATTCTGGTTGATATAGCCCAGCAACCAGCGACCTGCTATCGCCCCCAATACCACTGCCGGAACCAACCAGAGGTTGAACGAAAGGGACTCGGTTGTTATCAAACCCAGCCCCACCGCAAAGGGAACTTTGAACAGGTTGACCACCAGAAAGTACCAGGCGATGGTGCCCACCACCTCGAGTTTTCCCATCCGCATCGCCAGCATATAAATCAGCACAAAGGGCCCGGCGGCGTTGGCCACCATGGTGGTGAAACCCGCCGCCATGCCCATGCTGGGGGCAAAAGCCGGATGTTCGGAGATGGCCACATTGCTGAGCCCTCGAGCCTTGCGGTAAAGCTGGTAGACCATCATTCCCACGATGATGCCCCCCACTATGCGCTGTACCTGAAGGTCGTTGATAAAAGCCAAGAGGATGGCCCCACACACCACCCCCACCGCTGTCCAGGGGAAAATTTGCAGGAGTTGTGGCCAGCGCACGTTCTTGCGCAGCATCCCCACTGCAATGAAGTCGGCACAGATCAACACCGGCAATAAAGCCCCAGTGGCCTCGCGGGCCGGGATGATGCTGGCAAAAAGCACCACTGCCAACATCACCGCTCCCGACAGTCCGGTTTTCGAAGCACCCACCAACCACGCAGCCAACAGGGCCACAGCCCACCCAGCAGCACTCAAATCCACGCTCACACCATACCCCGAGAAGCCTCCTTCAGCCTCGCGATACCCCAACAGCCAGGTGGTCCTCGACCAGGTTTTGGCAGATAGCCGAACCCTCAGAACGCATAACAGGTATGCCCAACACAGGACAATCACGAAAGTCTATAGGTGGAGCCGACCGAGACCCAGCCTGTCCTGCTCTTCATAGACGTTGCCCATAACCAGTATTGCTTACCTCAAAACTTGCAGATATACAAAACCGCGCAAAAGTGGCAACATCCTGT
>JBBIUP010000046.1:0-19806 GCA_037440185.1 Meiothermus sp. | reverse complement strand
CAGGAGTTCATTCAGGCGGTCAATGGTCTCGAGGCCCTCTTCGCGCAGGGCCTCGTGCACCCTGGCCTTGTCGGGGTAGAAACGCAAGGGATGTTGCCACACCGCACGGCCTGCCAGATAACCACGGGCTCCGGCACTCAGAGCAGCTTCCAGCATCTGCACAAACTGGTCGGCATTGAGACCACCAGAAAGCAGCAACCAGGGTGCGGGAAGTCTGCTATATTCGCGCATGTCGGCTTCCAGGTCTTCGAGCGAATAGCCACTGCCGCCAAACTCCCTTACCAGATCGGCGGCGCCGGGGAAGGCCAGTTTGTAAATATCAATATGAAAACCAGGGTCGGCAAAAGCCGCTGCGATTTCCAGCGACATTTGGCGCAGCTTGGCGTTATAGGCAACGGTATCCTCGCTAGGGATCGGGTAGGGCAACACTTCGAAGATGAACAGGCGGTCGGCTTTCTTGCACTGCTGGCCCACTTCACGCACAAAGTTCAGTTGGTGCTCGATAATTTCTTGCGGTGCATCGGGCCGGTGCCAGGCCAGCAATTTCAATCCGTCGGCCCCCATCTGTACAGCTTGTTCAACGCTCCATCCCGGAATTACCGTGCTCTTGCGCCAACCGCCTTCTACGGTTTCGAAACGGTGGTGCTCGAGCGTCAGCATCAGGCCGGTTTCGCGCGGCAAGGTGGGCATGGCTGCCGGGAACGCATAGTGCGGGTCAATCAGGATGCCGGTCACGGCTCTGGCCAGGGTTTCCGCCAGGAGGCCCTTGAGTTCGGCCACTTCGGCCCCCACACTCTCGAGGTCGCGGCCCAGCGCTTTGGCTGCAATCTGCATCAAGGGTGGGCGCTGGTCAATGGCCAGGGTTCCAAAGCGCATGGCACCATCACCGATACGAGCAAACGAACGGGCTTTAGCAGGGGTGCTTCTCATAGGTCTCCTTGAGCAAGGGCTTGCCTGAGCAGCTCCAGTGCTTTCTGGTTCACCGGCCCCATCAAGGGCGGTAGCCGATCGAGGGCAAAAAACTGCACATCTTTGGTTTCTTCGAGGTCGAGCCGGAGGGTCTCGCCTGTATAGCGGCCCAGGTACATCGCACTCACGTTGTACACCTCGTCACCATTGGGGTAGCGGTAGTGGTATTCGGGCCCAGAAAGTACGGTAAAAAGCCGCAGTTCGCCCACTTCCAGGCCAGTTTCTTCCAGCAGTTCGCGCCGGGCGGTCTGCTCCAGACTCTCACCCAGTTCGCAGGCTCCGCCCGGCGTGGCCCAGTCGTGAGAGTCGGTACGGTGTTGCAACAGCACACGGTTTTGTTCGTCGAGCAACAAAACCCCTGCCCCCACCATGAACAACGGGCGTGAACCCACCAGTGCCCGCAAATCGGCAATATAACCCATCAGCCCCCCAGAAAGGCCTTAACCTCGGCCAGGCGCGGCGGCGTGGCGTTGGAGCAGTGCAGGGCTGCTACTGCGGCGGCAAACTCGAGCGCCCCCACCTCGCCTTTGCCCTCGGCAATCGCCAGGGTAAACGCGCCGTGGAATACATCTCCGGCACCAGTGGTATCACGCACATACACCTTGTGGGCCGCCACGTGCCCACCTACATACGCGACGCCTTCGGCCCCTAGCGTGACGGCGGCAAATACATCCAGAGCCTGCAGTTGGGCCAAAAGCTCGTCCACTCCACCCTTTTTCATCGCTAGTTCTTCTGAGGCCACCGCGTGCGTCGAGACCTGGGTGAGCATCCAGTCGTCATCGCGGTCGCGATCCAAGTCCAGAATCACCGGGATGCCGCGCTCGCGGGCGGCCTGCCCCAAGCCATAGCCCGCCGAAGCCCAACGTCCATCCAGCAGCAAGGCATCGGCATTTTTGAGCAGCTTCTCGGTGTTCAAAACCAGCTCGTCGGGCAACTCGGGCCGGTAGGGAAAGATATAGCGCTCGCCCTCGGGCGTGACCAACACCGCCGAGACCGGCGTGGCGGAGCCAAGTTGGAAGTGGGGCTTGACCCGCTCGGCCTCGAGCATCTCCTGTAAGCGCTCCCCCACTGCGTCATCGCCCCGGCGGCTGACCACATGGGCTTCTGCGCCCAATCGAGCAATGGCCATCGCGGCCACCGCGGCAGGCCCCCCGATGGCCTCGCGGTAGCTCAGAACCCCGGTGCGGCTGCTGGTAGGCGGGAACTGCTCGACATAGTAGCGCTGATCGAGACAAGCCCAGCCCAGGGTGAGGACTTTGGTCATGGCCTAGCCCCCCTGCACGCAGGCCTACAGGGGTCGTCCATTTTGAGTGCCGCACCACGCGGCTCAGGTGTATTGGGGGGGGTCTTCACCATACCAGTCTATTTTCCTCAGGCTGAGCGGGCAGCACCTCCAATCCCAGCCAGCCACACATCTCCAGCAATGCCTCTTCATACTGCCCCATCCCGACAGCCATGTGGTGTGGAATGCGCTGATTGAACCAGCTTGCCAGGAACTGCCGTGGCGTGAGTTCTTGGCCTGCCCAACTGGTGTGGGTGAGCCAGCTCGAGTCCCCGTCATAGCCTTTCTCGCCACTCAAAACCCCGCCGTGCACTAAAGCCCTACCCCCAGGTAGCAGGCGCAGACCACTGATGGTTCCAGCTTTCAAGGACATATCGCGAACTGCGGGCAGGTTGCGGTTGAAGTGCGGCACCAGTCGGGTGGGGCCACCCGCCCAGGCTTTGGGAGCTTCCCCTCCGTGCCAGAGCATCACACCCTTGGCGGAAAAGTGCGAGATATCCAGCAAAATGGCCGGCCGGCCCGAAATCGCTTGCAGAGCCAACATACCGGCCAGCCCCAACACATCGCCCTCTGGAGCAAACACATAGCCCTGGTCGGCCAAACGGGCCATCGCCGAATAGGCCATCACGCCGGTCTTGTCCGGGATTTCTGGCCACTCGCGAATCGCTACCCCGTCATAAGGTTTAGCCAGCTGGGTCAGGGCTAATTCCAGGCGAAAAGTTTCGCGCAACTGCTCTACTGGATACTCGGAAAGCTCGCGGAAAGCTGCGGTCTTCTCCTCTACTTCGGCATCCGACACAGCTGCCAGCGCATCCCATAACTCGGCAAGCTCCGCCTTCTCGACCGTGAGGCCCGTCTCGGGCAGAGCATTAAAGGCAAAAAATCCGGGCGCAGCCCCCCCCAACCACAGCACCCGTCCCTGGCGCAGCACCTTGGCCCCACGCAGTGCCTCCAGGGTTAGCTTCAAGCGGGTCTGGAACCACGCATCCTCCACCGTCCCGTAGAACCACTTGGTCGGTTGCTCGGCAAGGGAAACCCCCAGGTTGAGCCCGCAAATCGCGTTTTGGGGCAGTGGGCCGCTATCCCACACCTCGGGCAAAGCCCACAACCCCACTGGAAGGGGGAGTTGCAACAGCGGCAAGAACGCATCGCCAGTGGCAAAGGTTACATGCTGCACCAGCAGCAAATCCAGCTTTGCGGTCTGGGCTGCGCGGGCGGCAGCTTCCGCTTGGGTGGTATCGGCTACCGGCTCAGAAGCATAAGCCACTTCAAAGCCCAGCTCTCCACCCAGGGCTTCTAAGGCTTGGCGCGAGGTGTGCTCGAGGCCAAACTTCGACCCTCGAAATAGGGGTCGCACAATGGGAACTAGACCGATTCTAAGATTTTGCATATTGCTTATGGTCTATTGCGGATTGCTTTTCTTTTTCGGCAATACGCCTTGAGCAATCCGCAATCTGCCTATCCTTTCACCCCACCTTGGGTCAAACCACCCACCACCCGCTCTTGGAAGATCGCAATCACCAGGGCCACCGGCACCAGCGCAATGATCAGAGCCGCAGAAATCAGAGGCCAGGGAAAGCTATATTCGCCTTGCAGGAACTGGATACCCACCGGCAGGGTACGCATGGCTTGCGAGGGCAGCAGGGTCAGCGACAAGAGGAACTCGTCCCAACTGTTAACGAAGGCCAGAATACTGGCAGTAAAAACCCCCGGTGCAGAAAGCGGCACTACAATACGCCACAAAGCCCCAAGACGAGAACATCCATCCACCATGGCGGCTGATTCCAAATCTTTGGGGATGCCTTGAAAAAAACTCACCAATACCAGCGTTGCTACCGGAATAGATAGCGCAGCATGGGGCAAAATCAGGGCAATGTAGTTATTCCGCAACCCCAACCCCAGCACCATTTCAAACAATGGCAGCAACAAGGTTACAGTAGGAAACATCGAAACCCCTACCAGCAGTGAAAAAATCAGGGTCTTGTTGGGGATGTGTAGGCGGGCCAGGGCATAGGCAGCCAGCGCCGATACAAACACACACAGCAGGGTAGCGCCCACAGCAACAACCAGGCTATTGAGGAAATAGCGCCCAATCGGGGCGCTGGTAAGAGCCTGCACGTAGTTCTGGAAGGTCGGGTTATCGGGCAGCCAGGTGATGGGGATGCGGGTGAGCTCTCCTTCGGTTTTAAATGAAGTCAGCAAAATCCAAACCGCCGGGAAAAAGCCGTTTATTACAACGATACCCGCCGCAATCCAAAGCCATATACGGGGATTATCGAGTTTCATAAGGCCCTCCCAGGTCGAGCAGAGGCGCTGGCGGGCACGGAAGACGGGGAGAGGAAGCCGGTTTCTTCCCTTCTGCCCGCAAACCCCAGGCCGCGAAGTGCAAGGCGCTCGAGCTTAATCATCGGCCCCCCTCACATAGCGCAGATAGACCAGCGTAACCACCAGGCTAATCAGAAACATCAGCACCGCCAAGGCCGAACCATAGCCAAAGTTGAGGTTTTCGATGCTCATGGTGCGCACGTACATGGCCATGGTTTCGAAGGAACTGCCTCCATTCTGCATAGCAAAGGGGATATCGAAGGTTTGGAAAGCAGTGATGGTACGAAAGATCGCCGCTACCAGGATGGCCGGCGTCAAGAGCGGCAGGGTGATTCGCCAGAAACTCTGCCAGCGGTTGGCCCCGTCAACCGAGGCCGATTCGTATAGCTCTTTGGGAATCACCTGCAATCCAGCCAGCAAAATAAGGGCCACAAAAGAACTGCTTTTCCAGATAATACTGAAACAAATAGCCCAGAAAAGAAGCTCGGGCGTGGTTACCCACAGCAACCGCTCGCCCCCCAGGCGCACAATCACATCGTTGACCACGCCATACTGGCTATCAAAAAACCATCTAAAAATCAGCCCTGCGAACACCAACGGCAGGGCCCAGGGCAGCAACAAGCCCAGCCGCACCGGCCATTTGATACGAAAAGGCAGATTGGCCAGCAGGGCCAGCAAAAGCCCTACCACCAACGCCCCGGGCACTGTGACCAGTACAATTAAGAAGGTATTCCACAAGGCCGTCCAGAAGCGCTCATCGGACAGGGCCTGGGCAAAGTTGGCGAATCCAATGAAGACCGGGTTACTGCCGGTTTCATCGGTCAGGCGGCGCTGGAAAAGGCTGGTATAGATCAGGCGTGCCACCGGATACAACGCTACCGACCCCAACAGCAAGGCCGCCGGAACCAGTAGCCAGAAGGCCAGCGCACGCTCACTCAGGTCGCCGAAGCTGCGACGATATTTGGGCTGGATCATGAGAATCTCCCACCAAATCCCTGGCAAAGTAACTTCTTGGAAATCACCATCCCACAGCGCCACCCGGCGCATCCAAGGGAGATCTTTTGGTCGGTTCTGGGCCGCCTTTGCATAGCTTGTTTAGGGAAAAAACGACTCTTGTGTTGTTCGGACAGGAACCGCGGGTTTGGAGATAGGGGTAGGAGCACCGGGCTCCTACCCCACTGCCAGCAACTTATCTGCCGCCGTAGATCGCCTGCAACCGGTTCACGATGTCGCGGGCTGCCTGCTCGGGGGTTTTCTGCCGAGCCAGCACCTGGTTGGTGTTGACACGGATGGCCTCAGAAATCTCGGCATAGCGCGGATGTTGTGGGCGTGCACGGGCCGCCTGTACTACGGGCAAAGCCTGACCGAACCAGGGGTTCACGCGCAGGATGTCGGCATCACGGTAGAGCGCCGGGAAGACCGGCAGGTTGGAAGCATCTATGGCCAGAATTTTGGAGACTTCAGGGCTGCTCAAGAAGCGCACCAAACGGTGGGCCTGGGCTTTGTTGCGGCTGAAGTCGGAGACGGCCCACTGCCAGCCCCCCAAGCAGCTTGCCTGGCGGCCCCCTGCGAATGCGGGCAGGGGCACCACCCCAATTTTGCCCTTGACCTGGCTGTCAGCATCGTTCTGGAACCTGTTCCAGGCGTAGGCAAACATGGTGCCGAACACCCAGCGTCCAGCCTGCATCTCGCTGCGAATGGTGTCTTGGGGCTTTTCGGCCATGTTGGGCGGAGAAACACGCTGATCCATCAAGTTGACCCAGAACTGCAAGGCGCGTTGAGCCTGCTCCACGGTGAGGCTAAACTGGCCTTGTGCGTTGGTCACGTCGCCACCAGCTGCCCAGATAGGCAACAGGAAGGTACATACCGTTCCTTCTGCGGGTGCTCCAATAAAACCAATGCCGTTGAGGTTGGGATTGTTCTCGCGTTGAAGGATGGTTTGGGCTTGTTGGATGGCTTCCTCCCAGGTGGTGGGGGGTTTGAAGTTGTATTTCTCCAGCAGGTCGGTGCGATAGTACAAGAACATCGCATCGGCAAAGGCTGGCAGGGCCACCAGTTGACCATTGATCACATTGGCCTGCGAGTAGGCTGGTAGGTACTGCCGCAAGAGATTCTGGCGCGAAGCAGCGGGCAGATACTTGTCAAGGGTATCGGCCCAGCGGCTGGCCAGGTACTGGGCAGGACGAATGACGTCAATCAGGATGATGTCAATGCTGGGATCGCGTGAGGCCAGCACGGTGGTGAGGTATTGCTGCTGTTGATCGGAAGTAGCCCCTCCAACCTCCACATCTACCCGAATGCCAGGGTTGCGTGACTGGTAGAGATCGAAAATCTTTCGCATTACATCCGGACGCTGCTGCCCACCCACAAACACCCGTAGGCGGGTTTGCTGCGCCAGCGCAGTAGACATCACCAACACAGCAACCAATAGCCAAAAAAGCTTCTTCATGTGTTTCCTCCTCCTTTTAGACGCAAGCCTAGTTTACCGAGTTCTGCCTGAAGTGCCTCGTTAACCACCACACCTTCTTGTAAAGCCTTTTCTCGCAAAGCGGTTCGACGTGCACCGGGAATCCGGCCTCCAACCGCCTCAAGAGCATGGATGAGTTGAGCCACCCGATTGGCATAGCCAAGACCAAAAGCACTGGGATCGAGTGCTAGGAGCAATAACCCAGGTTTGGCGGCCTGCTCGGGGGGCATCCAGGGTAAGGGTAGATCGGGCGAGAGCGCATCCCCCGCAAGGGCTCCGGCCAGTATTTCCACCAAGACCGCCAAAGCGAAGCCCTTCCCCTCTCCTACGGGCAGCAAAGAGCCTTCCAAGGCTGCTTTGGCATCGGTGGTGGGATGGCCCTCTTTGTCGAGTGCCCAGCCCTCCGGGATGGGATCCCCTTTTTTAGAAGCAGCGATGATCTTGCCCCTGGCCACCACCGAGATGGAGGTATCAATGATGACCGGCTGGGGGTAGGCAGGTGCACCCAGGGCAATTGGATTGGTACCCAGCACCGGCCCTGGTGCGATGGCGGGCGGGGTGTTGGCGAAAGCCAGGGCCACCAGCTCCTGCTGGGCCAACCGGCCCACGTAGGCCGACAATACCCCGGAATGTCCGGCTCCCCGCACTGCCAGCGTTGCATTACCTTGTTCCTTGGCCATCTGAGCCAGCGCTCGCACTGCAAAGAGTCCGGCCACCGGCCCCGGTGCGCCATCGGCATGGAGAATTGCAACACTGGGTTTGGTTCGTTCCAAGCGCATCTGCGGCTTGGCGTTCAAGCCACCGGCTTGGAGTTGGCTGGTGTACTGGGCAACACGGGTCAGGCCGTGCCCCACATTGCCTTCGACTTCGGCCTCGAGGATCACCTCAGCAAACTCGTCGGCGTGGTCGAGGGCCAACCCCAGGTTATGGAAGTGGCTCGAGACCAACCGCTTGAGGTCGGGATAGGGAACCTTCATACCACCCCCAGGATGTTCAAAACGCCCTCGGCCACCCGCAACCCCACCGCTTCCTGGGCCTCGGCCGTCAGACCGGCCACATGGGGGGTTATCCACAGGTTATCCACACCCCGCAGCACGTGTTCGGCGGGCAGGGGCTCGGGGTCTACCACGTCCAGCACCGCACCGCCAAGGTGGCCCGATCTCAGCGCGACCACCAGATCGGCCTGGTGGATAAGTTCCCCCCTGGCAGTGTTCACCAAAAAGCTGCCCTTGGGCATGGTGGCAATGGTCTCGGCCCGGATCAGTTCTTTGGTTTCGGGTGCAAAAGGCGCGTGCAGCGAGAGGAAATGAGCTCTTCGCAGCACTTCGGGTGTAGAAACCAGAGCGATCTCCAGGTCTTCCACCGCACTCTCCCAGGCCAGGCGCATGGGGTCGGAGGCCACTACCTTCATGCCAAAAGCCCTGGCCCGTTTAGCAACCCGCAACCCCACCTCACCCAGGCCCACCAGCCCCAGGGTTTTGCCCGTCAGTTCGAAGCCTCCAAAAGCACTCCGGTTCCAGCCGCCCCCGGCTACATGGGCTGCGCCCCCCGCGATATTGCGAGCCATATGCAACATCGCAGCCAGCACATACTCGGCCACTCCATTCGCGTTGATGCCGCGGGCGAAGTAAAGCTGCACGCCATAGGTTTTGAGGTCAGGTTGGACAATATTGTCCAGACCCACGCCAAGCCGCCCCACTACCTGGAGGTTCGGGGCCGCCCCCAGCAAATCGGCATTGACCTGGGTCTGGTTACGTACCACCAGGGCCGTAGCACCTGCTAGTTTGGCCTTGAGGGCCTCGCGGTCTTTCCAGAGATTGGGGTCATAAAGTACCTCCACACCCCCCTGCTGGAGGCGCTCCAACCCACTTGGTGTGATGAACTCGCAAACGATTATCATGGTAGATAGCTCATAAACAATAGCGGATAGCAAGGACTTTTTAGCTACAAGCCATTCGCTATCGGCTATCGGTGTACCACTAAGCACTCGGGTACAGCTTGGTAATGACGAACTCGTTATGCCGCAACAGCTCAGCAGCGGTCATGCGTCCGTTGGCGGTGCGTGCGAACACATCCAGGATGCGGTCGGCAGCCTGATCCAGGTTGATATCGCCCACCAGCAAATCCGGTAGCTTTACATCTATGTGTTCATCCATGGTCGAGCAGGTAATGGGGTTGGGCGAGACCTTGATGACTGGAATCAGGGGGTGTCCCACGATGTTGCCCTGGCCGGTGGTGAAGAAGTGCAGCACACTGCCCCCCGCCGCGCAGAGCGTCACTTGCTCGGCCCCGGCAGAAGAGCTATTCATGAAGACCAGACCCTGGCCTGGCTTGACCGCCTCAGCGTAATCCAGCACCGCGTTTACCTTGCGCGAACCGGTTTTCTGGATATTGCCCAGGGCTTTTTCTTCGATGGTGGAAAGACCCCCGCGAATGTTGCCCTCGGTGGGCTGGGAGCCCAGCAGGTCTACCCCCTGGTCTTCGATCATCCGGATGTAATCGTTGTAAATCTGCATGAACCTGCGCTTGAGAACAGGCGTAGCGCAACGATTCGCAATCAGGTGTTCCCCACCGGTCAGCTCGGAGGTTTCACCAAAAATTACCGAAGCCCCCATGTCCACCAGCCGATCTACTGCCCGGCCCTGAGCCTTGTTCCCGGCCAAGCCCAGGGTAGGGTCGGATTCGCCGCACTTGATGGAGAGCACCAGCTCGGATACCTGAATCGGCTCACGCCACAACTCGGAGGCATCCTGCGTCATCTGATAGGCCACCCTCGAGGCCGCATTGATCACATTGAGGTCGCCGTGGCGTTCGATGGAGAAGGTCTCGACGGGCTTGCCGGTCTTGGCAATGGCCGAGGCCACCCGGTCGGTCCACTTGGGTTCAATGCCGATGACCACCACCCCGTGCACGTTGGGGTTGGCTCCGTGGCCCGAAAGGGTACGGAAAGTCAGTTCCAGGTCTTCGCCAAACTGCAAGCGCCCATAGGGGTGCGGCAGGGCAGTGGTACCGGCGATGAGCCGGGCCACCCCCTCGGCAGCCGAGTTTGATAAATCGTCCACCGGCAGGATGAGGACGTGGTTCCGCACCCCCACCGCCCCGTTCGGGCGGCGGTAGCCGGTGATCCGCACAGCTTTAGGGGCTGTTTTCTTAGCCATCATTTGCCTCCTTTCTTGGACTTGGCGGAGGCAGCTTTGCCTTTACTCCCCTGCTTTTCGTAATCCCAGCGCAGCGTCCGGATGTTGTGGACGTGTACATAGCCACCCTGCTTCACCGCCTTGGTCATCTTGCCTACCTTCTCGCCATACTCCATGACCACATGGCCAGGCGGCATATCTTTGAGCGCAATTTTGTGACCCAGAGGAACGTCCTCCAGTAGTTTGATTTTGTACGACCTACCGCCCTCGAGGCTCTGGATGTTGAGTTCCTCACCCGCTTTCAGGTCGGCCACCGCTACCGCCACATCATCGGTACTTTTATGAGCTAGGGCTCTATGTGCCACCATCTCCTCCTTTGGTTTCTGTAAGATTTTATATCTAAAATCTTTTGTGGTCAATGTGTTAGAATTAATAACAAATATGGCTCTGACACGAACTACCCTGAACCGCGAGGCTTATAAGGCTTTGCGACAGGCCATTCTGGGGCGCAAAATCCCTCCCGGACAAAAATTAGTGGTGCGGGTGCTGGCTGAAGACCTGGGTCTCTCCCCTACCCCGGTCAAGGAGGCGCTGTCGGCACTCGAGCGCGAAGGGCTGGTAGTGGCGGTGCCGCACCGGGGCTATTTTGTGCTGGAGCCGAATCTCGAGGATGTGCGCGAAATTTACAGCCTGCGCGAGGTGCTGGAAGGGCTGGCGGCACGGCTGGCTGTCGAAAACGACGGCAAGGTGTTGCTGAAGAAGTTGGAAAGGCTATTCAACAAACAACGCGAAGCTGCCGATAAGCGCGACATCGAGACCTATGGCGACCTCGACCTGGCCTTTCACCGATGCCTTTGGGAAGCTTCGGGTAGCAAGCGCTTGCTGGCCGCTGCCGAGACCATAGACGGGCAAATTCGCATGCTCATCAACAGCTCGGCAGCCATTCCGGGCCGCTTGCCCAAGTCACGGGCCGAGCACGAGGCTATTTTGCAAACGGTGCAGGATAAGAATCCCGAGGCTGCTGAGGCAGCCATGCGCACCCATGTTCGAAATGCTGGACAGGCTCTGGAACACTTCTTGATAAGCAGAACAATTCGCTAAAGCGAACGCTCCAACGCCCTCCGCACATTCCCATCCACACCGTTCAACAAAGCCTGGGCCGCCTCTGCGCCCAGGCTTTTTTTGATCATCACAATAGCAGTCTTGACGCGGTAGTCACAGGCTTCCAGCGCCGTTTTTGCTTCACCTTCTGAAGCCCCCGTGGCCGCCATGGCTAGGCGCACCGCCCGCGCCACCAGCTTGGCATTGGTGGCCTGCACTTCCACCATCAGGTTACCGTACACCTTGCCTAACCGCACCATCAGCGTGCTAGAAAAGGTGTTAAGGGCAATCTTCTGGGCGGTTCCGGCTTTTAGGCGGGTCGAACCCGAGATCACCTCGGGGCCGGTGTCCAACACGATCCCCACATCGCTTTGCAGCACAATGGGGGTATCGGGGTTGTTGGCAATTCCGATGGTCAGGGCTCCCGCTTCCCTGGCTGCCGCAAAAGCCCCCAGCGGATAGGGGGTGGTGCCCGAGGCCGCAATACCAATCACCACATCATTGGCAGTAGGCTGTACCACCAGCACATCGCGCTTGCCTGCCTCAAAGTCGTCTTCCGCACCTTCCACCGCTCGCCAAAGGGCCTCCTGGCCCCCCGCAATACAGGCCAAGGCCCGCTCACGCGGCCAGGAAAAGGTGGGCGGGAGTTCCGAAGCATCCAATTGCCCCAAGCGCCCACTGGTTCCCGCCCCCACATATATCAAGCGCCCGCCCTGCAACATTCGCTCGGCTGCAAGTTCGGCAGCGCTGGCAATCTGGGGCACTGCTTTCTGGGCTGCCTGAACTGCGTGAAGCTGGTCGTCTACCAAAGCTTGTGCGATTTGCAGGGTAGGGCGGGTCTCGAGGTCGTGGTGAACCTTGCTAATTTGTTCGGTGGCCAGAAGTTTTCTCATAATTAGGCTCGTCTATGAATTGTGCAAGTCCAAGGCCATACGGGCAGCAGTTTCGGCGCTGGAAGTATACTGAACCGTCACTTCCAGCAGTTCTCTGGCTCCTTGCTCGATGAGGGGGCTAACCTGCAAAGCGCCCCCACAAAGTACCACCGGCAGCGGGCCCAAGCGGTGTCGCAAGGTGAGGGCCAGGTCGGCCAGTTCGCGTCCGGCCTGAAGCAAAACTTGGGTTGCAGTCTCATCTCCGTCTTCGGCAGCCCAGCCCACTGCCGGAGCCAACGCGGCAACCGCCTGCCGCCCACCCCCATACACATACTCACGAATGTGCGGCCAATCACGGCCTCCCAGCACCGCATAAAGATGTTGGGCCAACGGGTATGAAGCGGTGTCGAGCCTCGAGTCGCTCCAGCGCAACAGTTGGCGCAAGGCGGTTTTCCCAATCCAAAAACCAGCCCCTTCGTCTCCAATCAGGAAACCGTGCCCACCTGCGCGGTGGACCGTACCATCCTGGGCAATGCTGTAGGCTACCGAGCCGGTTCCGGCATATACCACGATGCCTGCTCCCGGCGCGAAGTTGGCCCGGTAAGCCAGATCCATATCGTTGAGGACACGCACCCGCTCGATAGACAAACCCAGTGCCTGCTGGATATAACCGCTCATCTGCTGGGCTTCTTTGGTTCCCGCGTCCAGGCCTGTGATGCCCGCGACCACCGCAACGGGTGCATGGGGTTTGACCTCTACCAACAACTCATCCAACGCGGCAAATACCTTGACCCGCATTTCATCATTAAACAAGTGTCCAATTACCGGAGCGGCCCGCCCCTGGGCCACCACTCCGCCCTGAGCGTCCAGCACCACCCACTTGCTGCTACTGGCCCCGCCATCAATCCCAAGCACGTTCAAGCCGGAACCCCCTGCACAAAACGGCGGGTGATTTCGCGGGGGTTGGTGATGGCAGTGCCCACCACCACCGCGCTGGCACCTAGCTCGAAAGCCCGCGACACCGCTTCGGGTGTCCAGAAGCGCCCCTCGGCAACGACGGGCAGGTCTAGCTCCTCTATTAGTTGCCCAAGCAACTCAAAATCTGGCCCTTCGGTCTTGAGCGAGTAGGGCGTATAACCCGCCAGTGTCGTCGCCACGAAATCCACACCCAATCCAGCCGCGACCAGACCTTCTTCCAACGTCGAAACATCGGCAAGCACCGGCTTTCCCAGACCATGAATCCGTGTGATCAGCTCGGCCAGTGATTCCTTGGGGCGGAGGCGCATCGTTGCGTCCAGCCCAATCACATCTGCCCCAGCCTCGGCGACCTCCTCGGCCGCAGCAAAGTCGGGGGTGATATAGACCTCGGAGCCCTCCATCCAACGCTTGTTTATACCAATGATGGGCAGGGCCGTCACTGCCCGAATGGCCCGCACATCCTCGGCCCCGTTGGCACGAATCGCTTTCGCGCCTCCTTGTTCTGCTGCCAGCGCCATCGCGGCCATAAACTGCGGCCCGTGCAGCGGGTTGTCGGCCCGCGCCTGACACGACACGATTAAGGAGGGAAAAACCAGCCTCCCCGACGCCCGGCCCCTAACTCGTCGCATAACCCCTGCACCCTTACCCTTTCGTAGCCCCTGCTGTCAGACCCTTAATGAACTGCTCCGACAGCAGCAAGTACAGCAGAATCAAAGGCATTGCTGCCAAGGTAAGGCCTGCAAACAGAGGGCCGTAGTCGGTAGCATATTCACCAAAGAACACCGTCAGGCCCTGTGGCACGGTTTTGAGGGTAGGATCCTGCAAGAACACTAAGGGCAAGAGAAAATCGTTCCAGATTGGGATAGCCGTATAGATCGCCACAATTGCCAGTTGGGGGCGCACCAAAGGCAGCATCACCTTCCAGAAAACCTGCCATTCGCTGGCTCCGTCAATACGGGCGGCATTGTCGAGATCGGAAGGCAGGGCCCGGAAAAAACCGGTCAGGATAAATACAGCTGCCGGGATGCCGCCTGCGGCATAGACCAGAATAAGGCCCAGGTGCGAGTTGATCAGGCCCATCTCCTTGAGCTGCACAAACAGCGGCACCAGCACCAGCTTGGCCGGAAACATCAACCCAGCCAGGAAAAACACGTAGATAGCATCGTTGAAGCGGAACTTGAAGCGGCCCAGCGCGTAGCCCGCCATCGCACTGAAGGCCAGAATCAATATTTCAGCCCCAACCGTAATCAGGATAGAGTTACGGAAGTAGAGGTCAAAGCGCCCCGATTCCCAAACCCTGGCAAAGTTATCCAAACTCCAGGTCTGGGGCAGGGCAAAGGGGGACGCGAAAATTTCGGGGGTGGGCTTGATGGCCGAAATGAGCATCAAGAGCAACGGCAAAATCACCCCCAGGGCGTTGAGGATCAGCAGGCCGAACAGAAAGATGCCGCTAGGCCCCAGCCGGCGCCAGGGGTTGGACGAGCGAGACGGGTTCACATTTCCACCTCCCGCCGCCGCAGGTACAAGGCTCCAATTGCTGAGCCAATCCCCACAACCACAAACAGAATCACGCTGATGGCTGCCGCTACCCCCACGTTGGAAGTGGCCTCGGAGGCTGCTCCAAAGGCCAGGCGATAAAACATCAGGGCCATGGTGTCGGTAGCGCCGCCAGGATTGCCGCTCACCCCAGCCATCACATAGGGCAATTCGAACCACTCCATCGAACCGATAAAGGTCAGGATGATGATGGTGGTGAAAGCCGGTGCCAACAATGGCAGCATGATTTGGCGGAAAACCTGCCATTCACTGGCCCCATCCAGGCGCGCCGCCTCGTAGTAATCCTCCGGGATGGCGTTCATACCCGCCAAAAAAACCAGGGTAGGAAAGCCTACCCAGCGCCAAGCATTGACACAGATGAGGGTAAACAGTGCCCAGGTAGGGTCACCCAAGGGTGCAAAAGAGGCAATCCCTGACATATTCGCAAGTTTGGTGATGGGGCCGATCAGGGGATCGAGAAACAGCTTCCACAAAAAGCCCACCACCACCAGCGACAAGATCACCGGCAAGAACACGGTAGCCCGGAAAAAGCGCATCAGGGGAGGCTGCTTCCAAAGAGCATATGCCAAAGCCAGTCCCAGCCCGTTTTGAATCACCATCAGGCCGATAAAAGCCAGCACATTATGGCGCATGGCATCTAAAAAATCGTCGCGAAAAGGGAATGACAAAAGTTTGCGAAAATTTTCCAGTCCTACAAATTCTTCTCGATTGAAGCTGGTCCAAGAGTAGAGGCTATACCCCAGTGCAGCCACTGCGGGCCAGAGGGTAAACACCACCATCAGCAGCAGCGCTGGAGTAAGAAAAACCACCAACCACAGATTTCGTTGAAAGCGCATGAGGGTATCTCCACATCAGAAATTTATGTTGGGCCTAGAGCGGTTTTCAGAAAGAATGCTGCAATCTTCATAAGGAGAAGTGCTGTACCGGGCTTATTTTTGCCGCTAGGATTAGCGGCAAAAATAGCGAAAACCGCGATAAGAAGTCAGTCATAAGCCGCGCCAATGTAACCCCTATAAACGTATTTCACTAAGTGTCTCCATAGTTGAAATGCGAGATACGATCCAGAAAGATCGGTGGGGACGATCCCCTATCGGGACGGGCAATGCCCGTACACCAGCAGGACGATCCCCTATCGGGGCGGGCCTCCCACCGCCGGAGGCTGCGGCGTGCACCCAGGGGAATTGCGCCAGGTAGGCATGGCCGATTCCGCTGGTTTTGCAAATCCACCCTGGCGCAAGTTAATCTGACACCACAAATTTCTATCGTGGGTGCACGAACCTACCGATAGCCGACAGCTAACAGCTCTGTATGCTATCAGCCATCGGCTAGGGGCTGTCCGCTATCGCTGGAAGGGCCTAAACCAGGTCGCTACGCCCCTGGTCATTTCTTCGGCAATCTGACGACCTGTGGCCTGGCCCAGAATCATCCGTTGGATACCCGAGCGCATCAATTCGGTACCGGTAGGTGCGGCATAGCGGAAGCCCACCAGGGTGAGGTAGGGGGTGCCGTAGCTATTGGTATAGTCGATTACTTCCTGGAGAATGGGGTCTTTGGCTTTAGTGCCTGGCACGGCGGAGGCCTGTGAGAGTTTTTCGGTGAACTGCTGGCCAAACTCCTGGGTCGAGAGGAAATTAATAAAGCGGACGGCAGCTTCGGGGTTGCGGGTTCTGGCGTTGATGGAGTAGTTGCCATCAGCAAAGGTCGAAACCCAGCTACGCTCGCCACGCCGCAGGGGGGGGGCCGGCACGAAGCCGAAATTGAGGCGGGGGTTGTTATCGCGGAAATAGGCGATGTCGAAGCCGCCCGTTACAAAGAAGGCCGCGCCACCATTGGTAAAGAGGGTACGTCCTTCGGGGTAGCCGATACCGGCGAAGTTGGGTGGCATGAATTCGCGCATCGCAGCAGTTTCTTCCAGTGCGCGGACGAAGCCCTCATCCACGAAGGTCTTTTGCCCAGCAGTGACCGCCCGGAAGTAGTCGGAGCCGCCGTAGAAGTTGGGGCCAATTACGCCAAAGATCTGCTCGAGGCTGATGCCGTCCCTGGGGCCGTTCGCCAACGGGACAATCCCAGCTGCTCGGATGCGGGACAACATGGCCTTGAAGTCGGGCCAGTTATCGGGAATTTCGCGGATGCCCGCACGCGTCAGCAGGTCTTTGTTGTAGAAGAAGCCCAGGCTCTGGGTGGCAAAGGGCACCCCGTAGAGCCTGCGGCGGGTATCGTCGCGGAAACCCCGCGCAGCATTGAGCAGAGTAGCGGGGAAGCGGGCCAGGTTGGGCACCTGCTGGGCAGTGATGGGCAGCAGATAGCCCGCATCGGCTAGTTGAGCTAGGCCACCATAGGCGCGGGTATGGATAATGTCAGGGCCAGTCCCGGCAGCTAGGGCTGAGGAAAGAATGGTGTTGTACTCGAGGTTATTGTAGGGAGTATAGACCACCCGGATACCAGTTCGGGCTTCAAACTGCCTGGCGATATCGTTATAGAACTCGCGGTCTTCGACCCGCCAGCTCCAGAAAGTGAGGGTAGTTTGCTGGGCAAAAGCTGCCCCGAGCGAAAGCAGCATGCCCAACAAGATCGTCCGCAAGACCGTCGTCTTTATCATACCCTTGCCTCCTTGTAGAAACTCCAACAAATCCCCACGACCCAGAAACATTTTTGGTCGAGGTCAGTATAAGGCAAGGACTTTTGGTATTCAAGTGGTCTATGTGCCAAGGCAAGGGCTCTTGGCGATTGGGCGTCCAGATCGGAACCACGATGAGCGTAGGCACAACGCGAGCGAAAAGCGTGATGTGGAACAATAGCCATCCGGAGCGCATTTGCAATGGGGCTGTAAGAGCTCTCATCTCAAACCAGGGCAGCTATCAACTGGGCATATAAACCCGCCCCCCAGGCTGCTCTAATTCGGTAGTGCGTCTGTAAAGCAATCTCACTGGCGGGATTGTGCTGGCTCACACCACCCAGGCAGCCATCGGGCTCGATAAAGCTTTCGAGCGCTTCCCCACAGCGCTGGGCTGCATGCAAAGCCTTATCGCCCAGCCAGCCCGCTTTGGCTCCCAAGGCCAAACCCGCCGCGATACCCGCTGAGCCCGAGGTCTCGGCGGGGAGGTCGGGTCGGTCGGTAAAAACGCTCCATAGCCCCCCCGATTGCTGACGTTGGAGCAGCAACGGGGCAACAGCAGACAATCTGGAGGCCAAATCAGCCCTTCCGGAGTGATTTGCGGGCAATTCCAGCGCGGTTTGGGCAGTCCCCAGCGCCAGCCAAGCGGTTCCTCTAGCCCAATTGACCATAGATACCCGCCCATCGCTATATGCCCGTTGGATCACCTGCTCACCCCGCCACAGAAAACCCCAACGTCTGGCGCACTCCTGCCAGGCTATGTCAAACCAATCAGGTTCATCGAGCGCCCTCGCTGTAGCGGCCAGGGGAAAAGCCAGGGTGAAGCAGCCCTCGCTAGTGAGGAAGTCACGCTCGGTACGGGCGGTTTCTATCATTTGCTGGCCCAAGATGCGCAGAAACCTTGCCCGTTCAGGCGTGGGCTGGGTCTGCTGCAAATGAGCCAGGGCAGCCACTGGCGCAAAGGATTCCAATTGCTGGTTCAACAGGTCAATATAGCCGGGTTCCTTAACTGCCCTCTCTCCCCTGCTCTCCATCCCTTCCAACGGCAATCCTTCCCCAACGCCCGCCAGCATCCGCTTCAGGGCCTGCACATACAACTCGTTTCCAGTAGCCCGGTATAGGTCGCTGAGGCCGGTGGTGGTACAGCCAATCATCCAACCCAGATAGTCGGTTGCGGCTCTGGAGTGTAGAAAATCGCCCAGCATTCTCTGCAGCGGAGAAACCGCCTCCACCGGTACCGCCACCCACGCACTGGTGGGCAAAAACTGCTGTCCACCCCCCACCAATAACCTTGGCAACGGCCCTGGTTGCAGCGATTCCACCAGGCCCACTGGGTTTTCCTGGGCCACTATTGCCAGTTCCAATACCTCAGGCCAGGCATCTGCATTCTGCCCCAGTACCTTGGTTAGATCCAGGATAAAACTCGCCCACTGGGCAGGAATTTGTACATCCAGTTGCCCCACCAACTGATCTTGACAGAAAACGCGGATGAGAGCCGTGCGACGACAATCTTTTGAGTTGACCAGGCGTAGCAGGGGCCGTGCGGTTCCGCTTACACTGGGTTTGGCAAAGCGAAGCTGGACGGGCTGTTCACTCAGTTGGATCGCTGGCAGACCGAAGGCAGGGCTCTCGACCTGCACGGCCTCTGCCTGGGCAGCGGTTTCCTGAGCCTTCAGCTCGGCTTGAATGTGCGTTGGGAGCATCTGTATCAGTCTATGCGACACCCACTTGCCAACAGGCCGACCCCACCGGTTGGCTCTGGAGTTTCTAGCGCTAGAGCGCGCTTCACAAAGATTGAGCCATCCAGGGTTAAGAATCCTCTGTCCCAGACAAGACCGTTGCCGCGCAGCCTGGGGAACAGGAAGCCTTTTTCCGCAGTGCTAAAAAGTATGTTTGTCACCGTATCCGCTCCGGCGTTCATTCGGGTACTGCGCCTCCAGCGCGGCGCTTACATGCGTGACCTTCGAGGTTTGACAAACTCACTGTGGCGCAGCTTAATACAACTCGAGCTCACCCCTAAATACCCGTCCTATGGGACGCCCGTTTTCCCAGAGGGTCAGGTCGGCGGGGGCTTCTGGGCGGATCAGGCCCTGCTGGGGCCAGCCCGCCGCCAGCGCAGCCCCTCTGGTATGGGCCCAAAGCACTTCCCCCAGGCTGAGGTTCTGGCGGGGGTTAAGGGGGTGCTGGGTAGCAGCTCGCAGGTTTTGTTCAAATAGAGGCTTCATCACTGGTGCATCCGAGCCGAAAGCCAGTGGCAGGCCGGTATTCCAGAGGTCGCGCAGCCGGAAAGCCTCTTTCTCGTGGCCCTTCAGGTGAAAACGTACCAGATCGGCATCCCCCAAGAGATGCATGGGCTGCATGGAAATCGCCAGGTTCAGACCGGCAAACCGTGGCAACTCCTGGTCGCGCACGTGCTGGGCGTGTTCGATGCGAAAGATACGCTGGGCTTGGTGAACAGCGGCCTTGGCCGTCTGTCCCAACAGGGGATCGTCCGCTCGGTGAAC
>JBBIUP010000045.1:0-19855 GCA_037440185.1 Meiothermus sp. | reverse complement strand
TTTATGGCATATCAATCTTTAACTTACCAGACCACTTAGGTGCAAGTTCTGAGTTACTGCATCTCGCATGGTAAGGAATGGGTAAATGTTCTATTTAGGAGGCAAAAATCAAGTTGTCAAAAGACTCAAATCATCAGGGAGCGCTCTATACTGAGAGAACCAATGAACCGGCTCTTATTTGATTTGCTTGATATCGCCGCCATTATTCCCAGCCTGGCCCTGGGAGCCATTGCGGTGATGTTGGCCTGGTACGCCCTGAACACGTTGGTGCAGTTTTTCCCCTACCGCAAGCAACTCGCCCAGCAATCCCAGGTGGTTAGATCCAACGGAGACCTTATTGATTCCGATGAATATGCTTTCTCGCTGTTGGGGCTACCGGTGTTCCTGAGCTCGAGTGTGTTCTTGCTCTGGCTGGTTTGGGTTTTATTGCATAACCTGAAATGATGTCCAAGGCCAAGCAATCCGCCGAAATTGTTGCTAAAATCCTGCGGCAAAAGGGGCTGAACGCCGGGGTTCAGCGGGGCAAGGCATTGGTGCTATGGCCCGAAATTGCGGGGCCAGCCCTGAGCGAGCTGACCGAGGCAGAGCGCCTAGAGGACGGGGTGTTGTTTGTGCGGGTGGCCGATTCGGTGGTGGGCCATCAGCTTACCTATTTGCGCGAGGAGTTCATCCAGCGCTACCAGGAAAAGCTGCCTGGTATGGTGCAGGAGTTGCGTTTCCAGGTAGGAGCAGAGAAAAAAGCCAAGCCCAAAAGCAAACCCGCTGCTTTGCCCAAACTCAGCCCAGAGGAAGAAGCAGAGCTGCGCCAATTAGCAGAGCGCTCCCCCCAGGATCTCCAGGGTGTGATCCTCCGGGCCGGGAAGGCGGTTTTGCAGAAGCAAAAAGAAAGCCCCTACCCTCCTTGCCTAATTTGCGGTACGCCCAGCCCGGAAAGCCCCTGCAAACCCTGCCAGAAGCTACTGAGCGAGGCTGCTATACAGCGCGAGGCTGGACGATTAACCCGCTTTCCACTCAAGACGCGCCTCGAGGGCAATGCTTTGAGCGCTGCCCGCTACCTAGCGCAAAGCAAACTCGAGGCCCAGTTGCGTGACCTTCTGCCCCAGGTTATCCAGCAGCCCGAACTGATTGCCATCCTGCAAGACACCGCAAAGCGCTACTTGCAGCTTCGCACTGGCGAAAAAGAGGTTCGGGCCTACCGACACCTGCTACCCGATACGCTGGGCTCACTCCTCAAAGAGGTATGATTGAAGTGTCAGCGGTACGTCCCTGCTTGCACATCAGGGGCATCTGGGCGAACCCAGGAAGGACGATCCCCTATGGAGACAGGCAAAGCCTGTACACCCAGGGAAGATCCAACCTTCCCGTAGCCGATCCAGGGTACAAGCTGCGCCATACCGTGTTGGTCAAACCCGGAAACCCATCGGTTCGGCGGCATGGTCAAGGGCGCAGTACCCCGTAGCGGCTATGGCCGCCGGTAGCGGCTATGGCCGCCGGTAGCGGCTACTGCCGCCGGGATGTACGTCGAGCCGGTTACAGTGAACCACCTACTTTGCAACTTAGCATCCCATTTTGGAGGAAACCATGGCAACTGAAACCAAACCCAAAAGCATGAGCGGCGATAGCAAGATGAGGGCTGGGCTGATCTGGTTTAACGGGCAGATGGTGCCCCAGGAAGAAGCCAAGGTCTCGGTACTGACCCACGCCATGCACTATGGCACCAGCATCTTCGAGGGTATCCGGGCCTACGAGACCCTCAAGGGCCCCGCCATCTTCCGTCTACAAGAACACACCGAACGTTTCTTCCACAGCGCCAAGGTGATGATGTTCGAGATGCCCTTCACCCCCGAACAGGTCAACGAGGCCATCCAGCAGGTGATCCGCGAAAACGGCTACAAAAGCTGCTATATTCGCCCGTTGGCCTGGATGGGAGCCCATACCCTGGGCGTCAATCCGCTGCCCAACAACCCTGCTGAGGTGATGGTGGCAGCCTGGGAGTGGGGCACCTACCTGGGCGATGAGGCTGTGCGCAAGGGGGCCCGGCTGATTACCTCGTCCTGGGCTCGCTTCCCTGCTAATGTCATGCCTGGCAAAGCCAAGGTGGGGGGCAATTACGTCAACAGTGCCTTGGCCCGCGTGGAAGCCCAGCAAGCCGGGGCTGATGAAGCCTTGTTGCTGGACAAGGAAGGCTTTGTGGCCGAGGGTTCGGGGGAGAATATCTTCTTCCTAAAAGGGCACACCCTCTATGTGATTGAGCACTCGGTCAACCTGATGGGTATTACCCGCGACTCGGTGATGGCGATTGCCCGGGATATGGGCTATGAAGTGCGCGAGGTGCGGGCTACCCGCGACCAGCTCTACATGGCCGACGAGATGTTCATGGTCGGTACCGCCGCCGAGGTCACGCCCATCTCTTACCTCGACCACCGGGCTATCGGCACTGGCAAGGCCGGTGAACACACCATGAAACTCAGGGCTGCCTACATGGATGTGGTGCAGGGCAGAAATCCCAGGTACGATGCCTGGCTGACTTATGTAAAGTAGAACCAACCAGGTCGTTTCTACCTTGTTTAGGTGATGTGCTGAAGGAGGATCTCTCGAGAATTGCGCCCAGTACATAGCTGCTGCAATAAGCCATTTGTGGCTTTTGACTTTGCCTTTGCTGGATGCTCTTTTACTGGGAAAGTGGGCTTTAGGGTAATTGTCCTTACGGTTTGACCGTAGACTGTTTCATGCACCTTAAAGTGCAGATCCACAACCTTGTCGCCAAAACCCATACCGTCAAAGCAGGTACGTTTCCGGTTGCGCTGTATCACGAGCATAGCCACGGGGTCTATATCGAGCGAGCGTTTGTGGGACATCCAACCTTCCGCTATTGGAAGGCCCATATTCTGCCCAAACAACACCTACAAATTTGTCAGTACACCACCCACGAAGACGATTATCCTTTCGAGTTTTATATAGACATTGTGCAGGTCGAGCGTGAGGGGCATATTCTGAAGGTCAAGGATTTGTATCTCGATCTGGGCATTGCCTACAACGGAACCCTCACGCTGATGGATACCCACGAGCTATTTGAGGCGGTAGACGCGGGCCTCATCCAGCTGGATGAGGCCTTCCTGGCCACCCAAACCCTGCACGATCTGATCAACCAACTGGGTCAGCACGAAAACAACCTGGATCGCACCCTGCAAGCCCAGGGTATCGTGCTGGAGTGGGAGTCCGATTTATTGTCTAAATCTTGAGACTGTAATTTTGCCAATAGGAGCGTACCTCGATACGCTCCTACAATTTTCACCATGACCCCTTTTCGCAAATGGCAAATCTTTGCGCCTCTCGGCCTGACCCTGATTGGAGCAGGCATCTCCCTGACTGATCACGCCAGCTACCTCAAATCGCAAGGCGAGCCCTGGTTCTGGCTGGGAACCTTTGGGCTGGTAGCGCTGAACTCAGGCGTGGCCCTGATGGCCGATGCGGTGAAGAATCGGGTGATGTACGAACTCGGTCAGAATCGCTAGCTTTCCAGCTTCAGGCCGTACTCGAAGCCCCAGGGGAATTCCTCTAAAAGCTCGAAGCCGGTACGCTGATAGAAGGCCACTGCACCTACATTGCGCCGACCCACCCCCAGGTGTACGCCCGGCACTTTACATTTGCGCAAGCGCCCCAGAAAAGTGTTCATCAGCTTGCGCCCCAGACCGTGACCCTGCGCTCTGGGTAGAAGGTCTATGTGCAGGTGAGCCGGGTAGGCATCGGCCCAGCGAGAGGGGATGTAGCCCTTGTGGATCAGACGGATCATCGCTGCATCTTTGGAGGTGTCGTCTGCGGTGGGCAGCGGGTACTTTTGTCGTAGCGGTGGCAGCCATTCGCTCTCCATCCAGGCCGCGAAATTGTGCGAGTCGCTGCAGCCCAGCACATAGCCACAGACCCCTTGCTCGTCGGTTAGTACAAAAGTCAGGTCGGGCTCATGAACCCCATAGGGCGCTGCATAGAAATGGCCCAACAGCTCAGGGTCTTGGTACAGGCCACTGGCATCGGCCCCGCTATCGCCGGTGAGCAAACAGATTCGGTAAAGCTCGGGTAGATCGGCTGGCCGATAGGGGCGGATGACGAAACCCATGCGTCAATCCTATTTGGTTTGAAGAAAGAGGCTAGGGCAAGGGAATGATTTGAGGGATGGGTCATTGGTGGCAGCCCCCTCACCCCAACCCCTCTCCCCTTGGAGAGGGGCTAATACATTTTAATCCTCCAACAGCCCCATGAAGCTCTGTGGATCGGGGTCAATCCGAAGTCGTGCACCACGCACCGACGGCAGGTTTTCCATCAGGGCTTGCAAACGCGGCTCGGAGCTCTTGAGTAGTAGGTGAAACACGTACTGGCCCCGCAGGCGGGCCACCGGCGCGGGAGCCGGGCCAAGCAGTTCGCCGGGCTGGGCCTTGGGTTTGAGGGCTGCGGCAAGCTGGTAGATGGCGTCGCGGGCCACGGGCTCCTTGGGATGGGAAACCTCGAGCTTGACCATCCGGGTGGCCGGTGGATAGCCCAGGGTGCGGCGCAGGGCCAGCTCAAACTCCATAAAGCCTTCCAGATCGGCGGTCTGTAACGCCCGGTGGGCGGCATGGCCCGGTTCAAAGGTTTGCAGCACCAGCAAGGGGCGGCGACGCGGGTGCAGGTCGGTCAGTTGCCACAACAGCCGGTGGTAGCGCTCTGCGGCCCGGAAATCCGACTCAAGAATAAACCCATCGGCATAGGGCAACAGCACCAGCGCCAATTCGGGCAAGACGGGCCCACGCAAAATCGCGGTGGTGCCCACCAGTACGCCTGGTTCGCCTGAGAGCAGTCGCTGCAGGTCGTCTTTGGCATCGGCGGTGTAGCGGTAGCGTGGCAGGGCAGGGATGTGCTGGGCCAGGGCCTCCAGCAACCACTCCACCCCAGGCCCCTTGGGGTCGAAGACATCCGACTGGCAGTTTGGGCACAGGTCAGGAGCCTTTTGCTCGTGGCCACACTGGTGGCACTGCAACAGGCCGAGCCGCCCACTCTTATGCAGGCGCAAAGGCAGGGCGCAGTTGGGACACATGGCCTTCCAATCGCACTGCTTGCAACGCAACACCGCGCTGTAGCCTCGTCGGGCCGATAACACAATGGCCTGGCGGTTTTTCTCCAGGGTCTGTTGCAAAAGCGCCAGGGCCGCGCCGCTCAGGGGCCAGCCTCGCTCCTGCCGCATATCCAGCAGGTGCAAGCGGGGGGTGGGGGCGGGCAAATCCTGTGCGGGCTCGGCCCACACTTCGGCGCTGCTGACACCCGACCAGTAGGAGAGCGGGAGGCCCAGCTGCCGTGCCCTGAGCTGAGCTAGACGGGGCACAAAAGCCCTCGAGCCTGCCGGTAGTTTGTAGGCTTCCGAGGCCTCTTCCACCACCACGATACGCTGCACATCAACCGGCAGGAGCAAGCCCTGATAGGTACAAAGCACCGAGGCCCTGCCGGGCATCGCCTCTCCCACTTCCGAGCCCTCCGCGCCCATGCTCTCCTGCATCCACACCTTGCGGCGTTCCTCGGCCTTCATCTCGCCATGAAAAACGAGGGCCTCCGGGAAGAATGGCTGGAACTTTTTAAGCAGGGAAACTTCCGGAAAGAGCACCAACACCGATTCTCTTTGTGCCAGCGTAGCCAGGGCACGAATGCGTTCCAGCAGTCTCCCCCCCTCCAGCCGCGCAGGGATGGTAGGCAGTTCAAGGGGCTCGAGTTTGCGCGTCACCCCTGTTTCGGATACCGGATCTATCTCTACGAAGCCGATGTACCCCTTATCCACCAACCCCTTGACCACCCCCGTACCCACGCCTGCCGCCCGGGCCAGCGCCGCCATGCTCTCGAGCTGGCGCAGGTCGCGTAGGGCATACCAGGCCGCCTTGGCTTTCTCGCTCAGCTTTTCCGAAGGCTCCCGCAACACCACCAGGGCTTCGCGCACGCTTCGCTGCTCGTTTACTTCTTCTTGCAAAACCCCGGCCTCACGCAGAAAATCCAACAACTTGGGATCAAAGCCCCTGGCTTCCTGCCAATCTTCGGCCAGGGCTTCCAGGCCCTTGGGCAGTACCGCCGGATCGGCTTCCGGCAACAGTCGCACGCGGTGCAGAAGGGGGGGTTCCAGGAAAGGAATCAGGTCATCCAGCAGGGTACCCACCGTGCAAAAGCTGTCGCGGGCCGCCACCATCAGATATTCAATTTCTGCCGGACGCAGCCACGGCCTGGTATCCAGGTAGGCGATGGCTTCCCGCAGGGCAAAGCTTTTGTGCGGGCCTTCTTCGCTGCCCACCACCAGCCCCACCCGCAGTTCGCCCCGCCAGGGCACCACCACCCGGTATCCCAATGCGTCGTCCCCTTGCTTTTGGGCATGGGGCGGCGTATACGACATCGACTCAACCGGCAGGGGCAGTGCAACCTTCAAGACCCGCATCCTGCTCAGATTACCGCTTGAAGAGGCCTGGTAGCGACAACTGTAACTGGATTATGCTTTGGGCACGGCGGATAAGGCGTGGGCGGGCCGCGGTGGGGTTTGGTAGAGCAATCCCTGGGCTTGAACCAGGGCCTCTTCCAGGGTCAGGCCATTGCACACCACCCAGACCAACTGGGCCTGGGTAAAACGTCGGCTCAATCGCTGGGCAAGCTCATCTCCACTGACCAGCCCGATGTGCAATCCACAGAACTGACCTTCCTCCAGGCAATACACCCCGTCGCCCTGGCGAATCGCTTCGCGCATAGCCTGGGCTAGATTTTGCACAAGCTGGGCCTTATGGGCAGCGTTGTTTGTAGGATTGCGCAAAACCCAGAAGGATAGCAGCAGCGGTTGATCGCCCCGGCTGGCCAGGGCCTGGTAGCGCTCGTAGTCGGCCTCGAGGGCCAGGCGTGTACTCAGGCCGGTTTGGCGATCCTGCAGAGCCACTTTGGCCAGTTCTTGCTGGACGGCCTCGAGCCGGTGAACCCCTTTGAAAAGCGCCAGCCCCACCAAACCCCCCATCAACCATCCGGGCAATACCATCCAGTACAGCGCCGACTCGGGGTGTGGCATCCATACAGCCATCAGTACCAATCCCGCTACCATCACCCAGAGCCCCCCAAACAATGCCAGAACCGTCAGGCCCAGCGTAGCCAGGGTGGCGCTGACATAGAGCGCCATTTCCCGATCCCACCCCGGCACGATAGCCCCCCAGGGCTGATGGCTGGCCCAGATCAACATGCCCAGTGCAGCCACCAAATGCGAAACCAGAGCCGTCTTGGGATAGCGGTGGGACAGCGGGAATGCCACCAAACTGGCCAGCAGATAAGAGGCAGCCACCGCCTGGCTGGCCCAGGCTCCCATCCATAGTTGCGGCAAGGCCAGGGCGATCCCCACAAACAGGGCGGTGTTCCAATACAATCGGCGCAACCAGGGCCAGAGTTGCTCGGACGGACGAGTCATTGGTTCAGTCTAGATAAGCTCCAGAAGATGATCTGGCTAAAATGGGCGTAACTCCCCCAGGGCGGCGTTACATGAGCAGGGGTCATTGGGGCGTGGGCAGATACTGTGGTTTTTCCTGTTCCAACAGTTTTTTCTTGCGCTCCACGCCCCAGCGGTAGCCGGTCAGCTTGCCATCCTGACCCACCACCCGGTGGCAGGGAACGATGAGCGAAATGGGGTTGGCCCCACAGGCCCCAGCCACCGCCCGCACGGCTTTGGGGTCGCCAACTATTCTGGCCAGTTCACCATAGGTACGGGTTTGACCAGCGGGAATTTGGCGCAGGGCTTGCCAGACTTTGAGCTGAAAGGCGGTGCCGCGCAGGTCGAGGGGAGCCTCGAGTGGGGTTTGCCGGGTCAGATAATCCAATACTGGCTGTACATACTCGGCAAGGGTTCCCCGCTCAAACTCGGCTTCAGCAAACTCCTCGCGCAGTGTGGCTTCCAATACTGCTTCGCTGTCACCGATTAGGAGTGAACAGATACCTTTTTCGGTTACACCAATTATCAGCTTCCCCACCAGGCTATCGGCAAAGGCGTAGCGAATCTTCATCCCCTTGCCACCGCGGCGGTAGACCCTGGGACTCATGCCCAGCCTAGCATTGGACTGGCGGTAAAGGCTGCTGGAAGAGCCATATCCGGCCTCGTAAATGGCCTCGGTCACGCTGTCTCTCATGCGTACTTGCTCCTTAAACTTGCCCAGGCGCAAAGCGTCGGCATATTGCTTGGGCGAAAGACTGGTCTCTTGCTTGAAAAGACGCTGCAAGTGAAAAGGGCTCAAGCCCACGGCCTTACCCAGTTCTTCCAGGGTAGGGGCTTTTTCGGCTTGTTCCAGCAGGGCTTTGACCTGGTGTACGACTGCGATGTGGTTAGGGATTTCCCTGGGTTTACAGCGCAAACAAGCCCGATAGCCAGCGGACTCGGCCGCTTGTGGGGTATCAAAAAACCGCACATTCTCGCGCTTCGGCCCACGCGCAGGGCAGCCTACCCGGCAATAGATGCCGGTGCTTTTGACCGCAACGAAAAAAGCACCCATTGCAGCAGGGTCACGCTCTTGCCAGGCTTTCCAGCGCTCCGCTTCGGTGCGATAGGGATTGGATGTCAGGTTTGTACTCATGCCTAAAGCCTAGTCGTATTTATCTGGGAACGCTATCCAAATCTTGCGGTCGAAATGAGGATGGGTAAATCACGATATGCTTCTCGTGTGGCCTGGGCCTTGATTCCATCAGGCGTTTTGATCTATGTGGCGCTGTATTCGGTGGTACCGATGCTGCCCGGATTGGAGCGCACCTTCACCACCGCACCGGGTAGCACCCATCTGGGCATCAGCCTGCCCTTTCTGGTGCTGGTACTGCTCTCGCCGCTGGTACCGCGCATCCGCCTGCCGGTGGGAACTGTAATTGGCGGTGGGCTTTTGGGTGTGGGTTTGTTTGGGATACTGGCCGGTCTGGCTCCTACACTGGAAGTCTGGACGCTATGTCGAACCTTGCAAGGAGCCTTCGCAGCAGCAGTCCCTGGGCTTTCGCTGGCCCTGCTGCCCAAGCTGTACCCTGGCAAGCATGCACAGATGGCGGGGTTCTGGGTAGCGGGTAATGTGCTGGGGGGTGGGCTGGGGCGTGGGCTGGGGGGGCTGTTTGCTGAGTGGTTTGGCGAGCGCTGGGCGATGGTCTTGCTGGCCCTTCCGGTGGCGGTGATCGCTTTTTGGGTGTTGCGAGAACGCGATAGCCTGGCCCTGCCCAGCCCACGCTATACCCTATCGGCCTGGCCCCTGTATGCGCTGGGCTTCGCCCTGTTGTTTGTCAATTTTTTCGTAGCCAACCTGATGCCCTATCGCCTGGAAGCACTGGGCTTGTCGCAAGGCCAGATTGGGGGGATTTTCTTCGCCTATCTGGCCGGCATTCCCGGCAGCGCTCTGGCGGGTACTCTGGTGAAAAAATGGGGCGAAGTGCGGGCTTTCCGGCTGGCTTTTGGGGTGGTGGCGCTAGGGTTGTTGATTCAAATTCCCAACCAACCGCTGATAATCTCGGTGGGTTTTGTGGCCATGATGGCAGGTATCTTTACCGCACAAGCTATTACCGGTGGGGTTTCGGGGCGGGGCGGGAGTGGGGTGAGTGGAACCTATATCGCGGCGTTCTACCTGGGGGGTATGGTAGCAGGTCTGGTGTATCCACCCTTCATCGGACAAAGCGCGCTGTGGGGCCTCGAGGTCGCACTGGGAGTGTGTCTGCTTAGCATCTTTGTGGCCTCCAAAGCCCTGCGCTAAACGATGGTCTATCCGAGGCTCTGCCCAGTATCCTCTCTGTGGTGAGCCGAGACTGCTAGAGCGGTTCTCACGAATACCCAGTACAACAAAAACCGTTGTACCGGGTAAATTACGCCGCACGGCGTGCGGCGTAATTGTGGAAACCGCGATAGACTGTGGGCCAATTGCAAACGGCAGGACAACCTGCGGCGGCTCGAGCGCTACCCGGCCCTTAGAGCGGTTCTCGGAAAGAACCCAGCAATTCTCGAAAGTCAAAAAAACTATGCTGAACTCGTTTTTTGCCGCTAGTCCTAGCGGCAAAAATAGAGGGAACCGCGATAAAACCCGCCTCGAGCAACTTCGCAGGCTCTACCTCGAGCTGCGCACAGCTGAGACCCAGATCGCCCTGGAGTATTACGGCGGTGGCACCCTTTACAGCCATACCTTTTCGCGCATTGGGCCTGTCCTCGAGACCCACCTGGCCGACCTGATTGGCCTGACCACCCGTCCCCTGGGGGCTGCCCAGGCCAGGGGCTTCAGCGATGACTACGACTACGCTATCAGCCAGGTCGAAGGTTATATCCAGGCCCTGCGGGCCTTTACCGACCCGCAAATAAAGTCCAGCACCCGCAGCAAATGGAATGCGGCCATTGCCAGCTACGAAACCACCTTCCGCAGCATCCTCAGGCTCACCGGAACCCGTAAAGATGCCACCAGTGCCACCATTCTGGGCTACGTCAACCGCCCTCTGTGGCTCGAGGAACTCCTGGAAGAAAACCAGTAGACATGCTGTACCGCGATATGCTGCTGCTATGAAGCTGGTCTTCCTCTATGGCCCTCCAGCCGTTGGCAAACTCACCGTAGCTCAGGCGCTGGCTGGGGCTACTGGCTATAAGGTGTTGCACAACCACCTGCTCAACGACCTCGCCGAAGTGGTGTTTGCCTGGAGCACCCCTCAATTTGGCGAGCTGGTCAGCAAGCTGCGTTTTCAAGTCTTGGAACTGGCGCTGCAAGAAGACATCTCCCTCATCTCGACCTTTGTTTATGCCGCGCAGCAAGACGATGCCTATGTGCAGGAGATCAGGGCGTTTGTTGAAGCCCGCGGTGGACAGTGTGTGTTTGTGCAACTGCGCTGCAAACCCGAGACGCTGCTCGAGCGCGTCGAGGAAGAATCGCGTCGCCAGTTCAAAAAGCTCAAGAATGTACAGGTCTTGGAGCGTCTTCTGCAAGAATACGAACTCTTCGCGCCGGTGCCTTTTGCCGATAGCCTGCAAATAGACACCGACGAACTAAACCCTGCCCAGGCCGCCCAGGCGATCGTGGCATACATGGAGGAAACTCCTTGAAGTTGCTTTTTTTATATGGCCCTGCTGCGGTTGGCAAATGGACCGTCGCCAGGGAAATCGCCAGGCTTACCGGCTACCCCATCTTCGACAATCACCTTTCCATAGACTATGCCGCAAAGCTCTTCGAGTGGAGCACCCCCCCTTATGTAACGCTCCTCCGCGCCGTGCGCCTTTTTACCTTTCGACAAATGGCCGAGATGGGCTTAGAGGGTCTGATCTTCACTTTCGTCTACACACCGCCCAGCAGCGACGAATTTATCCATCAAGTGCTGGGGGTGTGCGAACAATCTGGCATAAAGCCATTGTTTGTCAAGCTGGAAGCCCGGCGCGAGGTGCTTTTGGAACGGGTGATCCACCCCGAGCGCAAAGAGCGCAAAAAGCTCTCTCGTCCCGAGCGCCTGCTTCAGATGCTGGACGAGCAAGGTGCCCTGCAGGCCATTCCTTTTGTGGAAAGCCTGCACCTAGACACCGGTCGGCTTACCCCCGAGGAAGCCGCTGCGAAAATCGTATGGCACTGTGGGCTGGGGAGGTACTAGAGTGGTTCCCACGGGAGCTTGCTCCAAGAGCTTGCTCCAAGTACCCCGGTACAGCGGTTTTTGCTGTGCTGGGTAGATTACGGTGTACACGGTCGTCGTAATAATGGGGAGCACGATAAACTGAATCCATGCTCGGCCTCTCGGATACCGATCCCCAGGTGGCTCGGTTGCAGCTCGATCTGCTGCGGCAGAGCAGCCCAGCCCGTCGGCTGCAGCTAATGGCCTCGATGTCGGCGCTGGTTATCGGGCTCTCGCGCAAAAACCTCGAGCAGCAACTGGGCGATGCCCAGAGCGCCAAAATTGAGTGGGTGCGGCTTCACTATGGTTCCAAGATAGCGCAGGGGTTGCTTTCGTGCACGAGACCCTCGAGGTTTTAAGGCAGGTCTCCACAGCCCTTGAGCAGGTAGGGGTGTCCTACCGGGTGACTGGCTCGGTAGCTAGCTCTGCCCTGGGTGTACCGCGAGCGACCTTGGACATCGACACCGTGGCCGACCTGACGCCTCACCACGTTGCCCCCTTGGCCGGCCTGCTGGGCCAGGACTTCTATTTCGACCAAGTGCACGCTTTGGAAGCCATCCAGCATCGGTCGAGCTTCAACCTTTTGCACCTGGCCAGGGCCATCAAAGTAGACATCTTCCTTCTCAATCCGACCCCCTTCGAGCAAAGCGCCTTTGCCCGCGAGCACAAAACGCATTGTGGAGCAATTAGGGTCTCAGGGCAGTAGTCAGTTGGGTGTAGAGCAATGCGCCTACCCCGTACAACCCCAGCCACAACAAGTCGGCTACCCGAACCCGTCGGCGTAGCAGTTGGGCGATACCCATCCAGAACAGCACCAGCGAAGCCGCCAGGCAAAACAAACCCAGATAGGCGACAAAAAGCGGGGCTGCTACGCTGCGGGAAAGCAGCCAGGAGCCCCCCGCCATGACCAGCGGGAGCCAGATGAGCCCAGTGGCATAAATCAGCCAGCGACGGCCTTGCATCGGATACAAGTCTACACAGAAACGTTCGTTCCAAACGAACCTCAAGGCAGTCGCCCTTTGAGTCCGCCCCATATCAGTGCCAGCAGACCCAAGAGGCTCTCCAGGCCAGGCCTAGCCATACACAGGATCCCCAGCAAGATGGCCGCCGTAGCCAGCCTACCCGCTGCCTGGGGGTTGCTGGTAGCCACCGACAACGCGTTCACCGCCAAGAAAGCCAGCACCCCTGGCAACAGCAGCAGCCCTATCGCAAACTGCAACAAGCGAACCGGCTCCATAGTAGGCCATTGTAAGCACTGGATGGACAGTAGGGGGTCGGGGTTTTTAGCATGGTTTCTATGACTGTGCGCAAAGCCCGCACCACCTGTCCGCTGGACTGCCCCGATGCCTGCTCACTGATTGCCAGCATTGACGACGCCAGCAATACCCTGCTCAGAATCGAGGGCGACCCCAGCCACCCCATTACCCAGGGCTTTGCCTGTGTCAAAACCTACCGCTACCCCGAGCGCAACCACCACCCGCTGCGCCCGCTCTACCCGCTGCGGCGGGTGGGCAAAAAGGGCGAGGGTCGGTTTGAGCGGGTGAGCTGGGAAGCGGCGTTGGACGATATTGCCGGTCGCCTGAAGGAAACCCTCGAGAAGCATGGCGCAGAGGCCCTGTTGCCCTACCACTACGCGGGCACCATGGGTCTGATGCAGTATGAACACCCCCTAACGTTCTTTCGTGCGCTGGGGGCCAGTGCACTCGACACCACCATCTGTGCCACGGCAGGTTCGGCCGCCTGGGAGGCCAGTTATGGTGCTCGTTTTGGCGTAGACCCCGAGGATGTGCCCCAGGCCAAGTTTATTTTGCTGTGGGGCATCAACAGCCTCCACACCAACTCCCACCTCACCCCTTTTCTCAAAGAAGCCCGCCACCACGGCGCACGCATCGTGCATATTGACCCCTACGAGAACCTGACCAGCCGCTTTGCCGACGAACATATCAAGATTCGCCCTGGAACCGATGCGGCGCTGGCCTACGGGATGGCGCGGGTGATTGTGAAGGCCGGGCTGCACGATGCAGACTACATCGCACGAATGACCACCGGCTTTGAGGCTTTTATGGAAGCAGCCGAGGCATGGACGCCGCAGAAAGTAGAAGCTATCACGGGCGTATCAGCACAGACGGTGGAAAGGCTGGCCCTCGAGTTCGCTCGGGCCAAAGCCTCTTTCATCCGCACCAGCTACGGCCTGACCCGCCACCCCGGCGGGGCCTCGGCCCTACGGGCGGTAATTCTGTTGCCCGCCATTACCGGGGCCTGGCAACACAAGGGCGGCGGTGCCCTGCTCAGCACCAGCGGCGGGTTCCCGCTGAACCGGGCAGAACTCGCAGGGCGAAGGTTTTCCAATTCCCATGTCCGACACGTCAACATGAGCCAGATCGGCACGGCGCTCACCACCCTGGAACCGCCCATCCAAACCCTCTTTGTCTTCAACTCCAACCCGGCGCTGATTGCCCCGCGCTCCGACCTGGTGCAGAAGGGTTTGCTGCGCGAAGACCTTTTTACGGTGGTGCTGGAACAGGCCCTCACCGAGACCACCCGCTATGCCGACTACGTGCTGCCTGCCACCACTTTTTTAGAGCACCCCGACCTCTACACTGCCTATGGGCACTACTACCTCTCCTGGAACGAGGCGGTGATGCAACCCCAGGGCGAGGCCAAGCCCAATACCTGGGTCTTCGCCGAGCTGGGCCGTCGGCTGGGCCTCGACGAACCCACCCTCTACTGGGACACCGAGACGCTGGCAAGGTCGTTGTTGGACTCCAACCATCCCTGGCTCGAGGGCATCAGCTTAGAGCGCCTGAAAGCAGAAAGCTTCGTGCGCATCAACAAGCCCAGGGATTACCTGCCCTACACCGAGACGGTCAGCACCCCATCGGGCAAGGTACAGTTCGACCCCCCGCCGCAGGTGATCCTGACCGAACCCACCCCGGCATTCCCGCTGATCCTGATGACGCCCCCCGCCAAACACTTCTTGAACAGCACCTATGGGCACATCGAACGCCTGGTGCTGGGCGAAGGTGGGGAGCCGGTTTTACTGGTGCATCCCGAAGATGCGCGGGCCTTTGGCGCGGTAGATGGTGCGTTGATGCGGGTGTGTTCACAGCACGGCGCAGTGGTGCGGCGGGTGCGGGTGAGCGAAGCCCCCATCCAGGGCACGGTGGTGCTGGAGGGCACCTGGTGGGAGCGGCCTGCGCCTGATGGAAAGGGCATCAACTGGCTCACCGGCGAACACCTCACCGACATGGGCGAGGGCTCCACCTTCCACAGCAACCCGGTGCGGTTGGAAGGTTTGGACTAGGGGGCCGGGGTGGGCTCCAGGCCCACCTGCCCAAGCGCCTGCTCCCGCATAGCCCAGGCCGGGTACTCCTCCCTGGCCAGGAAGTGCCGGGCATAGAGCGACCCGAGCTTGGCGTGACGCTCGCTGTCCAGGCCGTAGAGCAGGGCTACGATGGCCGCGTCGGCCAGGGTACGCAGGGCCTCCTTGGCCTGCCACTGGGCCTCCTCGGGGGGCAGGGTTTGCAGGTGTTGCAGGGTGTTGTGCAAGACGGTGAGCGCATGCCGGGCTTCCTGGCTGCTGGCGGCTTCCAGTTTGGCGGTGAACTCAGCCAGGAAGGGCTCGGCGGCGCCCTTGCGAAAGAGCACTTCCAGGGTATCGAGGGCCTGCACGTTGGCGGGGCCTTCCCAGATCGGCGTGATCATGGCTTCACGGGCCAGGCGGGCAATAGCGAAGTCTTCGACAAAGCCCACCCCACCAAAGAGTTCCATGCCAAGCTGGGTGCAATAAGTGCCGTGCTCAGCGGTACGGGCTTTGGCCAGGTGGGCCAGCAGACGGGCGTAGTGGTAGCGCGGGCTATAGGGCGGGGCTTCCTGCCAGGCTTCATCCCAGGCTGCCACCGCATGGAAGGTCAGGGCCAGGCCGCCCGCAATACGCACCGCCAGGTCGGTCAGGTCGCGGCGGATCAGCGGGTGCTGATTCAGGGTCTTGCCAAAAGCTTTGCGCTGCTGGGTGCGGAAGTGGGCTTCTAGTTGGGCCTTCCGCGCCAACCCCATAGCCCCGCAAGCATTGGCCAGGCGCGAGAGGGTCAGGGTCTCGAGGATGTAGTAAATTCCCTCCTCGGCCCGACCCACCAGATGCGCCTCGCTGCCCTCGAACTCCACCTCGCCAGAGGGCACCGCGCGGGTGGCAAGCTTGTCCTTCAGCCGCCGCACCCGGTAGTTGAGCTGGCCTTTGCTGTCCAGCCGAGGCACCAGAAATAGCGCGATGCCTTTAGGCCCGGCAGGCGCTCCTGCGGGCCGGGCTGAGACAATCGCATAGTCGGTCAAGCCCGCGCCGCTGGAGAAATACTTGTCGCCGTTCAAGCGCCAGGCTGCACCGTCGCGAACCGCCCTGACCCGATTGGCCCCCAGGTCGGAGCCGCCCTGTACCTCGGTCATCCAGGTTGCGCCAAAGGCCTGCCCACTCAGAAGCTGGGCCTTCCAGTCGGCAAACTGTGGAGCATATTTGTGGATACTGTAGACAACGCAGTTGGTAATGGTCTGAATACAGTACAAACCGGGGTCGGCTAGTAGGTAACCCAGGGTAAAGTGGTGGTGCCAGCTTCCACCTTGATAAGGAGCGCGGTTGATTGCGGCTAGTTGGTGGTTGAGGGTTTCCTGAGCCGGCGAGAGCCGCACCCGGTCTATGCGCTGGCCTTCCAGATTGTGCATCACCAGCACTGGACGGGCCTCCTTGTCCACGTGGTCGGCAACACGGTAAGCTTCGCCGCCCACCATTGCACCAAAGCTTTCTAGCTCACTGTGGTGGGGCTCCCAGCCTTTCCAATAGCGGTTCAGGAGGGTGGGCAGATCTGGGTCTAGTGCCCAGTGGTTTTTGCCATAGGCATAGGATTGGTGTTCCATGGTTGCTCCTGCTCTTAGGGTAGCTCGAGTTGTTGAAGAAGCAAAACCAGGGCGGGAGCAAAATCTGGACTATTCTTTTTTTGGGGGCGCGAAAACACTGGGGTTGAGTGCTTTTCACGGGTCACCAAAGCTCGGGGTGCTGCGTCTGCGATCATGCTGTTCTATACGGAATCGGCCTGACACATACTTGTGGGATCATAAGTGTTCAAGCCAATTCCTCTCGTACACCCCTCCCTTCGGTCGGCGAAAAAAGCGTATCCCGCCGGCCTTTTGATTGCCGACGTTTGGCAAACCCTGTTGATGCGTCAGCAATCACCTTAAGCCGGTATTACAGGCTGGTCTCACGGTTTTGACAAGCTCAAGAGGGCGCAGCGTAGTATCTTGTATGCACCGCATTCAGACCTTGCTTGGGTTTTTGCTGAGCCTTACTGCACGATCAGGATGAAGCGGCTGACCGTGCCGGTGACGTTGGGATTGTTGGGCTGCGGGGTGACCACCAGGCTATAGACCCCAGGGGCTGCCCCAGGCGAAGGGTTGAAGGAGAAGTTCTGAAAGGGAATGATCATCGTTGAGCCACCCGAAACAAGGGTTTGCAGGGTGAAGCTGGTGAAGCCCAGCAGAGCGGTGGTTTGTTGAGCATCCAAGAGTCGCCCGTCTGCATCGGGGCGATTCGGCTGTCCCGGCCAGTACCCCCAGGACGCGTCGGCAGACCGGGCGCATCCAACCGGGGGGAGGCAGCGCGGATCGCCAGGGAGGAGGGCTGGCTCTAGCTACTCCGGTTCTACGCCCAGTGCGACCAGAAACCTGGACACCATGTTGTACGCCGCGATCACGCCGACCAGCTCGACCACCTGCCGGTCGTCGGGCAGGGCCGCCCGCACCATCGCAAAGGTCTCGTCGCTGACCTGGACGTGGCGGGTCATCTCGAGGGTCATTCGGATTGCGGCCTGCTCCTGGGGGTCGAAGAGGTGGGTGTTCTGAGCGGCGCGCTCGAGGTCGTGCAGGGCCTCCAGTTGGGCCTGGGTGCCTCCGGCCTGCAAGAACAAGGGCGCATGGTGCAAAAACTCGTAGTCGGCCTTGTTCAGCACCGCCACGCCGCACATTGCCAGCTCACGCAGCTTGGGCGAGAGGTCGAGGTCGGTGCGCACCGCACCCATGAAGGCGTTCCAGCCGCCCGCGTAGGACGGACTGTGCAGCAGCATCCGATCCAGGTTAAGGAGTCTGCCACCGCGACGCTGACGGATCGCATCCACAATGGTCTGGGGTTCGTTAAGGTCTTGGGGTTGGTAGGGAATACGAACCATGAGGAGTAGCATAGAGCCTATGCATCGGATTGATTTGCGCTCCGACACCGTTACCCAACCCACCCCGGCCATGCGTAAAGCCATGGCCGAGGCTGAGGTGGGCGATGATGTGTACTCCGAAGACCCCACCGTCAATCGCCTGGAAGCCCTGGCTGCTGAGATGCTGGGCCTTGAGGCTGGGCTGTTTATGCCTTCGGGCAGCATGACCAACCAGGTCGCCCTGATGCTGCACCTGAAGCGTGGGCAAGAGGTGATTGCACCCAAAGGAGCCCACATCTACGAATATGAGCCCGGCTCGCTGGCGGTGCTATCGGGCGGGACGATTCGGATTGTGGAAGCCCCCTACGGCGTGCCCGACCCCGAGGCCGTGCGGGCCGCCATCCATACCTCGATCCACCAAGCTCCTACTGGGCTGATCTCGCTAGAGAATACCCATAACTACGCGGGCGGAACGGTAGTTCCGCTGGAAGCCCAGCGGGCCATCCAGCAGGTCGCGCAAGAGGCCCAATTGCCCCTCCATCTGGATGGTGCTCGTTTTTTTAATGCGGTCACGGCCCTAAAAACCACTCCCATCGAGCTTGCTAAAGGCTTCCACACCGTCTCGATCTGTTTGTCCAAGGGATTGGGGGCTCCGGTGGGTTCCATATTGCTGATGCCCCAGGGCTACCGTGCCGAAGCCTGGCGCTACCGCAAACTGCTGGGTGGAGGAATGCGGCAAGCGGGGGTGTTGGCTGCGGCTGGCATAATTGCCTTGACCGAAGGCCCCAAGCAACTGGCTCGAGACCACCAGATGGCCCGCGCACTGGCCGAAGGAATGCTGCGGCTGCATCTGAACGTGGACATGCAAGCGGTACAGACCAATATGGTGTATGTGCAAATTCCGCAGGCCCCCGACTTTGCCACGCGTCTGCGCGAGCTGGGGGTACTGATTAATCCGATGGCCGCCAACCGGGTACGCCTTGTCACCCACCGCGACCTGCGCGACGAGGACATCCCAAGGGTGCTCGAGCGAATTGAACAGGCGCTGCAAATTGCCTAGGGCGGTTTTCCAGGCCACCTGCCGTGCGCTTCATTTGAAAACTGCTCTATTACCCTACGCTTGCTGGCTCAGATACTCTATCCAGTGTTGGAAGTCTGCTTGCTGGGCTTCGTGGCGGGCCGCTTGCAGGTCGTTGGGGTTATGCAGAGCCTTGTACAGTGCAAAGTGAGCGCGGCTTTGGGTGTAGGGGTCGTGGCTGCGCTCGAGGGCTTTGTGGGCGGTCTCTTCGGCTTTTCGCGGACGACCCCAGCCAGCATGGGCTTCGGCCAACAAGGCCAGCGAGAGGCCCGAGAACCTTTGACCTAAATATTCTTGTAAACCCAGAGCCGTGCCCAGAACCAAGACGGCTTTCTTGCCCCGGCTCTGGCGAAGAAAGAACTCTGCTTGCAGCAGACAAGCGGCCAGGGCTCTGGGTTTATCGGTGGGATTGGAAAGCTCGTTTTCTGCCAATTGGTAGGCTTGCTCTGTATGGATTAGCGACACATCCAGCAGTCCGGCCAGCATCCGCTGGCGCTCGGCCTCGAGCCAGTCCATAAAGCGCGGCAAGCCACTGCCAAAACCCGGCAACAAGAGTCCATACCAGCGCCAGGCGGTCTCCAATTGGTCGTTTTGAAGTGCAGTCCAGAAAGCCTGAAGGTCGCTCTCCCCTATCCAGCGCAAAGTCTGACCCTGGACTTGCAGGCCAGCCCTGGTGGGGCTCGAGCCCCACCAGGGCTGAAGCCAGCGAAATTCCCATTTCGCGCACCTGCTGCAAACTGCGCGGCTGGGGCTGTAAATAGGCCACTAGTTCGGCAGCAGGGCTGGGAACCGAGGGTTGATTCCGTAAAAGAAACAACGGTGGAACTTCTACTCCATCCATTCCTCTACAGCTTTGTACTGCACCAGGGCTGAGTATGTGGTCTGCGACCCACTGTTGGCGGTGGAGAATTTGATATCCACAATCAGCGCTTCCTGCGGCAGGCTTTCGATAAAGCGGTTGAGCCGG
>JBBIUP010000044.1:0-19945 GCA_037440185.1 Meiothermus sp. | reverse complement strand
GGCGCGGGTAAAGGTACCGTCAAGCTATAAAAAGGCTCGTGAAGGCCAACCTCTCAGACTCATCGCGGTTCCCACCATTACGCTGCACCACGTGCGGCGCAATTGACCCAGTACGACAAAAACTGTTGTACTGGGTATTCGTGACAACTGCTCTCCATCGGGGAGTTTGTCATCGTTGCGGCAACTCAAAATAGCGCCGCAAAATGTCGCGCACCTCGGGGGGGAGGGGTTCGGACTCGAGGTATTTCTCGGCCTGGCGCTGCACGTTTTGCGGGGGCTGGCCCGCCTGCCAGGGGCTGGGCAGGGACGCTGGTCTTCCCTGCCGGTTTTCACCCCGGCTAAGCGGAGCTTCGCCTGCTGAGCGCTGCGTGCCCGCAGGTGGGCTCTGGGGTGGGCGGGCCTGCTGGCCCTGTGTTTGAGCACTGCCACCTTCGCCACTGCGGGGTTGGCCCTGACCCTGGACACCCTGCCCTGGTTGAGCTTGTCCAGGTTGGGGTGGCTGGGCTGATCCAGGTTGGGGTGGCTGGGCTGATCCAGGTTGGCTTTGGGAGGGTTGCCCCGGCTGGCTGGGCTGGGAAGAACCCGGCGAGGGTTGTCCTGGGCTGGGCTGGGTCTCAGATGGCTGACGACCCGTTTGCGAGGGCTGCGCTTGCCCAGGTTGTGAGGGCTGCGCCTGCCCAGGTTGTGAGGGCTGCGCTTGCCCAGGTTGTGAGGGCTGCGCCTGCCCAGGTTGTGAGGGCTGCGCCTGCCCAGGTTGTGAGGGCTGCGCCTGCCCAGGTTGCGAGGGCTGCGCTTGCCCAGGTTGATTGGTCTCTGGTTGTCCGTTCTGTGTCTGCCCTGTCTGATTGGGTTGGTTCTGGCCCGTTTGCCGATTCTGCTGAGATTGCGCGGGGTCTTGTCCGTTTTGATTGGGTGCTTGCTGTTCGCGGCCTTGTGGGTTTTCGCCTGGTTGACCGGGGCGAGTTGCGTCCTGACCGACAGCCTCCTGCGGCTGGTTCTGGCCCTGTGCATCCCCCTGACGATCCTGCGCTTCCTGGCCGGGCTGGCCTGGTTGCATGGGTTGTGTCTGCTCTGCAGGATTGGTAGCTTCCCCAGGCTCCGAATCGGGTTGCTGGCTTCCGGGTGAGTCCCCTTGCGGAGGTTGTGGTTCGGTTTGCAATGGGCTGGGGTCGGGTTGGGCCGGGTTGGTTGGACTGGGCGTAGGACTGGTGGTTTGCGGCGAGGCAGAGGGGGGGGGGCTCGAGCTCGGCGGGGTAGAAGCCGCTACAGGTGAAGGTAGAAAGGGCAAGTGCAGAGGTGGCAACATCCACACTACCCCCACCAATATCAGATAGAGGGCCACAAAAACCCAGGGCAAAGCCGGTAGTCTGGCCCCGCGCACACTGGCCTCCGATTCGGTTTGCAGTTGGGCCCGCCAGGGGTGGTTGGCCGGAGCTTCCAGCGCGCTGCGGTAGGCCAAACCATACTGCCGGTCCAGATCAGCCAGGGCGCGCCGCTCCTCCCAGCGGGTGGGATACAGCAAACCCAGCAACGACCCCAAAGCCCAGGCAGGATGTACCCACCAGGCCAGCGGAAGCAGCAGCAAGGCCAGCCCTGCAGCCATCCAGAGCCTCACTCGCCAAGCACGCCTTGCAGCCCATACCCGGTGCATATACCCAGGGTACTCGATGGGGGTTAAGGCAGATAGGATTCAGTACACGATGGCACTGGTTGTGCCGTCACGGGAACCACTCGGGGCGTGGGTCTCCCTTGCCGATGCTGGAAGAACCGTCGTTCTCCCCTGCTTCGCACAACTACACTAGCGCTGAACCAGCAACGAGGTATTGGTGTTGCTAAATAGCTTCAGGTGGATACGCTGGGCAGCCGAATCGTAGAAATAAGCAGGCTGGGTAGCAGCGTTTAGTTCGGCTAGACTTGCCAGCGAAGTGAGCGCGGTTTTGCCAGCGCAGTTGGTTCCGGGTTGTACGGTCTCCAGGGCACACCTGTACACCGTGAATGCACTGGTGCTGCTGGGCAACACCACCCGCGCAGTCCTGGAAGTTCCATCGTGGTTTTTATGTTTGGGGTAGAGTCGCAGTCGGAAGTATTGCCAATTGGTCAGGTTCGTATCCAGGGTATAGGTTCGCCCGTGAATCAGCGTCCAGTAGAATGGCGCATTGGTCACATCGCTGCTGCTCTGCTGAACCCCATCGTCGCGGGTCAGACTGGGCACACCCGGCGCATAGCTACGGAAGAAAGAGTCGGTCTCCGGGATCAGGTTGAGGTATTCCACCTGCCCAGGGCAAACTCGAGCGTTTGCCGCCGTATTGAGTGTGCAAGCCTGGGTATACATGGCTCTCGAGCCCTCCGAAGCCGGTACCACCACGCTGGGCACCCCACTCCCACTCAGTGAACCATCGCGGTCTTGAATGGCCAGATCGCTGCTGCCATTGCAGAGGTTAAACTGAGCGTTCACCCATCGAATGTTCTGTGTGATCATATTGGGGCCTTCACGGAAGCAGTTACGGGTTTGTAGCGCACTGGTTCCAGGCCCAAAATTCACAAAGGTCACGTTCTGGAGGGTGGTGGTGCCGCCGTATTCCTGCACCCCCATGCGCCCAATATCCCCGTTACTGTCGAGGTTAGCGCTCTTGCCAACAATCATCGAATCGCGGATGCCGTGGCTGCCAATACTAACAGCATTGTCCGCCAGGATCGAATCGCGTACCTCCATGACGACCTCGCCAGTCGGGTCACCCACCGGGTTGGCCCACAGCGCCGAGCGGGTTTTATAGATGGTGGTGCGCTCGAGCACAAAAGGCCCGTGGGTGGTGGGGGCCGCCCGATTGCCAGTAATCCACAGCGCTCCTACGTCACCTACGTTACCTGGGGCACCGATAGCCTTGCCCAGCAAATAGGAGTGAATCACGTTGTCCCGGAACTCGAAGCGGCTGGCATCTACCGCGCCCACGTTGTCGAACCAGAAGGCAGTGAACTCGCCTCCTGCTGCCACATTACCCACAAAACGGTTGCTGGGGCCCTTAATCCAGAAGGTAGCGGCCTGATCATCGTTTTGCCCTACCTGGATGGGGTTGCTGGGCAGATACGGGAAAGCCCGCGTCAGCACCGCCAGGTTGCCCTCAAAGAGGTTGTCTTGTTCCGAGCCATCCTCAGTCATGATGCTATGGCCCAGGGTATCGTACAAAACATTGCTCTTGACCCGCACATTATCGGTTCCATGTACCACAATGCCGCGTTGGAAGTTGCTATGGAAGCTGCTGTTTTCGAGGTAGTCGCCTGCTGAGTCACCATTCAAATGCCAGTGAAAGGGATAGCGACCCAGGCGATTGAACTGGCCCAGGCGGCGAAACTCCACCCCCCGCACCTTTCCACTGCTGCGCATGGCCGGGCTGGTTTCGCGGCGTATGGGGCTGGAACCCATCACCATCACGTGCCCACCAAAGCCACCGGCATGGTTGTCATCGCCCTGAATCACAATATTGCGCGAGAGCAGTCCCACCTCAGCTCGCTGATCCAAGACACGGCCATCGAAGGTTTGCAACTGCCCAAAGTGTCCATAGTCCAGCGCCCGATCCAGCGTAAGGGTATGGCCGCTGATGGCCTGGATGGTACGGGTTTCGGCCTGGTGGGGATCGAGTGCCGAAGAAGCAATTACAATTTTCTCCCCCACCCGCCAGTCTACCGGGCTGCTCAGGACAATCTGAGTGCTCCCAGCAAGTGCAGTCGCGCCCAGCTTGGTCCAGGGCACACGGTTCTCGCCGATTATTTCCAGCTTGCCCCCCATCATGGCCCCCAGGAACTTGGCCCCCATGTCCATAATGTTCTCCTCGGGGCTGGAGCCGGTCAGGGTAATAACCACTTTGTGGGTGAAGGGCTGGGCTTCTGAACCGATGCTGAGCTTGCCGGGGCCGTGCACCATTAGATAGCTTGTACTGAGGTTGAGGTTTTTGCGCGCAAACTCCAACTCCCCCAATACCGTAATGCCTGCCAGCGGGGGCAGGTCTTCATCCAGAATGACCTTGCTACCCGCTGGAATGACCACTGAGTCGGCGGCCTTGGGCTTTTGCAAGTTGAGGCTGGCCCAAAAACGTGCATCCGACCAGTAACCAGTATTGGCCGGCAGCGGTGCACCAAACTGGCAAGCGCTCAGACCCAGCAGGAGGAGTAGAAACAGGAAGCGCAGATTCATAGGACTTAGCAGGCAATGCAACACGCCCTCCCAAACATGCTGCCATTAACCTATACGGTAGCGGGGTATTGGCAAAACCTCAACCGCTCAACTTAAGGTTACGCCGCATGACACGCAAAAACAGGGCTTTTGTCCTGGCGTGCCCTCGAGCTAAAGACGCTCCAAAACCTCCTCGGTTTGCTGAAAGTAGCCATCTTTGGGAATCAGCACATAGCCCTTGGCGCTCTGCGCGGGGTAGTAGGGCACGTCGAGGCGTAACTCCCGCGTTGCGCCCTCGTAGCGGCGGATTTGCGCGGGGTTGAAAGCAGGGCGAGGACGAAGAGGGATGGCCTGGGAGATGCGCTCGAGTAAGAGCGCCAAATAGGCTGCTATTCCCCAGGTTCGGGCCGATTTCACAAGGGGTAGTCTAGCTGGAAACAGAGGGCAAAGGATGAGTTAGGGCAGATCCGCCGTCACTCAATTCCGGCTCACCTTGCGGTTCAAAAAGTCCATCAACACATACCGTCCGATGTTGCCCGGTGTGGTCATGTAGGCCTTGCCCTTGGTAATCTGGGTGAGCTTCTTGACGAAAGCCAACAACTCGGGCTCCCTTGCCAGCATGAAGGTGTGGATGGGGATGCCTTCCTTGCGGGCCAGCGTGGCCTCTTTCAGCGTCTCGGCCAGGATTACCGGATCGAGGCCCCAGGCGTTCTTATAAATCTGGCCCGAAGGCAGCGTGAGCGCGGAGGGCTTGCCGTCGGTAATCATGATGATCTGCTTCATCTCGCCGCTCATCTTTTTGAGCATCTTGCGGGCCAGCTTAAGGCCCTCGGCGGTATTGGTGTGGTAGGGCCCGACCTGCACGGTGGGGAGGCGGCCCAGCGGTACTTCCTCGGCACTGTCGTGGAATACGCCAAAGCGCACCTGGTCGCCAGGGTACTGGGTGCGAATCAGGTGGGCCAGACCCAGTGCGACGCGCTTGGCAGGGGTGAAACGGTCTTCGCCGTAGAGAATCATCGAATGTGAACAGTCCAGCAGTACCACCGTGTTCATGGCAGCGGTGTACTCGGCCAACTCGATGGTCAGATCGTGCTCTTCGATGTTTTCCAGCCCTTTCATCACCACGCTCTTGAGCGTCTCGCCGATGTTGATATTGGGCTGATCGCCAAACTCGTAGGGTTTGGTCTCGCCACTGCTCTCCACACCCGAGGCAAAGTGCCGCGTGACATGGGCACCAGGGGCATTTTTGCCCAGCGAACCCAGCAGGGTACGCAGGCTCTTGAGGCCCAAAAAATCCACCGACTTGTTGGTGAGTTCCAACCGGGTGTCCTGAGCCTCGCCCTGCATCCCCTGCCCCTGGGGATCGGTGGGGTCGTTGCCGGGCATCCGAATAAAGCCCTCGTCTTGTAAGCGCTGCATTAGGCGCTGCAATTCCTGCGAGAGCCGGGTTTCCTGGAAGTTTTGGGCGTTGCGGGCTTCTTGCAGCCACTCCTCGGGAATGCGATCCTGTTCCAGGAGGGCTTGCAGCAGCGCGTCCATCAGGTCTTCGGTGGTGGGGGCGCGGCTGGGGTCGGGCTGGTAGCGGTTGTAGGGGTCGCTAAAGCCCGAGTCCATCAGAAAATCCTGGATCATGTCCATCAGGTCGGCGCCGGACAGGTCGTCGAAGCCGGGTTCGTATTTGGAGTATCGGACGAGCATCGGCACCCCTGGTCTAGTTCCCGCTCCCCCAGCGCTCTCGTTCGCGCTCGACGGGTGCACTGTAGCTCTCTTCGCCCCTGGCGATTTTTCTGCGGCCTGCCAGACCCTCGAGGATAAATTCCCCAGCGGCCACCAGGGCTTCGGGAGTGGTTTGGGGTTCCAGTTTTTTGGCAGCAGCAATCAGCCCCGGCACTTTTTCCATTTCTTTCAGCACTGCTTTAGAGCTGCCCTCGGGCAGGGTGAGGAGGTTGCCGTCGGCGAAGTATTGCACAATTTCATCCACCTGCAAGCCACGGGCCCGTTCACCATACGACATGCCAAAGGCTTTGAGGAGTAGATCCCTGGCCACCCGCTCGGCTCCCTGGAGTTCACCCTCGTATTCCAGTTCGATCTTGCCGGTAATGGCCGGCAGGGCCGCATAGAGATCAATAGGTCGGGTCACCGGGCGCTCCCCCAGGAGCAACGCACGGTGTTCGGCGTTGGAGGCCACCAGTTCCAGCAAGCTGATCGAAAGGCGCTGGGAGACCCCCGAAGTTTTGTCCACTCGCTTGTCCTCACGGGCCACAAAAGCCACCGCTTCCGAAGCCTCGGCCACATAGGCTGGCACATACATACCTTCCTCTCGAGCAATCCAGGCTTCTTGCTGGGTGATGGAGAGGCCTTCCTCGAGGGTTTTGGGGTAGTGGGTGCGAATTTCGGAACCGATGCGGTCTTTGAGGGGCGTGACGATCTTGCCACGGGCGGTGTAGTCCTGGGGGTTGGCAGTGAAGGCGATCCACACATCCAGCATCAGCCGCACCGGGTAGCCCCGGATCTGCACGTCGCCCTCTTGCAAGATGTTGAAGAGCGCCACCTGCACCTTGGGCGCGAGGTCGGCCACCTCGTTGATGCCGAAGATGCCGCGGTTGGCGCGGGGCAACAGACCGTAGTGGACAGCTTCCAGGTCACCCAGTCCGGTGCCACGTTTAGCAGCCTTGATGGGGTCAATATCACCCAAAATATCGGCCACGGTGGTGTCGGGGGTGGCCAGCTTCTCTACGTAGCGATCGGAACGGGGAATCCAGATGATAGGCGCGTCGTCGCCGGCTTCTTCCAGCATACGCTTGGCCTCTGCCGAGAGCGGGAACAGCGGGTTGTCGCGAATCTCGGTAGGCAGGGCTGGAATTTCATCGTCCAGGAGTTCGGTTAATTGGCGCAAAATACGGCTCTTGGCCTGCCCACGCAAACCCAGCAGGATGAAGTTGTGCCGGGCCAGGATGGCATTGACCAGGCTGGGGATCACCGAGTCGTCGTAGCTCTGGATGCCGGGGAAGAGCTTCTCGCCCGAGCGGAGCTTGCCGATCAGGTTCTCCCGGGCCTCGTCCTTGACGCTGCGGCGGAGCTTCTCCAAGGGGTAGGTGCGCTTGAGCTCTCCGAGGGTTCGGGCCTTGGTCATGGCTCAAGTCTAGTCGGATTTGGCCGCAGATTATGTAAAGCAGATTGGTATTAGGAAAAAACCTTTTTTTCTGGCCCCTGGAGATCACTGTCGGTGGGAAATCAACAACCGAAGGCATCGCCAATTTCATTTCGTAACTTGCAATCCCTTGACGTAATGGTATTAAACCTGTGCTTAGAGTATGAATCTTGCCAACAAAGAACAACGCCTGCGGGATGCGGCCATTGCCGCCTACCGAGCCGAGACCCTGCAAGCCGGGGAAGCCTGGTTCAAAACCATGGCCTATGAGGAATTGCGCCGCGTGCTGGGGGATGAATGGCTCCGCCTGGGATGCTTCCGCGTGGTGGAGATCTGCGGAACCCACGAGGTCACGGTGGAAGTGGATGGGGAGCTGTTCTCGGTGGCCGAAGTAGACAGGGCCCCTGAAGAGCCCACCTCGGTGGTGGTGCGCCATCTGCCCACGGGCCGGGCGGTGGGCAGCCTGGCCCAGCTAGGCGAGGTGCTCCTCGGGGATTCCTAAAACCTGGCATCACGCTCGCAACACCGCCACCACCAGCCGCCCTGGCCCATGCACCCCCTTGACCATGATCTGGCCGATGTCGGCGGACTTGCTAGGGCCGGAGTGCAGTCCGATGGCCGAGGGGTGCACAGGCGCAGGCTGTCCCGATAGGGGATCGTCCGAGGAGAGGTCGGGTTGTAAGGCGTTTAGGGCTTCAAACAAGGTGGCGTATATCTTCTCCTGTGGTACGAACACCAGATGCGACGGCGGTAAAAGCTGGGTGCGGCGGCCCTCCTGGCTGCTGAGAAGCACCGTACCGGTCTCGGCTACCGCGCCCACAGCCCAGGAGATACCCAGCGGGGCCTCCTCCGGGGGCATGGTGGGCAGTCTGGGGTGGAGCGCGGGCGGCACCATCCCGCTCACCGCGACCCCCACGAAGGTCTGGGCGAAGTAGCCCAGCCACTCCCGCGCGGCGTCCAGGCTTTCCAGCCGCACCACCTCGCCGCCGTTGCCGCTGAGGCGCTCGGTGAAGAGGGCCAGGGCCTCCTCCGGCGGCAGCGTCGGCAGGGCCAGCGGCTTTGGGAGGGCGATTTTGGGGCGGTGCTCGAGGGCGCGGTGGATACGACCCAAGATTCGTTCGCGCATACTGGGAGTATAGCAGTGCCAGATAGGTCGCTTACGCGATTCCGGTAAAGCCGTAACCTGAGCGAGGGAGTGTGGCTTGGCAGTAGCCTGAGCCCTTTTGATTGCTCATAGAGATACTGCTCCCTTAGCATAGAGTCAAATGATCCTGGTATTGAACGGCCCCAACCTGAACCTGCTGGGCAAGCGCGAACCAGAAGTGTACGGAAAAACCACCCTGGAAGAGCTGGAAGAACTCTGCGAGGCCTGGGGCGCGGAGTTGGGTTTTGGCGTGGTCTGTCGGCAGTCTAATTTCGAGGGGCAGATCGTGGAGTGGCTTCAGCAGGCCAGGGATGAGGGTTTTCGTGGCATTGTGCTCAACCCGGCGGCCCTCACGCACTACGCCATTGCAGTGTTGGACGCGGTGCGGGCACAGACGTTGCCGGTAGTCGAGGTGCATCTCTCCAATATCCACGCCCGCGAAGAGTACCGTCGGCACTCGGTTACAGCAGCAGCGGCCAAGGGGCTGGTCTCGGGCTTCGGGCCGATGTCTTACAAGATGGCGCTGGTGTACCTGGCCGACTTGTTAGAGGCCCAGCAATGAGGGTGCAGTGGCAGGAAGTGGCGATGGTGGTGGCCATCGTCTGGATTTTTAGCATCGTCGCGCAAATCCAGCAGATTGGCTTCTGGCAGTCGCTGCTGGCGGGCCTGCCGCTGGGGTTGCTGGCAGGGGCCTTTTACTGGCTGACCATGCCCACAATCCTCCGCTGGGCGGCCAAGCAGAAAGAGAACGAGCAGGATAACGAAACCAAACAATGAATCGCATGGGTATATCTTTAGACTTGGTCAGGGGAAAACACTAACCAAGAAACATAGAAAAAGCAGCCAGCTTCCTCCTTATGGAGGAGAACCTATGTACTGCGCCCCTAAGTTGAGACCAGCCACCAGCATATCTTAGTCAGCCTCCTCCTTGGAGCGCCAGCCTGCTTCAAACTCAGCCGGGGTGAGATAGCCCAGTGAGGAATGAATGCGCTTGTTGTTGTAGATACTTTCGATGAAGGTTTCGAGGTTGAGCAGGGCTTTTTGTAGTGCGGTGAGGGTGAGAGCTTGCTCGAGGCTGTGACCCAGATGCCAGCCCCGTATCTGTCAGATGAATACTCCCTGACCACGGATAGGTAGATGAACCCCAGCTGGAGCCGAATATATCGCGGTTCCCTCTATTTTTGCCGCTAGTCCTAGCGGCAAAAAACGAGTTCGGCACAGTTTTTTGACTTTCGAGGATTGCTGGGTTCTTTCCGAGAACCGCTCTAGGTCACACAAGTATGGTATTGGGCCAGGTATGCCTTTCGCCTCGTTCATACTGCATATGATAAGAGCCTGTGCAGGATAAAACACTCCGCCGGAGGGCAGAGTAATTGTGGCAAGCGTGATAGTGGTTGACAATTACCACTGGGTACGCAGCGGGTCTTGTTCTTGGGTCTCGGTTAAGGAGGCTGAAGGAACCGGGCGGGGACGGTTTGCGTAGCTACCATAGCTGCCGTAACCTTTCGAGGAAACCAACATGCCCTCCCCTGTACGCAATTGATTGACAGCTAGTCCCAGCACCTTGGCCCCGATGCGGGTCAGGTTGTCTACCGCCACCACCAGGCTGCGTCGGTTGGTACTACCTGTATTTACCACCACCACCATGCCTGAAACCTGCGGTGCAATTACCAGCGTGTCGGTGACGGCAAGCACAGGGGGCGTGTCAATAATGATGGTATCCCACTCACCCGATTCGCGCAGGCGGCGCAAGAATGGCCGGAACTGCTGCGAAAGCAAGCCCGAAGGGTCTTCAACAGATTGCAAGCAGGGCAGCAGGGAAAGCCCGCGCTCGAGTTGGTGGGTGGCCATACCAAAAAGCGGGTCACGTAACACCGTGATCACATCAGGGCCGCTTTTGATATCGAATTCACTGTGCAGAATGGGACGATGTAAGTCGAGATCAATCAGCAAGGTACGCTTGCCGGTGCGGGCATAGGCCCGCGCCAGTGCAATAGAAACGCTGCTTTTGCCTTCTTTGGCTTCGGGGCTGGTGACGGCGATAATTTTAGGCTCAGCTTCATCCATCAGGCCCCGGTTGACATAGGTACGCAGGTAGCTAGCAGCCTCACGCGGCAGGTCGCGACTGGCACTAGCCAGCTTGGGAAACTCCCCTAGCACCTGTAACCCGGTCAATTCCGTTGCATCTTCGCTGCTGCGTATAGTACGCACAGAGACTTCGCGCAACAACATAAACAGGATACCGAAGGTCATGGTAAGCACCCCAGCCAGTAGCGCATTAAGCAAGGAACGTGGTGCAATGGGGCGAATCGGCGTTTCGGCCACATCCAGCAGGCTCAGTTGCCCTGTAGCTCCCTGTTCCAAGGCCCGCACTAGATCAAGGTCACGGAGCAGACTGCCCTGCAGACTACGCAATCCTTCAATGCGTTCGGGGGTATTGTTACCTCTAGCCAGATCGGTTTGAACCGAGCGCAATTGCGTTTCGAGCGATAGGCGGTAGCGGCTAAAGCTGCCCCGCACCCGCTGGTCATCCCAGCGCCTCAGGGCATCAGCCCATTCGTTGGCGAGTTGGGCAGCCTTGGCGGGACTGCTATCGCGCACATTGAGCACGATGATACCGGATTGCCGCCCATCCACCGTGCGAACCCGCAGTTTGCGGCGGAATTCCTCGAGGGTACGCTGATTTTGCGGACTGTTGAGAGTATCCTTGAGCACCTGGCTGCTCAGAGCCGCCTCCCGGTAGGCCTGGCTATCGAGAGGGCTGGCCGTGGGCACACTGTTGATGCCCGTTCCAGAAAAGGCAGTAGGTTGGGCTGCTAGCAACCGGGCAGTGGCCTGGTATACAGGGGTTTGCAGGCGCGAAATAAAATACCCCGCAACCGTTGCCACAATAGCCAGCAGAATTAGCACCCAACTGTAGCGCAATAGCCGCTTGAAAAACTCGGCGAGGTCCACCTTGATCAAACCGGGGAGTTCTCTCATTTAGTATTGGATTGTACTACGAAAAACCCCCTTTCTTATCGCAAAAAAACTATTGCCCAATTACGCGTTTGGTTACGCCAAAACCCTGCCTCCCAGCCATATGGAGGGTAGCAGGTTGCAGCACTTTGTAAGGTCGTTACTCATCCTTAACGCCTACCGTTTCAATGCTAGGTCGATGGTTTGCCCTGAGTTCTTTGAGCAAAACCTCCAGAAGTTGGGGGGCTGGGGTATAGCGGAACTTGGAGGAGAGTCGGGCATCGTATTCTTGTACAAAAACCCGCACAGGCTTGGTTCCTTGTAAATAGCTGGCATACTTGCGGACAGCCAGCTCGAGCCGCTCTCCACTCACCGGGGTGATGGAGCGCTTGGGAAGGTTCTCGAGTTCGATGATTACACGTTTCATAAGGGGTCTCCGCGAAAATCTAGTGAACAGAGGTTTGGGGGACGATCAACCAGCAATCTTTCCATCGCACTCGGTCCAGACCCTCTCTTGGGTCACTGCCGCTTTCAAAATGGCAACGGCGACTCCCCGCCATGGGGAAAGATTGCGCTATGCAGTTGGCGATCCAGTTCGCGTTGCAGAGCCAGGTACATTTCCCTGGCAACCCTGACTTCTTGACTGTCCAGTCCCACTTCACCCCCAGCCAGCAGGCCCACCAGGGCTTTATAGGCCACGGACAACTCGCTGCGGTTGGCGTGTTGAAGGAAAAAAGCGATGGCAGGTGGTGGTGAGTCCAGAGGTTCGGGCGGGTTTAGCACGACCCAATCCCCAATTTGGGTTTCTGGGCCGAGGGTGTGTGGTTTGGTTCGGCGTGGCATCCACAGTCTCCGTTTCTGGCATTTGAACAAGGCCCATGATTCTGATAAAAACATAATACTACTTTTTGCAAGTGATTCAAGAGGCCTTATTTGAGCCGAGTTGGTTGTTTGTAGAAAATTGCAGAATCCGCACTAGGACGAATATATTAACAGAATGGTTGAAATGGCTAGACAAAAAGCTGGTTATGTTATATTCTGAATTCATCCGAGTTGGTACAAACCAAACGGGGGAAGGAACAAAACGTAGATGAACTGAAGAACTGACCGTAACGCACCACGAACGAGCCGCCCGAAACAGACGACCCCAAGCAAAGCGCCCCTGTGGCGCAGACCGAAACGGAAGTGGATGATGAAAAAGCTCGAGCTCCCCCTGCACCCCCATCTAGAAACCATCTTTGGTTATGCTGGCGATGCCCCCAAAGTGGTGTTCTACTGGGAATCCGAAAGCGATAAGCTGATGTACGACGACGGTCTCGAGAGCGGTACCGCCAACTCCTGGGCCTATTTGATCTGGGCTGCCCACCCCTCAGTCAAGCCCTTGCTGACCCAAGGCGAGCACCCCATCTTGCTGCTCGAGCGGCGCGGGCGCAAACTCTACAGCGTTAGCCGTGCAGAAGCCCTGGAAGCCCTCAAAGTTTCGGGCGTTCCCAATCTGAGTCTGCATGTGGGCGAGTACGCCGAGCATCTCGAAGACTACCCGAGCGAGGAAGCCGCCGCAACCATCCCCTGGAAGGAAGCCCAGCAACTCCTGGCCGACTTTGTGATCTGGCTGGGAAGCACCGCAGGAAGCCGGAGAGCAGCCTAGTGGTCTGGCAACAAAGAGATCGGTATACGCGGAAGACCCCGAAACAAGCCGCTCCACCACAAATCAAATCCATATCGAAAACCAACTGACCGGAGCACTAAAAACCATCATCCTGACCGAAACACAGCACACCAGCAAAGGAGCGAAACAGACATGATCCAAGGACTGCAAACCCGTACCCGCTATGTTCGCATCGGGAAATTCAAGATCGGCCTTAAGGAGACCGTGGTACGCGGTGGTCACAGCTTCGAAAAGCCAGTCGCGCTGGACTATTTCCGCATCGTCGAGGGAGCCGAGCCCGTACAGGCTCTCTATGGTGAGCGGCCCCAACAGGTGCCCATCTACCTACCCGACAACCGCAGCCAGGCCACCTGGGATGCCTTCTACAAGCGCTACGCCCGCTCGGGGCTGATCTGCCGGGGGGATGGCATAGTGGGCCAGGAAGTCCAGGCCGATGGCAGCCTCAAAGCCCGCGACTGCGCCCTTCGCGGCTGCCCCTTTGCTCAACCCACCAAACAAGGCGACAAGCTCGCGGCTCCGGCCTGCCGCCCCATCGGAACCCTCAGTTTCAAGGTGGTAGGTGTGCCCAGCGTGGGGGTCTACCAGCTCGATATCAAGGGTCGGTTGGGAGTGGAGCGGGCCGACAGCTACCTGCGCCAACTGCAACAAGCCGCCGGGGGTGATCTGAGCGGTGTACCCTTCCTGCTTACCGTGACGGTAAGCAAGGGCAAAGACGGTTTTTCCACCAGCCGCATCGAGTTGCGCGATGCACCCGAAACCGTCCAGGTTTTGCGGGGCGTTCGCAACCGCGAAACCACCCGAACCATCAGTGAGCGGGTGCAGGGCTTTGTTATCACCAACGATGTGGGCGAGGTAATTGCCTCCCCAGAGGTACCGGTGGAAGAAAACCTTCAGACCCGCGCCAGGTTTGCCCTGCTTTTGAACCAGGCCATCGAGAATCACTACATCCTAGGCGATTCGGTGGAGCACTACTACCAAATCCTGCGCACCTTGGGGCGCATGAGCGAGGCCGAGGCGGAGCAATCGTTCCAGAAGCTCGAGGCCTTTGTAGACGACCTGAAAGCCACCCAAGACGAGCCGGTCGCCCAGCACAGCGAAGCCGACCAGCGCTATGCAGGTTTCGCCTTCAAATACCTCAAGCCTACCGACTACCAAGCGCTGGGCTTTGAGCAGCCTGGTGAACCCAGCGCCTTCACCCGGCTGCAAGCCCGCCAAGGGGTGGCGTACCTGTACGAACAGCGCAAGCTGAAAGAAGCTGCGTAGCGAGGCCAATGGCTAATAGCAGATAGTCAGTGCTCTTTCCGCTAGCTGGCAGCCGACCACTTCCTAAGACCTAAGACTTACACACCAAGCCCTATCTTTTCTAACCGTAACACACAAGGAGAAAAACATGTCCACCAACCTAGTCCTCATTAGCGGTGTCCTCAGCAAACACGAACTTCGCTACACCCCCAAAGGCACGCCCTTGCTCGAGGTGTCCCTCATCGGCAAGCGGGCCGTGGGCGAAAATCACCTCTTCTTCCGCGCCGACTTCACCTTCTATGGCAAAATGGCCGAGAATTGGGCCGATCAATTGGTAGACGGGCAGGCTTATCAGGCCATTGGTCGCTTGGTCTACGAGTCCTGGGAAGTAGACGGTGTGAAGGGTTCGCGCTTACGCATTGTGGGCGAGGAACTTTTCACGCTGGAAAATCCCGACATTCGCGAGGAAAAAGGGCCGGTACTGTACGGAGCCGAGAACCGGATAATCCTGTCCGGTGGCCTGACCGCCGATCCCGAGATTCGTCAGACCTCGCTCAAAACCCCGGTAGCCAAGGCCAACCTGGGCTTCTCGAGCTGGGATGCTTCGGTTGGGCAGGCCAGGAGCCACTATATCGAGTTGGAAGCCTGGCGCGACCTAGCAGTGCAGTTTGCCAACCTTAAGAAGGGCTCACCAGTGCTGCTGGAAGGCGCGCTCAAGACCGAAGTTTGGGAAGACAAAGAAACCAAAACCAAGCGCTACAAGCGGGTTTTGGAAGTCCAGCGCCTGACCCCGCTGGCCCGTATCCGCAGCGCTGAGCGGGGCCTGGAAGAGCCTCCACTGGTCGAGAGCGGCACCAAGTCAAAGGCAAAAACCAAAGCCGCTTAGAGTAGTTCTCGGAAAGAATCCCGCAATCTCCAGGCTTCTCATCGGGTAAGAGGACGTAGGGGCGCATAGTTGTGCGCCCCTACCTTTTTCGATAATCGGTGGGGTTTCAATCCAGCCGCTCGTAGGCGCTCAGGGTCAGGAACTCCTTAAAGTCTGGTTGCAACACCAGTTCGTCCAGGAGTTGTGCAGCCACTTCCAGGTTCTTCAAGCCCGCTAACTTTGTCATCTCCTCCTGCTTAAGCTGTGCATACAGTTCCCGGGTGAAGGAACGCCCATCCTCCAACTTCGCACCCTTTTTAAGCCACTGCCACAGTTGCGAGCGTGAAATCTCGGCGGTGGCTGCATCCTCCATCAGGTTGAAGATGGCCACCGCGCCCGAACCGCCCATCCAGGCCGCCATGTACTGCAACTCCACGCTGATGTTGTTGCGGATGCCTGCCTCGGTGATCTTGCCGCCGGGCACCTTGAAATCAATTAATTGCTCAGCTTTAATCGTGCCATCCACATCCTCGCGCAGGCGGTCTTTCTGGTTGGGTTTATCCCCCAACACCCGGTCAAATACCGCCAGGGCCACCGGCACTAGGTCGGGGTGAGCCACCCAAGTGCCATCAAAGCCGTCGCCGGATTCGCGCTCTTTGTCCTTGGTTACCTGATCAATGGCCTTGGCATTCACTTCGGGGTCTTTGCGGCTGGGAATGAAGGCCGACATCCCACCAATGGCGTGTGCCCCGCGCTTGTGGCAGGTACGCACCAGCAGCTCGGTGTAGGCCCGCATGAAGGGCACCGTCATGGTCACCTGCGAGCGGTCGGGGAAGAGCACCTCCTGCGTGGCGAATTTCTTGATGCAGCTAAAGATGTAGTCCCAGCGCCCCGCGTTGAGCCCCGCCGCATGGTCGCGTAGCTCGAAGAGGATTTCTTCCATCTCGAAGGCGGCCAGGATGGTCTCGATGAGCACCGTGGCCCGAATGGTGCCCTGGGGAATCCCCAGGTAGCTCTGCGCGAACTTGAAGACGTCGTTCCACAAGCGGGCCTCTAGATGATTTTCGGTCTTGGGCAGGTAGAAGTAAGGACCACTGCCACGTTTTAGGAGCTCATGGACGTTGTGGAAAAAGTACAACCCGAAGTCGAAAAGGCTTCCCGACATCGGCTCGCCATCCACCAGCACGTGTCGTTCGTTCAAGTGCCAGCCACGGGGACGTACCAACAGCGTAGCGATTTTCTCGTTTAGCTGATATTCCTTTTCGGGCGTGCTGAGGCGGATGCTGCGGCGTACCGCATCCATCAGGTTTTGCTGTCCTTGCACCACGTTTTCCCAGGTGGGTGAGAGCGAGTCTTCGCAGTCGGCCATGAAGACCTTAGCCCCGGAGTTGAGAGCATTAATCATCATTTTGCGCTCGGTGGGTCCGGTGATTTCGGTGCGACGGTCGTTGAGGTCGGCAGGAGCAGGAGCCACTTTCCAGTCCCCCTCGCGCACGAAGCGGGTATGAGATAGAAAGCCCGGTTTCTCACCTGCTTCGATGCGTTTAGCAATTTCAGTACGGCGTTGCAACAAACCTTTACGAACCGCATTAAATTCACGTTGGAGTCCGGCCAGAAAGGCCAGGGCTTCGGGGGTAAGCACCGTATCGGAAGCGGGTAGTTTGGGGCCAGTAATCTGCACACCGTGGGGCATCTCGCTCATAGGGGTCTCCTGGTAAGAGTGAATTGGGAGCAGGGCTGCTTGCCCCCTTGCTATGCCAAAGCCTAGCCCCTCGAAAATGAGTTTGTCAACCAATGAGATTATTTTGCATCTATTGAAAAATATCTCGAGCTGGTTTAGCCTTGAATCATGGAAACCAAGCGTCGCCCAGGGCGCAGCCGCTCTACAGAAGTAGGCGAGGTACGAACCTTGGAGCGGGGTCTACACCTGCTGGAAGTCCTCTCCGAAGCCGAGACCCTCTCATTATCCGAGTTGGCTCGCAAGACCGAGCTTTCGCCCAGCACCGCTTACCGGCTCTTAGAAACCCTGCGCCGCCGAGGTTTTGCCGACTGGGACGAGGCCAAGGGCCTCTGGAAAGTGGGCCTACGGGCCTATCAGGTAGGGTCGGCTTTCCTGACGCGGGGGGGGCTGATTGATGCAGCGATGCCAGAGATGGAAAAACTGGTAGACGAACTCAACGAAACCGTCAACCTGGCCGTGCTAGATGGCAACGAGGTGGTCTATATCGCCCAGGTCGAGGGCCGCCAGCTCATCCGTATGTTTACCCGCATTGGGGCCAGGGCCCCCATCTACTGCACGGGGGTGGGTAAAGCCCTGCTCTTGGAACACTCCGAGCCAGAAGTTCGCCGGATTGTGGGAGCAGAACCTTTCAAACCCTACACCGCCAAGACCATCACCACACTGGATCGCTTCCTCGAGACCCTACAAGAAGCCCGCCAACGCCGCTACGTGATGGACGATGAAGAGCGCGAGGATGGGGTACGCTGCATTGCTACCCCTATCCACGACAACCGGAGCAAGGTGGTGGCCTCGATGTCACTCTCGGCCCCTGCCAGTCGGGTTCCCAACGAACGTTTAGAAGCACTGGGGGCCAGGGTTCGACGGGCTGCCGACGCAGTTTCGGCGCGGCTGGGCTGGGCTGGTCAACCCAACTCGCTGTAGTGAGCAGATAGCAAGAAAACTTTCGCTATGAACTTTCAGCCTTCCGCTCCGGACTCGACCTCAACCCGTATGCGGATTGCTTCGAGTTGCACCCCCACCCGCAGCACGCTATAGCGGTCACCGGGGGCGAAGTTGCCGTAGTAACCCTGGGTAGATGAGGTTTTGAAGAAGCGAGCCCGGATACCTTTGGCGCTAAAGGCTGCTTCCGCAATAGCCCCGAATGAAAGCCCGACCGCCAATGGCTCGGCGCTCTCTATCAACTGTATAAGCACGGAGGTAAGGGCACGGGAGCCAAATATGTCGGTGCTGGCAATATTTTTAACCTCCGGGTCGGGTTCGCCGATGGGCCTTCGCTGGGGGTGAATCAGAAAGGTTTGCTGCGTTGGATTGAAGCGGTCTCCCTGGGCCAGCAGGCTGATTTGTAGGCCTATGGGGGTGCGCTCTACAAAAACCACGTGACTTGTCCCCACCACTTCCCAGGCCCCCTGTTCTGGTACTATCAGCGCAGTGTTCTCGTCTACACCAACACCCAGCGATACCCCGGCCCACTCCATCGCCTTGACCAGCCGCCCGAAGCGCCCCCAGGCCAAAAAGTACTGATCCACTTGCAGGTTTTTCACAAAGCCAAACCCCGGCTCCATTGCCAGGGGTTCGCCCCCGCCCAGCCAGGTATCCAGGCTTTTGCCACCTGAAATCATCGGGTCGGCCATGACGGCGGTTCCAGCACTGCTGCCGGAGACCCCAGCCCTTTCCGCGAACCTCCGCCGCAACGCTTCCAGTGCGGGTGTGCCCAGCAGGGCCTGGGTCAGGTTGCGCTGGTCGCCGCCGCCAAGGTAGAAGCCCGTGCAACTTGCAATCTGGGCCAAAACCTGAGGGTCATGGGCCTGAGTTGCTGCGTTTTGGGTTGTGATGTCAATGTGCTGCGGGTCGAAGCCCTGGGCCTTGAACATCGCCGCGTTGGCCTCCCAACTCTTGGCCGGGTTGCCGCTGGCCGTGCTGAAGAGGCCGATCCGCGGCCCACAGTGCGCCCGGATTTTCTCAAAAACCGTCTTGTTGTCGGGGCGTAAGGCCCCGCCCACCAAAATGACTGTTCCCATACTCACTCCAAGCCAAAACCAGGGTTTCTCCCGGCCTCAGCTTACCCGCCTGGGACTTACCACCAAGTAACTCCACTGCATCCAGCTCCGCAGGCATGCGGGCACTGCACCCATAAGCCTACATATCGGGCACAGGTCGGATCGGCTTGAAAAACTTACTATGGCAAAGCTTGGCCGCTACCCAATTCGGGCTTCCAGATATTCCCGTTCACCCGCCACGATCTGCCGAGCAAGTTCGATGTCTTTGGGATATTCCTTGCCCCGGTTAATCAGATAGGTCTCGTAGCGCCCGATTTCGAAGCGCTCCACCACGCTTTTGAGGGCTCTACCCAGATCAAATTCTTTACAGGAGAAGATGTCCACGCTGATAAAACGCTGGCTGGGAAAGGTATGGATGGCGATGTGGCTCTCGGCAATAAGCACCACACCGGTTACCCCTTCTGCGTGACCTGGTTGAGCAGCGTAGCGCTGCACGATGGGTGGCAGCACCTTGGTCATCTCCATTTCTTCCGGCAGTTCCTCCAAAACTTGCCGCACAAGTTCGAAGTCGCCTAGCTTCTCAGCGTTCGCATGGTAGCCGTCAATCATCAGGTGCGGGCCAAAACCAAATAGTTCCAACCTCGATTCCTCCAAAAGCTTGCGGCTTTCAAGCACAGATGCCTTGTCCGCAGCCCCTGCTAGACGGCCACCCAGGGGTCGCCTAAACAGCCCATCATTATGGACCTCAGGGGGGGAGGTGTCAATCAATGCATCAAAAACTTGTCCCGGACGCAAAATAGATGCGATTTCTAGTGGGTAGATTGGAATAAATGTTATTAATTACACCAGTCCTCCCCGAAGGCCAATGTGTGCCTCTTTAGTTTCCATACCTACCCTAAAGCAGGTATAGTCTAGGGGAAATGAGCACGAAACCTGTGACGGGTACAGAAAAACGGTTAACAGATCGGCAGGATAACTGGTGGATCGAGCCCCTATTTACAGTGCTGAGC
>JBBIUP010000043.1:0-19990 GCA_037440185.1 Meiothermus sp. | reverse complement strand
GGATGAACCGGGTGGGCTTCGACCACATGGTCTTCCACTGGGAGTACACCCTGGGCCGCGCGCGGGTGGAGGAGCTGGTCGAGGCCTTGAAGGCTCAGATCATCAGCTTCAACATCGTGGATGACCTTTTTGGCGACCCCATCTACCCGCCCTATGCCATCCACGAGATTGGGGGCTACACCCTGGGTCTGATCGGTTCGACCTTCCCCTATGTAAAGGTTTCACACCCAGAAGAGTTTTCCGAAGGGCTCTCCTTTGGGGTACGGGAGAACGAATTGCAGAAGTACGTGGACGAGCTGCGGGGCAAGGGCGTGGACGCGGTGGTGATGCTCTCCCACAACGGCGTGCCGCTGGATCTGGCCCTGGCTGGGCGCATCAAGGGCCTGGATCTGATTCTCACCGGTCACACCCACGACTTCACCCCCACCCCCATCCGGGTGGGCAACACCTGGCTGGTAGCCGGGGGTTCGGCGGGCAAGGCCGTGGTACGGGTGGACTTGCAGATGAAGAAAGGCGGAATTGCCGACCTACGAGCCAAGACGCTGCCAGTGGCTACCAACCTGATCAAGCCCGATGCCGGGCTCGAGGCCTTCATCCGCGAGGCCTATGCGCCCCACCTGGCCTACCTCGACCAGGTGCTGGGCACCACCGAGACCCTGCTGTACAAGCGCGACTCCACCTACTCCACCCTGGACGAGCTGGCCGGGCGGGCGGTTCGGGCGGCCTACCCCGAGGTGGAGGTGGCCTTCAGCACCGGTACCCGCTGGGGTACGGCCATCCTGCCGGGCCAGCCCATCACCATGGACCGAATTCTGGCCTACACCGGCTTCACCTATCCCGAGGTCTATGTCTTCAAGCTCAAGGGCGACCGCCTGCAGGCCGTACTGGAGGACGTGGCCGCCAACACCTTCAACCCCGACCCCTTCTACCAGCAGGGCGGCGATATGAGCCGGGTCTATGGGCTGACTTACGAGCTGGCGGTGAACGCCCCCACCGGCCAGCGCATCCGCAACGTGGCCATCCAGGGCCGCCGTCTCGACTCCAACCGGGAGTACACCCTGGCCTCCTTTGGCGGACGCTTGCAACGCAGCGGCACCCTGGTGGAAAAATACACCCCCCGGCCCATCTACGACCTGATCGCCGAGTACCTCAGGCAGGTCAAGACCGTCCACATCCCCCCGCGCCCCAGCATGCGGGTGCTGGACCAACGCTATGTACTGCCCGGATAACCCTAAGGAGGACAGGAAGTGAAGAAGAGGTATATGTTCGGACTTTTAGCCATGCTGCTGGCGGGGCTTAGCCTTTCTCAGCCAAGCCCCTTTCAGCAGCGGGTGCAGCAGGCCATCCAGAGCGGTGGTAGCAAGTTTGCTGAAACCATGAAGCAAGACCCCGATCAGGCCTTGTGCTCGCAGTACCGCGACAAGCTCCCTCCCGAGCTGGTAGGGGCCTTTCTCGAGCGCCAGCGGGCCCTGATCAAGTACCCGGCCAATGGCAAGCTGTTGGGCGACTGGAAGCAGGGTGAGGCTCTGTTTATCAACGTCCGCAAGGGCAACTGTTACGCCTGTCATACCGGCGATCCCAAGGAGGCTGGGGCAGGGAACATGGGGCCAGGGCTGGTGGGATATGGGCAGCGGGGAACCAGCGAAGCGGTGGTCAAATACACCTACGACAAGATCTTCAACGCCTGGGCTACCATGCCCTGCTCGCTGATGTACCGGGCCGGCCACCACGGCATCCTTACCCCGGAAGAAACCGCCCACGTGACCGCATTCCTGCTCGACCGGGCTTCACCGGTCAATGTCCAGAGGTGATGCCATGCGTGACCGCAGCTTGTGGATTGGATTTTTGTTGGCGCTGGGGTTGGGCCTGAGTATCGCGCTAACCCAGCAGCCAGAAGTAGACCCCTACAAGGAAGCCGAGCGGCAGCGGGAGCTGTTCCGCCAGACCGCCGGGATTCTGCCCGGTGAGCTGTATGCCGCCCAGGGTGAGGAGCTCTTTGCCCAGAAGCGGGGGCCGCGAAATGTCTCCCTCGAGGGCTGTGATTTTGGCCTGGGGCCGGGGAAGCTCGAAGGAGCCCTGACCCAACTGCCACGCTACTTTGCCGATACCCGGCGGGTGGAAGACCTCGAGACCCGTATCGCTAGTTGCATGGTGCGCCTGCAAGGCTTCCGCCTCGAGCAGATCAAGCGCGATGATGTAAAGGCCCTTTCTGCATACGTGGCCTCCAAGTCTAGCGAGATGCCCATCAACGTGGTGCCCAGAACCTCCCAGGAAATCGCCCTGTACAACCTGGGACGCGAATTGTGGTACCACCGAGCCGCTGACCGCGATATGAACTGCGCCATCTGCCACGATAGCTACGCCGGGGGTAAGGTACGCCTTTCGCCGGTGCGCAGCCCGCGCCAGGGTCTATCCAACGAGTGGCCGGCCTACCGCTTCGAGGCCGACAAGCTCTACACCCTACAAGACCGCATTGCCTTCTGCTACGAGTCGGTCGGCATCGCCGCACCCGAGTTTTACTCGGAGCCCTATATCGCGCTCTCCATCTATATGCTGGCCGAGGCCACCAAGGGCAAGAACAAGTTCACCGAAATGCCGGGCTTTACCCGCTAGAGGAGGCGCCTATGCGTAGGGGTTGGATACTATTGGTGCTGCTGGGTAGCCTGGGCCTGGCCCAGGAAATGACCCCTGGAGCATTGCTGCAGATGGGGAGCTTCCTAAAGAAAATCAACCCTGCCAGTTACCTGCTCTACGCCGCCGAGGCCAAGGATTTTGTGGAGGTCTTCGAGCCCTTTGTCCTGGACGTGCGCACCACCGAGGAGCGCTCGAGGGGCTTCCTGCCCGGCTCGGTGCACATTCACATCAGCCAGCTCCCCGACCGCCTGGGTGAGCTGCCCAAAGAGAAGGATCGGCCCATCCTGGTCTACTGCGGCACCGGGCATGTCAGCGCAGTAGCGGCGGCCTATTTGCGTGCGCTGGGCTACCGCGAAGTCAAGAACCTGAATGGGGGTTTTCGGGCCTGGCTCGAGCTGGGCCTGCCGATACAAAGACCCTGAAGGAGCCTTATGAAGATCAAGTGGACGCTGTTGTTGGGTTTTGTTCTATCGCTATCGGCCCTGGCTCAGTCGCTGGAAACCAGCTTGCGCGGGGTCAGCGTGGCCGATGCCCAAGCCCGGGTTGAAGCAGCCGTTAATGCCCAGGGGCTCAAGGTGGCCCGCACCCTCAACCTGGGCGGGCAGGTCAAAAACTTCAAGGCCGACTTCCCCGACTATCTGCTGATGGTGCTGGAGCCCGAGGCCGGGGTGCTGGCTGCCGTGCAGGAAAACGTGATGACCGCCATCATCCTGCCGCCTACCATCTATGTGCACGCGGCCCGGCCCGGGGTGGTAACGGTAGGCACCTTCGACCCCGATCTGATGTTTGGGATGCTGGGGGTCAAGAACACCAAGAGCCGCCTCCTGGGGGCCAAACTCAAGGCGGTAATTGCCAACCTGGGCCTGCCCCGTAAGGTAGCCCCGGCCATGATGCCCGACCCCAGCTCCGGCATGATGCCCGCCCTGATGTACATGGTCGAGGGGGGCAACGTGGACGAGCTCACCCTCCTGATCGAAAGCGATCTGGGCAACAACGGTCTCAACGTGCTGCCCGCGGTCAAGATGGGCAGTGTGGTGGGTATCCAGCCTTGCAAGAGCGAGTGGGCCTACCACATGTTCATGACCCAGCCCGCCGGCGGTTTTGCAGCACCTTGCCGCTTCTTTGTGGCGCCGATGCCCGGCGGTGTACTCGTCGGGGCCATCGAGCCCATGCTGATGGGCATCATGCCCGGGGTTGCCCAGAGCCAGCCCACCATGGGCATGCTTCAGGAAGCCCGGCAGGTGATGAGCCAGATTCTGGAGGGGGTCGGCGGCAAGCCTTATCGCCCTGGGCAATAGGCGCTATCCGCCTGTATAGCTTTCGCGGACTTGGGAAGAATCTGATAAACTGAAGATTGAACCCAAGCACTCGGAAGTTACGGATAAATAGCCTCTGGGGTGACTCGGGTTATAGGGAGGAAGCATGAGCAAAGTAACGCGTCGTAAGCTTCTCAAAGCAGGTGCGGTAGCGGGTGCGGCTGCGGCCAGCAGCGCTTTTGCCCAGGAGTTTTTTAGCAAGCCCAGCAGCGTGCTGGGGCCGGCCAGGGGCAACCGCGTGGTGATCATCGGCGGGGGTTGGGGGGGTATCAGCACGGCCCGGCACCTCCGCCGCAAAAACCCCAACATCGAGGTGGTGTTGATCGAGAAAAACCCCGCCTTCATGTCCTGCCCCATGAGCAACCTGTACCTGGGCGGGGTCAAGGACCTCGACTTTATCGTCTTCGACTACGCCAACGTGGCCAAGGCCGGGGTTACCATCATCAACGAGCGGGCCATCGAGGTCAACCGGGCCGGCCGCTATGTGCGCACCACCAGCGGCCTGGTCTTCTACAACTACCTGGTAGTCTCTCCCGGCATTGACTACATGTACGAGGCCATCCAGGGTTACGGCGAGGTCAAACAGTTCATGCCGGTGGGCTTCAAGCCCTGGGAACACATCGCCCTCAAGCGTCAGCTCGACAACTTCGAGGGCGGCGACCTGGTGCTGGCCATCCCCAGACCCCCCTACCGCTGCCCCCCCGGCCCCTACGAACGGGCGGCCCTGCTGGCCTACTACCTCAAGACCAACCAGATCAAGGGCAAGGTGATCGTGCTGGATGCCAATCCCGGCCCCATTTCCAAGGGCCCCGGCTTCACCGCTGCCTTCAACGACCTGTACAAGGACTACCTCCAGTACATTCCCCAGGCCGAAGTTACGGCCATAGATTACGCTAAGAAAGAGGTCAAAACCCCCCTGGGCGAATTCAAGTTCGACCTGGCCAACATCATCCCCCCCATGAAGGCCGGGGAGATCGTACGCACGTCAGGGCTGGGCGACCGCTGGGCCAATGTACGGCTGCCTACCTTCCTCTCCGAGCGGGATGACCGGGTCTACATCATCGGCGATGTCATCGGCAATGTGCCCTACCCCAAGAGCGGGCAGGTGGCCTACAACGACGGCAAGATCATCGCCGATCACATCGCCCAGCGCATCGCCGGCAAGCGCACGGATGAGATTGCCAACCCGCTGCCCGACAACATCTGCTACAGCTTTGTGAACAGCGAGGAGTCCATCTGGGTCTCGCACAAACACAACTGGGACGAAGCAGCCCGGCAAATCAGGCAGCAACCCACCGTAGACAACAACCGCTCCAAGCCCAACGGGGCCCTGGCTTTCGAGTGGGCCAGGGGTCTGTGGGGCGACATGTTTGGCCCAGGTGCTTGAGCCTGGGAAACCGGGGTGGGGCGAGATGTCCCACCCCACCTTTAGGAGAACACACCGGATGAACCGTCGTAAACTGTTGCAGCTATTGAGCAAGGGGGCAGCTGCCGGAGCTTTTGTAAAGCTCTCCGGGGGTCTGGCCCAGAGCAAAATTCCCCCAAGCGCGACCGATACCCTGAAGGTGCTGGGGACCACCCTGCGCGAGTACGGCGAGCGCAGCGAGTTCGAAAAGGACGTGATTCGCTACATCTCGCCCAACCTGCGCAGCCGCCACACCGGCGCCGACTTTACCCCGTTGGAGAAGCTCGAGGGTGTCATTACCCCCAGCTCGCTGCATTTCGAGCGGCACCACGGGGGCGTGCCTAACGTGAATCCCGCCGACTACCGGCTGGTGATCCATGGGATGGTCGAGCGGCCCCTGATGTTCACTCTGCAAGACCTCAAGCGTTTCCCCTCGGTCACCCGCACCTACTTCATCGAGTGCGCCGGCAATGGGCAGAACGGCTACCGCAACCCCCCCGACATGACCCTGACCGCCACCCGCAGCCGGGGCCTGGTCTCCAACTCTTCCTGGACGGGGGTGCCCCTCTCGATTCTGCTCAAGGAGGCAGGCATCAAGGAAGGGGCCCGCTGGCTGATTCCCGAGGGGCAGGACGCGGCCGCCTATATCCGCAGCCTACCGCTGGAAAAAGCCCTCGAGGACGTGTTGGTGGCCTATGCCCAGAACGGCGAGGCCATCCGGCCCGAGCAGGGCTACCCAGTACGGCTGGTGGTGCCGGGGTGGGAGGGGAGCATTCAGGTCAAGTGGCTGCGACGCATCCAGGTAACCGACACCCCGGTGATGAGCAAGGACGAGACCTCGGAATACACCGATGTGATGGCTGATGGCAAGATCTGGGCCTTTACCTGGGTGATGGATCCGGAGTCCATCATTACCTATCCCTCAGGTTTACAGCAGATTGGCCGAGGCTTCCACGAGATGCGCGGATTGGCCTGGAGCGGCCATGGGCGCATTCGCCGGGTGGAAGTTTCACTGGATGGGGGGCGGAGTTGGAAGCGGGCCTCCCTCGAGCCCGCCACCGACCCACTCTCGGTGGTGCGCTTCAAGTACAACTGGGTTTGGGACGGGCGTGAGACGGTCATCATGAGCCGGGCCTGGGACGAAAAAGGCAACACCCAGCCCACCCAGGAAGAGTTTTTTGCCAAGTGGGCCCGCAACAACCGCTACCACTACAACGCCATCCAGGCCTGGCGAATCGGGGCCGACGGCAAGGTGATTAATGGCGACAAAACCCTGGCCGGAGCCCCTGCCCAGCTCGGCGCGGTGGGGCGGGGTGGCTGTGGAGGTGAGTCGTGATGCGGCGCAAGTGGTTTTATTTGGCATTGTTGGCCCTAGCCCTCTCGGCCCTGGTACTGGCCCAGGGGCGCTATCAGATCGGCACCCCTCTGAACGAAAAAGAAGTGCAGGAGTGGAACATCCGGCCCTCCATCCTGGCCAACGGGGTGGGGCTACCCCCTGGCCAGGGCACGGTGGACGAGGGGGCCCAGGTCTACGCCACCCACTGTGCAAGCTGCCACGGCACCACCGGCGAGGGCGGGGCCTTTACCCGGCTGGTCTCCGAGCCCTTCCCCATCACCAAGGAGGTGGACGCGGTGGACTTTGCCATCGGGAACTACTGGCAGTACGCCACCACCCTCTTCGACTACACCCGCCGGGCCATGCCCTTCGCCACCCCAGGCACCCTCAGCGACAACGAGGTATACGCGGTGGTGGCCTACATCCTTTATCAGAACGGGGTCATTGACGAAAGCGAGCCCATGAACGCCAAGACCCTGCCCAAGGTGCAGATGCCGGCCCGGGCCTTGCTGGAGCTTGACCCCACCACGCAAAAGCGCTTCCCCTGGCTCAAGCTCCCCTGAGGTGTTCGCATGGATCGTCGCAACTTTCTTGACTTATTGGCTAAAGGCACCTCGCTGGGGCTCCTGCTCAAGCTCTCGCCCTTGGGGATGCTCGAGTTCGTTCGAGCCCAGTCCAGTGCTACCAGCTTTAAAAAAGCGCTGTTGGTAGACAAGGCCGGCAACCCCTTCAAACTGAGCAGCCTCAAGCCCCACGAGCCTTTTGTCTTCGCCTACCCCTTTGCCGCCACACCCAACATCCTGGTCAACCTGGATACCGAACTGGCCCCGGTAGAGGTGGAGATGCCCGACGGCAAGAACTACCGCTGGCCCGGTGGGGTGGGCAAGGGCAGGAGCATCGTGGCCTATACCAGCATCTGCAACCACAGCTACAGCTACGCCGCCCCCAACCTGGGGGCCATGGGCTACTACAAGCCCGAGGGCAACCGCGGCCCCCGCATGGCCTGCTGCGCCCACCTCTCGGCTTTTGATGTGGCCCGCGGTGGCGAGGTCAAAGGGGGGCCGGCCCCCCACGCCCTGGCGGCGGTGGCGCTCGAGTACGACGCCGCCAAGGACGAGGCCTACGCCGTAGGCTTCCTGGGCAATCCCCAGTTCGACGCGTTCTTCCGGGCCCAGAACCAGTCCCTGCGCGACCTGTTCCGCACCACCGCCCGGGCCCGCGAGGAGATCAGCAAAGCCACTGTCATCCCCTACGCCGAACACACCAAGGTGCCCACGACCTGTCCGGTCTTGGGGTAGCCCTCGAGTCCAGTCATGACCCTTAGCCTCCCCATCGCCTTTCTGGCAGGCTTCCTATCGTTCCTGTCGCCCTGTGTGCTGCCCCTGGTACCCACCTACTTGCTCTACCTGGGAGGGCAGCAGGGCCGCCCCCTGCTGAATGCGCTGTTCTTTGTATCGGGTTTCTCGGCCATTTTCCTACTGCTGGGACTGCCCTTCACCCTGCTGGGGGGGCTGTTGTTCGAGTACCGCGACCTGCTGGGGCGCATCGGGGGTGGGGTCATGGTTCTTCTGGGACTTTATATGCTGGGCCTCAAACCCAAGTGGGGAGTCAACCTGCGCTACCAAGGCCCCACCGACCGCCCCTGGGGAGCTTTCGTGCTGGGCATCGTGCTAGGGCTGGGCTGGACACCCTGCATCGGCCCAATTCTGGGGGGCATCCTCACCCTGACTGCTGCGGGCGGGGGGGTTCACCTGCTGCTGGCTTACATTCTGGGACTGGCCGTACCCTTTTTGCTGGTAGCCCTGTTTGCCGACCGGACACGCAATTTGTTGCGCCGAGCGGCACGGCTGTCGCATGCGGTGGAGATTACGGCGGGCCTTGTGCTGATTGCAGTGGGGGTCTTGCTGCTTACCGGCACCTTTACCCAGCTCAATAGATTTTTCCTCGAGATCACCCCCGAGTGGTTGCAGGAGCGCCTGTGAAAGGAGGGGTGGATGAATCCTGTTAGGCCAAAGTTGGAGGGCACCTTCACCGACCCCGAAACCCTGGAAGGCATCCTCCGGCGCTTCAAGCGAATCGAGGGGCAGGTGCGGGGATTGCAGCGGATGGCCGAAGAAGGTCGCCCGTTTAGCGACTTGCTGGATCAGATCAATGCCACCCGCAAAGCCATGGATTCAGTAGCCAGCGTGGTACTGGAAGAGTATCTGAGTGCCTGGGAAGCCCAGGCTGCAGCGGGCGATACCGAGATTGGCAAGGGCCAGATTGCCATGATCCTGCGCAAGATGATCTGATCTCCGTCAAAAATAGAACCAGACTCACCTTCGGGTGAGCCTGGTATTTTTTTGGGTTTACTTCAATCCCAGTTTGTTGCGGGCCTCGAGTACCTGCGCCGCGGTGAGGGTCTTGGCGCGTTGGGCCTTAACTTCAGCGTCGGTGAAGGGCTTCTGGCCAGCGGGAAACTTGTTGCCCCACTGGGTGGAGATGTGGTTGAGCAGTGCAGCAATATCACCGTCTTTGAGCTGGGCGTAGGCCGGCATGACCCCCTGGTATTTGGCCCCTTTGATGGTAATCTGGCCCTGCAGGCCGTACAGCATTATCTGTATCAGAACCTCACGGCCTCCTTTGGCTTCCAGAATCTCAGGCACGTGACCTGCAAGCGGTGGGAAAACCCCTGGAACACCCGCGCCCGTAGGCTGGTGGCAACCCTGGCACTGAGCATAGAGTGGGCTGGCTTGCGCCGCTGCATTCTGCGTGGTCAAAAGATAGGCCCCCAGGCCCAGAGCCACAACCGCTGAGGACAAGAGCACCGAAAGTTTAGACATAGGCAAGTTGAATCACCTCTGGGGAATGATATCGTTCAGACCGGCCTTTGGGCAAATGCGGTTTGGCTATGGCGGCAATAACCTGCCGTTATGGATAGCTTGGTCGCAACATGGTCTGATGCCGCTACGAAAGTCCCAGTATTCAACAACCCTGAAACACTGCCGTTGTCCATTGTATTCCCCCCAGCGGCTGCCAGGCCAGGTGAACGGACTCTGCTTCCCAGGGCAAGGGTAGGGGGTTAAGCATGAGTGGTTCGACCTGGTAGGAAAGGGCTACCCCTGGCTCCTCCCCCCCACTCACCCAGCCCTGCCCCTCGGGGCTTTGCCCATAGCTAAAACCATAGGCCCGCACCTGCAGGGCGTCTAAAAAGCGCAGTGATCCCAGGCCCATCTTCAGAGCCTGGGCTTGCCATATGGTGTTTAGCTTTTGCTCGAGCCAGAGTCCCCGCCGCTCTCCCTCCACCTCGGCCTCGCCGACAAGCACTCGGCGGGAGTCGGAAAAGTCACGTAACATGCGAAAGTAGTCGAAACCTGGTCGTCGCCAGAGTTCACCTTGTTGGCGTTGTGGCCACAGCCACAACCCCTCCGAGTCTGCTTTCACTTCGGCTCGCCCCACCGCCCCCAAAGGCCCCACAAAGCGCAGGTAGTCGTTGCCGGGAAAGTGGCTCTGGTAGCCTTCAATTTTTCCAGTTTGCGGTGAAAGCTGCAACCAAAAAGCATCGAAGCCACCAGCCCCGGTAGTACGGCCCACCACCTGCAATTTTTCATCTGCGAAGTAGGCACCGTAGGCATAGGCATCGCCCGGCGCAGGATAACGGTAGCCTTGTCCATCGGCCAAGTGCAGCACCCAAACATCCCAGTCCGGCCCCTTCAGCCCCCCCACGGCAAAGCGTCCGTCGGTAAACCACAAAATGCCGGGCCCAGCCCGCTGGGCAGAGCGAAGCGATCCATTGCGGTTGAGGTACAAAAGCAGGGCTTGCTCACCACTGAAACCCACCGCCACATACCCATCCGAGATGGGAGCCAGGCCATAAAGACCCTCGTCGGTATCCGGGTCTCCCAGGGTATAGGCCCCCTGAGCAGTTACTATCAGAGCTTCCAGGCGCCGCTCTTCCACCCAGGCCCGACCCACCGCAATTTCGCCATGGCCTGCAAAGAGTGCACTGTTGTTCAAGGTTGCCAACAACAAGCAGGCCGCCCACATGGGGTCAGTATAGGGTTTCGCGAGACCATCACCGATCACGCTTCCCACAGATAAGCTACATCCGTCGCGATCCAACCGTGCAGCTTATCTGTTGGGGGGCTGCAACGCAGACAGGCTCAGCCAGGCTCGAGCAGAACCTGCTAGCACCACCAACCAGAAACCCAACAAGGCCAGCAGCAAAACCCAGGCAAACAGGGCCAGCATAGCCGACTCCCAGGTCCTGCTCAGCACCAGGGTCGAGAGGGTAAAGGCCCCCAGGGGGAAGACGAAACCCCACCAGCCGGGGGCAAAGTGGAACTCGGTACGGCGCTCTTCCACCCGCAGGGTATCCAGCAGCACCAGCAGGCTCAGCACAAACCACCAGCCACCCAGACCCCACATCACCACCCCCAGCACAGGCAGGGCCGAGAGCCAACTTTCGGGGATCAGACCCGCTGCCGCACCCCCCTCGAGCCATCGCCAGGGAGCCAGAATCGCCAGTCCTACCGGGGCTAGCCCAATCCAGAGGGAGGGCAGGAAGTGGGGGTTGAGCCGCCCATGCACATACAACCGTTGCAAAAAGGTGGTCAGCACAAAGATAAAGAGTAAGAGCCCTACCCCCAAGAACAGGCCGTTCCAAAGCCAGAGTTCTTTCTGCCAGGTAGCGGGAAAGCTGGGCAACAACACGCCACCCACCAGAGGAACCAGGAGGGCCGAGACCGGCGGGATGAACCAGGCTCCGTTGGCCTGCTCGAGAGGGAGCTCGAGGCGATTAAAGACCACAAAAGCCACCAGCACCCCCACTACAAAAATTGAAGGTGCACCTACCAGGTACAATACCTGAGCTAGAACCGTAGCCGTGGCCTCACCCCACACAGCCGGTCCCACCTGCCAGGAAGCCAGGGCGACCACCAGCAGGGCGATGGGCAAGGTAGGCAGCATCTGTGAAAGTAGGGGGTGGTGCAGGTCTTTGACCACTGCTTGGGGAAACTGAATAGCCTTGACCGACCACACTACCAGTAAGCCCAGCAGCATGAGCAGGGTCAGCACATAAACCAGCAAGCCCAGGGGCTTGAGCCAGCCCACCTGCTGACCAAATTGCCACAAAACCACCGCCACTACTCCCGTGCCCATCACCGAGGTAAACCAGGCCGGGTTGAAAAACTGCACACCGGGGCGAGGTTGGGCCAATGAGGTACTTTCCATACAAGCCTCTCCAAAAGTAGCTACCCCACCACCTCGGCAGGGTGCTCAGCCAGATAGCGTTCCACCATCATGGCGGCCCGGGTACCCGCCCCCACACTGGTCGAGAGCTGCCGGTAGATCGAATCGGCCACATCCCCCGCCGCAAACAGGCCCGGCACCGAGGTGAAAATCTCGTCGTGAACTGCCACGTAGCCATCCGGCCTGAGTTCCACCACCCCCTGCAAAAACCCAGTGTTCGGTTGGTGCCCGATAAACACAAACACCCCATCGGTAGGATACTCGTAGACCTCCCCGGTCTTGAGGTGCTTGAGCCGCACCCCGGTCACGTTTTCTTCCCCCAGCACCTCTTCCACCACCGTATCCCAGATGAACTGCATCCGGGGGTGGGCCAGGGCCCGAGTCTGGGCTGTCTTATTGGCACGCAGGGTATCCCGGCGGTGCACCAGGGTCACCTTGGAGGCAAATTTGGTCAGGAAGAGGCCTTCCTCTACAGCTGCGTCGCCTCCCCCCACCACCACCACTTCCTTCCCCCGGTAAAAGAACCCATCGCAGGTTGCGCAGGTGCTCACGCCCCGACCATAGAACTTCTCCTCGCCCGCCACCCCCAGTTTCTTGGGGTTAGCCCCGGTAGCCAGCACCACGCTGCGGGCCCGGTAATCTTGTTCATACCCCTTCACCACGAAGCCCGGGGGGGTTTTCTCTATAGTCTGCACCTCATCCATCACGATTTCCGCTCCGAAGCGTCTGGCCTGTTGCACCATCCGCTCAGATAATTCAGCCCCGCTGATGGGTTCGGGGAAACCAGGGTAGTTTTCCACCTCTTCGGTCTGGGCAATCTGGCCCCCGGGCAGGCCTTTTTCCAGAATCAGGGTTTTCAGGTTGGCCCGTCCGGTATAGATGCCTGCGGTCAGGCCGGCGGGGCCACCCCCGATGATCACCACGTCGTAGAGTTGGCTCATAGCAAGATCTCCTAAACACCAGCACAAGGCTGGTGGCACATAGGGCAGTATAACATACCCCTGGGGGATATATAAACCGGGACGTTTGTCTCTATAGGGAACCCGATTATACTTGGCTCGAGATATGTCTCCTGCACCGGCCCAGGTTCACCGCCTTCTCCGGGTTTATTTCCTGGTGGGGCTGGTGTTGCTGGTCTCGAGCCAGTACGCCCTGCGCGACCCACGCAGCCAGGCCTTGCCGGTAGGCTTTCTACCGGGTGCGGATATTTGTACCTTCTCCCCGAAGCCTGCCCATTCTCAACCCACCCCCTCCCCCACTCATACCCACCAGCACCACTGCCCCCTCTGTGTGATAGGGGGGTTCAGCGACGGAGTGGTGCCTTTGGTTTCGCTACCCCTGCCGGTGCTGCAAGCATGGGAAAAGTCAAAACCGCTCGAGGTTGCCAAACCCCTGGTGCAGCCATTCTTTCCCCTGCTTAACCGGGGGCCGCCCCATCTTGGCTAGTGCTGCGTCAACGGATCATTTTCGGGTCATGCTCCCGCTTCGTGGACAGGTCAGCAACGTCTGTGACGCAGTTCGCTCAAAAAGCCATTTACTGGAAACCTGCTCGACATCAGTTGACGGCGTACTAGCAGAGAATCTCGTTTTTGGCACCTTATTAGCTCATTACAGGCCCCGACACAAGCACAGCAATTTTCCAGTCTGCCCCTATTCCAGACCGGGCTTTGTCCGGCTATGCTGATACTCCATCCACCCGCTCCTCCACCGCCTTTGCCCCCCGGCCAGACCGTGGTGCTCGAGGCGGGCGTGTACCGTGGCCCCTGGGAGATCAAAACCCCTGGGGTGCGTCTGGTCGCCCGCCCCGGTGCGGTGCTGGATGGGGGCGGCAAGGGGAGTGCCCTGACCCTTTCGGCCCCCGGCATCGTGGTGGAGCACCTCGAGGTGCGGAATGTGGGGCCTGGCGACGACTTCTACGAGCCCGACGCTGCTGTGGTTCTCTACCAATGCGAGGGGTGTGTGGTACGGGGCCTTCGAGCCCAAGGGGTCACGGGTGGCATCCGGGTGGAGCAGTCCAGCCGGGCGCGGATCGAAGAGAGCATCCTGGTGGGTACCCGGCAGGCCCCTGGCCTCCAGGCCTACCGCAGCGACGACGTGATCCTCCACAGAAACCAGATCGAGCGTTTTTTGGACAATCTCTATGTGGAATACGGTGAGCGGGTCGAGGTGGAGGCTAACCGGGTAGAGGAGGCCGAACGCTACGGTCTGCACCTGATGTTTACCTACCAGGCCCAGGTGCGGGGCAACCAGAGCTACCGCAACCGGGTGGGCTCGGCCATCATGCACGGCGCAGAAAACCAGGTGGAGGCCAATCTATTTGCCGAGGAAGTGGGGCCCTTACGCTACGGGCTTTTGTTGCAGGAAGAGTGGCTGACGGTGCTGCGAAAAAACCGTTTCGAGCGGAACACCATCGGGCTCTTGTCTCTAGACTCGCGCGATAGCCAGCTCGAGGAGAACCGCTTTGAAGGCAACGGCACCGCCCTGCTCTTTGCCCGCGACACCGACCGGAACACCCTTGGCGCTGCTAGCAACACCTTCGTGGGCAACCTCCACGACCTGGCCGTGGACGACCCCAGGGCCAAGGTAGCGCTCAAAGGCAATGCCTTCGACCGCGCCGCGCCCCTGCCGGTTCCCCACCTGCCCAGCAGCAGCTTCGCGCTGCTGGCAGCGCGCCAGCCCGATCTGAGCCTCTTTGCGCTTTCTCCGGGGGTGATGCTCTGGGAGGCTGCCGAGGCCAAGGTGCCGGGCCTGCGCCTGCTGGCACTGGCCGACCCGGAGGCGCGGCCCGCCGCGCGGTTCCACAATGGGATTACGCCAGCTTGGCTAGGTCTGGCCCTTCTAAGCCTGTTGGGAGCGGTATGGTTGAGGTGGTAGACCTTTACAAAAAAGGCCGCCTGGAAGGGGTTAATTTACGCCTGGCAACGGGCAGCCTGGCCCTCCTGGGCCCCAACGGGGCCGGCAAGAGCACCCTCTTGGGCCTGCTGGCTGGGCGGCTCAGGCCCGACGGCGGCCTAGCGCGGCTCTTTGGGCACGACCCCCGTAGCCTGGGGGCGGCCAGCGTGCGCGCCTACATCCCTCAGCACCTGACCTTTCCACCCACCCTGCGGGTAAAAGAGGTACTGGAAGCAGCCCGGCGGCTCAAGGGGGCAAGCCCGGCAGATAAGAACGAGGCCCTCGAGCGCATGGGCTTAGCCACCTATCTGAAGCGCCCGGTGGCCCAGCTATCGGGAGGCTGGCGGCAGCGGCTGGCGCTGGCGGCGGGGCTGATGGGCTACCCGCCGCTGTGGCTTCTGGACGAACCGGCCTCGGCCCTGGACACCGAGGGCCTGAGCCGCTTGCAGGACTGGCTCTCGGCCCACCTCGCTATGGGCGGACTGGCGATTCTTTCGGCCCATCGGCAAGAAGAAATTGCGCGCCTGGCTGAGCTTTTCCTGCGCTTGGAAAACGGCCAGGTGGTTGAAAAAGGCAGTGTGAACTATGCACAAGAACCGTCGTGACGTGGTAAAGATGCTTGCGGCTTTAGGCGCTTCTGCAGCACTCACCCAGGCGCTGGCAAAACACATGCACCAGCAGCCGATGCAACCGGCCGCCACGCCGGCCAACCTCGAGACCATCGCGGCCAAGACCATCCCCTGGGAAAAGGGCACCTGCGACTTCTGCGAGATGCCCCTCAAGACCCCGGCCCCTGGGGCCTGGATGGGTCGTACCTTTACCCCTGGGTTCTTCGAGCAGACCTACAGCCAGATTGCCCTCAAAGAGGCCAACAAAGGCAAGGACGCCCACCACTTTGAGTCCATTGCCTGCATGGTGAACTACGCCTGGGTCTACGGCCTGCGCGATGGGGTGGGCAGCACCTTCTACCTCGCCGATCGGGGGGCCTACGACCCCGCCAAAGGCCCAGCCGCTGTCAACCTGATTCCGGCCCGCCAGGCGGTGTACCTGTGGGGTGAAAAGCGCGGCTGGGTGGTGATGGACGCCAAAATTGCGGCCTTCAAAAACGCCGAGGCGGCCATGGCCTTTGCCCGTACCATCCCTGATCTGGGCCGCACCCGGGTGCTGGACTGGCAGACCCTGCTCGACCTGGCGCCCCTGCCGGAGATGAACCTGGTAAACCTTTTAGCCAAGCATGCCGGGCTGCTGAAGTAACTGTCAGTGCTTGGGGCTGGGGGGCGGCAGTCCGCCCCCTTGACCCCTGGAGGAACCCCCGATGAAACGACGCGCCCTTATCAAAGGTCTGTTGGCCCTGCCCTTGGGGTATGGGATGCTGCAGCCGGCCCTGGCTGCGCCCAGGTCGCTGCGGGTGGGGGTGGATGTCTGCCCCTACTGCAACATGACCATACTGGACGCCCGCTATTCAGCGCAGATGGTGACCAATACTGGGAAAGTCTATAATTACGATGACGTGGGTTGTCTGCTCGACCATGTACTGAGTTACGGCGGCCCCAAAGTCGCTCCTAAGGAGCTTTACGTGGCCGATCTTGCTGTTTCGGAGCGTAGAGAGGCCCGCTTAATTGCAGTCAATCAGGCCCATTTCCTGTTCAACGAGCGCATCCGCACCCCGATGGGCGTGGGCTTGCTGGCTTTTAGCAGCAACACCGCTCTGGAAGCCTACCTAAAGGAAAGACCCCAGCATGCGGGGGAGAAACTCCGCTGGAACGACCTGGTGGCCAGGGGCCGCAAGCAGGCCTGGGTGCCCGGCTACGGACGATAAGCATGGCCCTGCTGCCCCTCTACGCCAAGGCCCTTTTGCGGAACCCCTGGGCCTTCGCGCCCTTGGGCCTGCTGCCCCTGCTGGCCCTGGCCTTCCAGGGCCGGGGTGAGGCGGTAGCGGTCGTCTCGCTTTTTGCTTCACTAACACTCTGGCTACCCCCGCTGGTGCTGGCCTTGACTGTGCCGCTTCTGACCCCAAGGGAAGACTGGGCTTTCTGGGCCGGAATGCCCCAAAGCCCAGCCTTTCTTTACCTGAGCGGGGTACTGGGGGTAGGGATAGGCTTTAGCCTGCCCCTTCTGGGGGGGCTGGCCCTGGCCGCGGGGCTTTTGGGGGTGGGAGGGCAGGCGGCCGTACTCTTGATCCTGAGCGGCCTGGGTCTGCTGTGGTGCTGGGTGGCCCTGGCGGGCTGGGTGGGGGCGGGCCTCGAGCCCACCCGGGCGCTGGGGGCGGGCCTTCTGGTCTGGGGGGTTCTGGTGCTAGCCTACGACCCTGTGGTAATTGGGTTGGCGGTGGCCCTGCGGGACTACCCCCTGGAAAGGTTCTTGCTCCCGACGGTACTCCTGAACCCTTTGGAGCTTTTTCGTATGGGGCTCCTGTACGCCCTGAACGCCCCAGTCTTGGTGGGGCCTACCGGGTACTTGCTCAAGGCGTTCCTGGGTTATACCGGCGGTATACTCCCCCTGGGTGTAGGTATCCTGGCTGTCGGGATAGGGTTCTTGGGTGCGGGTTGGCGCTTTGCCAGGCGTGATCGGTAGTATGATATGAAAGGGATTTTATGCGATGGTTGGCCTTATTCTTGTTAGGTGGTCTGGCCCTGGCCCAGCCCAGCTTGCGGCTTGAACAGGGCTGGATACGACGTGTACCGGGCAACATTACTGCAGCCTATCTGGTGCTTTACAACCCCACCAACCAACCCATTCGCATCGTGGGGGCCAGCACCCCGGTAGCCACGCGGGTGGAGTTTCATCAGACTGCCCATACCGGCCACAACGATCACCTAGACATCTCGGCGATGAAGCGAGTGGAAACCCTCACCGTGCCGGCCCGGGGCCGGCTGGAAATCCTGCCCGGCAAATACCACCTGATGCTGTATGGACTGCGCGAGAAGAGCCCCCGCCCCTTGCAGGAAGGACAGAAAGTACCCCTTACCCTACAGCTTGCGGGCGGGGCCCGCGTCACCTTTACCCTCACGGTAGAGATGCGATAGATACAGCCGTTTGCGCTTTATATCCCCTGGGGGTATAATAACCCCGATATGATGCAACTTGCAAAGGCTGGAATGGAACGCCTGCGCAGCGGGCTGGCCTGCCGGCTACGGGGCTTTTCGCTCTGCCGGGTGATGCCCTGGGCCGTCCTGCTGTTACTGGGATGGATGGTGTTGAGCCGATGAAGCTGACCCCGGACGCCCTTTTGCTAGGCCCCCTGGCCCTGAGCTGGCCCAACCTGGCCCTACTGGTTGGGGTGCTGGTGTTTACCTGGCTGGCTGCGCGGCAGGGGTTGGAAGGTAAAGCCTGGTGGGTGCTACTGGTTACGCTGCTGGCAGCACGGGTGGGGTATGCGGTAGAGCATGCTTCAACCTGGCCTGGCCTGGAGGCGGCTCTGCTGGGCATCGTAGATATTCGCAGTGGGGGCTGGAACTGGTGGGTGGGGCTTGGAGCAGGGGCCTTGAGCGCAGCGCTGCTTTTGCGTCGCGATGGCCCGCGGCTTCTGTTACCGGGTGGGACTGCGCTTGCGCTGGCTTTGCTGCCTCTGGGGGTACAGTGGAGCCTGACCCGGCCCAGCCAGCCTACGGCCTCGAGCGAGTACGCCAGCCGGGTGCTGCAGTACCTCGAGCCCGCTCAAACCCAGCCCTCGGAGGTGCGCTTTGGCGAACTCCCCAAACCCATGCTGATCAACTTCTGGGCCACCTGGTGCCCCCCTTGCCGAGCGGAAATGCCCCTGTTGGTGGAGTACCAGCAGAAGGGCTATCCCATCATGCTGCTTAACACCGGCGAGGACGTAGGGGCCATCCAGAGTTTCTTGGCCCAGACCGGGCTCTCGGCGCGGGTCTTTCTGGATAGTGCGGGTTTGCAGCAGGTCTTTCAGGTGAGCGGACTGCCCACCACCTTGCTGATTGGCTCCGACGGGAAGGTGCTGGCCCGTCACTTGGGGCCGGTCAACCGGGCCCAGCTCGAGCAGCTCTTGCAGCAGTTGAAATAGCGGCTCCGCGGGCCTGGTTGGAATTGGCCCTACCCATAGGGTACGATACCCCCTAGGGATACACTATGCGCAAAAAACACGACCTCGAGGCCCGTACCCGTGTTCTGAACAGGCTTAAACGGCTGGAAGGTCAGGTTCGGGGCCTGCAAAAGATGGTAGAAGAAGACCGTGACTGCCGCGATATTCTGACCTTACTTTCCGGAATCAAAAGCGCCCTGGAGGCCACCGGCGACCTCATCTTTGAAGCCTACCTGGAGGAGTGCCGCGCCGACTTGGCCAAAGGCCAGGGCGATACCAGGGCCATCGTGGAGGCCGTGCGCTTGCTGAGACACTGATCACGGTTCCCACCATCACGCTGCACACCATGCAGCATGATGTACCCAGTACAACCCAAACCGTTGTACTGTCGCAGTTCCCGCAAACACTCCGCCCTCCGGCGGAGTGTTTTGTCCCTCACGGCAAAACCGCCGTATGGGACATTCGCGGGAACTGCTCTGGGTATTCGTGGGAATCGCTCTGACTTCCTTCGAATGGGCTAGGAGGCGCTGTTCTGGGCTTCAGGGCAGGGAACCACCAACACCGGCGTCTGGCAGCGGCGTACCACCCCTTCCGCCACCGAGCCCATCATCAGCCTGTCCAACCCAGTGCGCCCATGGGTGCCCATCACCAGCAGGTCGTGTAGTAGGGCTTGTTTGACAATGACATCTACGGGCCGACCCTGTATCAGCTTGACCCTGGCAGTCACACCGGCTTGCTGCGCTTTAGCCCGTACCTGTTCCAGCATGGCTTCGGCCTGGGTTTGCGCATCTTCCTCCACCAGGCTCAGGGCCTGCGATAGCGGAAGACCTGCCCCTTGGGGACGGGTCAGGCTACTCACCACAGACAAAAAAGTGACCTCGGCTCCCAGCGCTTCCGCCAGCCGCAGACCGTACTCGGTAGCTTGCTGGCTGCAATCGCTACCATCGGTCGCAATTAGCAAGTGCTGGTAGGGCGTCGCCTCAGGTTCCAGAGTAGGAGGCATGAAGGACTCGTGTACCACCAACACGGGCTTGGAGCTGCGCGACAGCACCGCCTCGGCCACGGAGCCCATCACCCAGCGCCGCAAGCCACTGCGCCCATGGGTGCCCAGAACCACCAGGTCGAAGTCGGCAGCTTTCTGC
>JBBIUP010000042.1:0-20429 GCA_037440185.1 Meiothermus sp. | reverse complement strand
TGAGTTTTTTCGGTGAACTACCCGGCGCACAGCGCTACCCGGCGCACAGCGCTACTCCCGATGCCCTTATTCGTAGTACCCTGAGTACCGATGATTCACTTCCACCGGGTGACGCTCGAGTACGCTCGCACCCAGACCAAAGCCCTGTTTGATCTGAACCTGGAAGTCAAAAAAGGCGAGTTTGTATTTCTGGTAGGGCATTCCGGTGCGGGCAAGTCCAGCCTGCTCAACCTGATTTTGAAGCGCCTCGAGCCCAGTGCGGGGGCGGTGTATTTCGCCGGAGAAAACCTCAAGGCCCTGCGGGGGGATCGTATTGCCCTGCATCGTCGCCGGATTGGGGTGGTGTTTCAGGATCACCGACTCCTGAAGGAAATGACGGTGGAGGAGAATCTGCTGTTTACCCTGCGCGTCCTGGGCGTTCCCAAAACCGAGTGGGATACCCGTGCTACCCGTGTGCTACGCCAGGTGGGGATTGTGCACAAGAAGCGGGCCTACCCCGAGGAACTTTCGGTAGGAGAGGCCCAGCGGGTGGCGATTGCCAGGGCCCTGGTGGGCGACCCTCAGGTGCTCCTGGCCGATGAGCCGACCGGCAACCTCGATCCGGCCAATGCCCTGGCGGTGCTGGAAATTTTCAAATCGGTACACGCCCGGGGGGCCACCGTGCTGATGGCTACTCACTCCCGCGATCTGGTGGAAGCCTATCCCCAGCGGGTGGTGGTGCTCAAGGCTGGGCAACTGGTGCGCGACGAGCGGGAAGGCAAGTATAGCCTAGTGTGAGGAGGGCAGTTGGACAAATATCCCTCATCCGGCGGTGGTAGTATTTAGATACCAGGCTAGAGGGCATTTTGAAAGCCTTAAGCATCGTTTCGGGAATCCCGGATCCAGTGGAGGTTTCCGAGTTGCCTTTCCCACCCCGAAACCCAGCCTGGGAACCCAACTCGGAGTACGATTGGAGGGCGAGAATGAACGTCTACAAGCTGGTTGGTCGTCAAATCGAGATTACCGAGGCCCTCAAGAACTACCTGGATAAGAAGATAGCTCGGCTGGATCGCTACTTCGAAGACAACGCAGAAGCTCGAGTGGTGCTCTCGATGGCCCAGGGGGCGCGGGTCGAGCGCAAGGCCAAGGCCGAGATTCAAGTAAATGTGCCGGGCGGCATGGTGCGGGTGGAAGAGTCCGACCCCGACATGTACGCGGCCATAGACCGTTCGATTGACCGCCTCGAGTACCAGCTCAAGCGCTATAAGGAACGTCACTTCCAGCGGATTCGCCAGCCAGCTCCAGAGCCTGTATTGATGGGGGCTGGATCGGCTGAGCTCGAGGAAGAAGCCGCACCCCGTATTGTTCGCACCAAGCGTTTCAACATGAAGCCCATGACCCCAGAAGATGCCACCTTTGAAATGGAGGCCCTGGGCCACGATTTCTTTGTGTTCCGCAACTCCGAGACTGAACAGATCAATGTGATTTACCGCCGCCGCGACGGCGACTATGGTCTGATTGAACCCACCGCTTGAACCGTAATGACACTTCACCTGCTGTGCAGGTGGAGTGTTCATTTCATCCCATCTCCTAAAGCATGGTATCGGTAAGGACGGTGGGGTTTTTCTCTTGGTTGACTTGTGCCGATTTGCGGCGGTGCAGGTCGCGGGGGTAGTAGGTGGGGTTGTTAAGGGCTTGGGTTTGCTTGGCGATGTTGGCAGCCATTTTCGTCCAGCGCAATTCGGCCAGTCGCTTACGCAGGGTTTGCTCGCTGATGAAATTTTCGGCTACCAGGATTTCCCCCAACCGAGGGCGATATACGCCATAGTCCTGCATTTGCATGGCCAGTGCGAGCTGATTTGCAGAAATATCGTTGTAGAAGAGCAGTTGATCGCCCAGCCGCAGCCGGTTGGCCTCGAGGTGGGTCTCGCCCATATAGGTGGGTTTGGTTTTGGAAGACGCTTTGTGCAGGCCCTGTAAAATCCAGCGCAAGGGAAAACCGGGTGGTAGCAGCAAGGTCTTGCGGGCTTCTTGGGGGCCGTAGAGGGTCTGTACTGCCGTGTGGCGCATGGCCGCACGTACCATCAAAGTTGCAGCGATGAGAGCGATCAACCCCTCCACCACTGGACTGCCTGCCCCAGGCCAGCCAAAGAATTGGGCCAGGAGGGCATAGACAAAGGTGGGAAAACCGATCAGATGGGCCAGGTTGAGCAGGGTGTGGGTGTGCTTATGGGGCAGTAGCAGCCGAGCATTTTCGGCTAGGGGGCGGCCCAGCAGCAGCTTGAGCAGTTGCTTGCCCAGGCCAAATGTCCAGTGTCCTTTGTTCTTGCCCATGACACTGCGGGGGCCAGGGGACTGCTTGACCGAAATAATTTCATGCCGTGTTTGACCGTTGTCGTCCATCCGCCAGATGGGCTGCAAGTGAAAGTGAACCGGCTGGCCGATTCGCCACAGCCGCAGGGCGGGGTCGAAGTTGGTAGCCCCTGGCTGTTGGTCAAAGATGTGGCCGTCACTGGCCATCTCGGGTAAAAGGGTACGGCGCAAAGCAAACCCGCTGGGGGTGCAGGGCACAAAAAACCCCAGGGCTCCCCGAATCGGCAGGTGGCGAAGCTGCTCTTCGGCAAAATCGCTGGTATAGGCAGCATTCAGCAAACCTTTCCAGAAATTGCCCTGGGACGGGAGTGACAACACCGGCAGTTGCACGGCAGGATATTTGCGCAGCAGGGTACTGTAGAGCTTGAAGGTGTAGGGATGTATCACATCGTCTGCGCTGTGGAGAGCGACGACCTCGAACTCGAGCCGGTTGCTGCGCTCGAAGCGCTCGAGATAGCTATACATGAAGTTGAGCAACTGCCCCCTGGGCGTAGGGCCAGGCCGATCAGCGACCACCAGGTGTACATTGACAAACTCCTGCGAGAGGGCTTCAACGGCCTCGAGGGTCTCGCGGTCGTTGGGGTAGACCCCCACAAAGAAATCCAGGTGCAGGGGGGAGTAGTTGGTGTAGCCCAGCGTGGCCCGAATCATGGGGGTAATGTTGGCGTCTTGCCAGGTAGGCAGCAGAACGGCCATGCGCTTGGGTTTATCGGCCTCGAGTTCCTCGGGGGTCAGGGCGTGGTTTTTAAGCTTGCGGTAACGCAATAGATAGGTCAGATCGAACACCAGTTCATCCCAGAAAACCAGCGCGTACACCAGCAGCGCGCCAATCACCAACGCTCCAGCCAACACTTCACTCATGATTCCTCCGCTCAATAGGGGCAATGGTTGAGGCTAAAGATGCTCAACACCTGCAATTGCAGTCATGGTATCGCAGAAAAACCTGTTGTGTGCAAAAGTAGCGACTTAACGTTTACTTTATGCAAGCGTAACGTTGCGGTGTGGGCATCCCCTAGATGGAGCTAGATACGAAAAACCAGCTATGAAGCGGGCTTTTGACCCACCTATGCAGTGCACACTTAGGCTTTGCTCGTTTCCCCAAAACCCTGGTTGTGCTGAACCTGGACGGTTGCTGCAGGGAGTGAGCCAATCCACAGAACCTGGCGATAACCAGGCCATGATTTTCAGGACTTCCAGTGGTCTCGGTTGATTGGAACCCACCGCTTTTCCTATCGCTGGGCCTGAGGATATGCTGCTGTTATGCGACTCCCAATTGGTTTTCGTGCTGGCGCAACCCAGGCTGGAATCAAGCCTTCTGGCAAGCCCGATCTGGCGCTTTTGGTTTCGGGGACACCGTGTAACTGGGCCTTTGTAGGAACCCTCAACCGGGCTGCCGCCCCATGTGTAATTCGGGGCCGCGAGCTCCTGGCAGCCGGTAAGCCACTTCAAGCGGTTGTAGTTAATGCGGGCAACGCCAACTGCGCTACCGGCGAGCTGGGTTTTCGAACCGACCGGCAGATGGCTGAACTTGCAGCCGCACAGCAGCACATGGCTCCCGAAGCTGTGCTGACCGGCTCAACGGGGGTGATTGGGCAGCCGCTGCCGGTGGAAAAAATTGAAGCAGGCTTGCCCAATATTCGTTTGGGCCTGGATATTGACCCTTTTATGGAAGCCATCATGACCACGGATCTGGTGCCCAAAATGGCCGAAGCTACCCTCTCGGGTGGGGCGCGGGTGGTGGGTATTTGCAAAGGCAGCGGCATGATTCAGCCTAATATGGCGACCATGCTGGCCTATCTGGTCACCGATGCGGTCATCTCGCAAAAAGAGTTGCGTCAAGGCTGGCAGGGCGTGGTGGATCGTAGCTTCAATCAGGTGACCGTAGATACCGACACCTCCACCAACGACATGGCCGTGCTGTTGTCCAACGGCGCGGCGGGGCCGGTAGACCTGAACGAATTCTGGCAGGCGGTGGAACAGGTCTGCGTGGAACTGGCCCGCAAGCTGGCCCGCGACGGCGAAGGGGCTACCAAACTTCTGACCGTGAAGGTAACGGGGGCTGCCAGCGACATAGAGGCCCGCAAAGCGGCCTTGTCGGTAGCGGCCAGTCCCCTGTGGAAAAGCGCTCTGTACGGCAACGACCCCAACTGGGGCCGTATCATGATGGCGCTGGGGAAATCGGGGGCCTATCTCGAGGTAGACCGGGTGCGAATTTCTTTGCAAGGCATCGGGCTATACGCAGGGCGAGTGCTGGATTTTGACCGTATCCAGGCCAGCCAGGCCATGAAGGCCGAAGAAGTGCTGGTAGAGGTCGACTTGGGGCTGGGTGAGGGGCAAGGAATGGCCTGGGGCTGCGACCTCACCGAGGACTACGTGCAAATTAACGCGCTCTATACTACCTAAAGTAACGCAAAAATAACGCGAAGGTGGTAGACTACGTTTGGAGGTGAGCAAAGGATGAAACGTTTAGCACCCTTGATCGTCTTGTTTGCGTTGATGTTTGGCTCTCTAGGAAAGGCCCAGTCGGATGGCTTTGGCCTCTACTCGGGCTTCCCGACCTGGATTGGTGTGCAGTACCAGGTAAGTAACTTCCGCGTGGGCGCTGGTCTTGCATTTGCAGGGCTGGGGGCTGGGGTGGATTACATGTTCCTCGAGCAAGCCATTCCTGCCGCACCAGGCTTTGATCTGAGCTGGTATGCCGGAGCCGGAGCCTCTGTGGGCCTTTGGACCTTCGGCGGTGTAGGCGGCATCTACATCTTCCCTCACGGTCTAGCTGGTATCGAGTATGCCTTTCCGGGACAACCCTTTAGTGTCTATGGTGAACTCCAGGTTGGCTTTGGCATCTTCACAGGTGGCGTGGCGGGGGTAGGCGGCCTGGACTTTAACGGACGGGCTGGCCTAATTTTCAGACCCTGAGCAACTGTTAGGATGGAGGGGTGCGTTACGGGCCCCTTCTTTTTTTGTTGCTACTTTCGGCTTGCCAGCGGCCTGGGGATACCCAGCCGCCCCTAATTGGCATTACCCAGCCCAAAAGCGGGGTGCTCTCCAAGCGTTCGTTGCAGGTGCAGGGGTATGCCCTCGACGATGTGGGGGTGCAAAGCGTGAAGGCCGGCGGAAAGGAACTGCTTTCCGAGGCCAGCCGGGGGCAGAAGCTGGTGCGCTTCAGCTTCCGGGTACAGGCCCCGCAGTCGGGGCAGGTGGAAATCAAGGTGGATGCCACCGATATGAGTGGGCAGACCCGCACCGTGCGCCTGCCGATGGTGCTGGATGCCCGCCCACCGCAGATTGTCATTGAACGAGCCGAGCGCGTCGTAACCGTGGTGCAGCCGGCCCGCAGGCGTACCCTGCCCGATGGCACCGAGGAAGAAATCCCGGCCCGCACCGAGTCCACGCTGCAAATTTCCGGGCGGGTGCTCGACGATACCGGGGTAGATCGGGTCACGCTGCAATACGACAGAACCTTCAACCCTTTGTCTCTACCCAAGGGCAAAGAGGTCAGTTTTTACGTGGAGGTACCGGTGCGCCGTGTTACCTTGATCGCCGTAGATGCTGCTGGCAACCGTACCAGCGTGGATGTGAGTCGTTGAACTAAGTGTCTCCATAGTTGAAATGCGAGATCCGGTTCCGAAAGATTGCTGGGGAATTGCGCCCGGTACGCATAGGCCCATTCCGCTGGTTTGGCCCATCTACCCTGGCGCAACTTAACGGTCGGGTTCAGGTCGGGTGCTGCTTATAGCAATGCCGCTGTGGGTCGGGCGCAACCCTTCCCGGAACACCTCGAGCCAACCGGCTTGTAAGGCCTTTTCCCTGGCTTGCTTCAGAAACTGAGGGTTCCAACCAAACTCCTCGATAACTTCCTGCTCGGAAACCGGTTGGTCGTGGTGGGCCAGGTGAGAGACCAGGAGGCGGGCTGCGACCTCGAGGCGTTGCCGCTCTCGGCGCAGACGGCTGGTCAGGAAACCTTCCAGAGGCGAGAAGAAGAAGGCCAGGGCAAAGCAGATTCCAGCTACTACTGCCATCATGCCGGCAATGGAAGCGTCCAGCCAGATGGCCAGCGCATAACCCGCCAGGCTGGAAACAAAACCGACCCCAACGGCCAGGGCAATCATGACCGGCAGGCGCTGCGTGAGTAGATAGGCTGTGGCGGGGGGAATAATCAGGAAGGCTATAATCAAAATGGCCCCCACCGATTGGAAAGCTCCCACCGAAGTGAAGGAGACCAGGGTCATCAGCCCATAGTGCAACGCGCTGGGTGCAAAGCCCAGCGTGGCGGCCAAGCCCGCATCAAAAGTGGAGAGCTTGAGCTCTTTATAAAACAGCAGCACGAAAAGCAGATTGAGCAGGGTCAGCGAACCCATCACCAGCCATGATTCGGGAATTTCACGGCCCCACAAGGTCAGGTTGTTGAAGGGCGCATAGGCAATTTCGCCGTAGAGCACTGCATCCATGTCCAGGTGAACGTTGCGGAAATAGAGCGAAACCGCCAAGACCCCCAGGCTAAACAGCGCGGGGAATACGATGCCGATGGCAGCATCGTTTTTGACCTTGCCAGTGCGGGTAAGCCACTCCACCAGGGTTACGGTAGCGAGGCCCGCAGCAGCGGCCCCCAGCAAGGCAGGTAGGGTGGCACGCTCACCGCCGGAGAGCCAGAAAGCCAAAACGATACCCGGCAGCACCGCATGGGAGATGGCATCGGCCATTAGAGCCATACGGCGCAGCACCAGAAAGGTGCCCACCAGGGCCGAGGCCGTGGAGACCAGGATGGCGGTGAGGATAATCACGAGATCGGCGTTCATACGAGGTTGGGGGAGATCGGGGATGGTCAGGAGGGATTGGATCCCAGAAAGGTTGCGGGTGGTTCGCCCTTGGCTCTGGGTAAAACACGCATGGCTTGTTCTAGCTCATGGGCTTTCTGGTCGCCCGCCGGGGTGAGGGCCAAGCCCTTCTGGCTCTGCAGCACCCAGCCAAAAGACCGCAGTTCTTCGAGGTGCCGCTGGGCCATTGCCACCGATTCGCGGCGGCGTTCCGCCAAGGTCTGCGGGGTCAGGACATCGTGGTTGTGCAGCACATGGGCGTCTAGCAGGAGGCGCTCGAGGTGAATCCGGCGGCGGTTTTGCCGGGTGCGTGCCCAGTCCCACACCAGCCCGCGCAAAGGCGCCAGGAACAGCGAAACCAGAAGAATCGCGCTGATGGAGAGGATAACCAATGGGCCAGTGGGCAGGTTTTCACGGCTGGCCGAGATCAAAGCCCCGCTCACACCGGCCATGGCTCCAAACAGCGCGGAGAGCCAGATCATTGTCCCCAGCCGGTCGGTCCACTGCCTTGCGGCAGCAGCCGGGGCAATCAGCATGGCGGCCATCAAGACCACCCCTACCGTTTGCAGCCCCACCATGACCGCCAGTACCGTCAGCGAGGTGAGCAGGGTACCCAGGCCGCGCACCGGCAGACCCAGGCTGACGGCATAGCCAGGGTCGAAGGAAAGCAGTTTGAACTCTTTGTAAAGCAGGCCCACGACCAAGAGTGCGATTCCGCCCAACACTATAAAGTTCAACACATCCGATGCCACGATGGTGGCAGCTTGTCCGAAAATGAACTTATCCAGCCCAGCCTGGTTGGCATTGTTCCCATGCTGGATAAAGGTCAAGAGGGCGATGCCAAAACCAAAAAAGCTGCTGAGCATCACACCCAGGGCCGAGTCTTCGGGCAGCCGGGTATTGCGCAACACGGCCAACACCAGCAAAGCAGCCAGCCAACCGGCCAAGCCCCCTCCCAGGAGCAAGATGAGCGGTACTTTGGAGCCGGTGAGGATGAAGGCCAGGCAGATACCCGGTAGCGCGGCATGGGCCAGCACATCCCCCAACAAACTCTGGCGGCGGAGCATGGCAAAAGCTCCCAGCACCCCGCCAATCACGCCCAACATGGCCGAACCGAGAGCCACATTGCGCAGGGTATAGTCGGTAAAGATGAGTAGGAAGTCGGACATAGAGAGGGAGGGGGTGGTGGGGAAGGTTTTATTTGATGGTCCAAGTGTCGGGGTTATGGATCATGACCACAATCTTGCCGATGATTGGGTCGTAGCTTTGACGGAGTTCGTTTCGGCTATGTTCGGGAAGGTAGTGCATGCGTGAGCAAAGTCCAGCCAGGTATGGGTTTCGGCAGCTTCTGCGTCGCTTAATTTAGCTACGAAAGCGGCTTGGTAGCGGCGTTTGCGCCAGGCTTCACTGAGGTTGCTGCACACCGAGCGGGAGGAGCGGCGAATTGGGTCGGTGGGGGAATAACGTTCTTCTGAAGGAAAGGTTTTGTTTTTCTGAAAAATCAGCATGGCGGCTTCACACGCCTTTTGATAGACCTCGAGTTCGCGGTGATCCCGCAAAAGCTTTGAGCTCTTCCTCACCCTCTTTCCCCCTCTCCCCATCTCATCCGTTCGCCATACGTCCGTTTCAGGTTCTCAGGAGTGAAGGTCTCGTCCATAGACCCGCTGGCAATGACCTGCACGTTGAGCAGGGTCAGGTAGTCGAAGTAGGCCCGCACGGTTTCTAAGTCGTGGTGTACGACCACTACGGTTTTCCCATGTTCCTTGAGTTCATGCAGCACTTTCAAAATGGCATCTTCGGTAACGGCGTCTACCCCGGCAAAAGGCTCATCCATAAAATAGAGGTCGGAGTCCTGCGCCAGTGCCCGGGCCAGAAACACCCGTTGTTGTTGTCCGCCCGAAAGTTGTGAGATTTGCCGCCCGGCGAACTCGCTCATCGAGACCTGCTCCAAGCAGCGCAGGGCTGCCTCGCGCTCGAGCTTCCCTGGTCGCCTGAACCAGCCCAACTTGCCATAGAGCCCCATCACCACCACATCCAACACACTGGTGGGGAAATCCCAATCTACCGAGCCACGCTGCGGCACATAGCCAATTCGGGCGCGGGCTTCGGCCAGCGTTTGTCCGAAGAACTTGACTTGCCCGGAGGCTTTGGGTATCAGCCCCAGTACGGCCTTAATCAGGGTGGATTTACCCGCTCCGTTGGGGCCCACGATGGCACATAGCTGCCCCGCTGGTACCTGCAAATCTACGTCCCATAGAACAGGCTTTTCACGGTAGGCCACCGTGAGATCACGCACTTCCAGCGGAGCTACGCTCTGAGACAAGAGTGCTCTTGGGTTGGATTGGGTGTGGATCATGGGGCACCTCCCAGCAGCCCACTCACGATGGTGCGGATGTTGTGTTCCATCATGCCCACATAGGTTCCTTCGGGGGTGCCGGGGTTGCCAGCGGCGTCGGAAAACAGTTCGCCCCCCACCGCGACATTCCAGCCCTTGGCCCGCACTGCCGCTACCACTGCATCAATAGCCCGCCGGGGCACGCTGGACTCCACAAAGATGGCGCGAATTCTTCGCCGAACAATAAAATCGGCTAATTGCTGTACATCGCGGGTTCCGGCTTCGGCCACCGTCGAGACCCCTTGCAGCCCCCGCACCTCGAGCCCGTAGCGCCGTCCAAAGTATTCAAAAGCGTCATGGGCGGTGATCATCACCCGCTGCCCAGGGGGAACCCGTGCGATTTGCTGGCGAATAAAGGCATCGAGTTGATCGAGGCGCTTGCTGTATGCCTCCGCATTGGCTCGGTAGCTGCTGGCCCCTGCGGGGTCTACTTTACTCAGCGCATCGCGTACGGGTTGGACGGTTAGCTTCCAGAGAGTTACATCGAACCAGACATGCGGATCGTAGGTGTACTGACCCTCGAAACCTCCAGGAGGCTGGATCAGGCGTTCGCGCGGGATGGCATCGGTCACCGCGATGGCCTTGGGCAGCCGCTCCAGAAGTTCCATCATTTTGCCTTCGAGGTAGAGGCCCGAGTAGAAGATCAGGTGGGCTTGCTGCAACTTGCGCACATCCCCCGCCGAAGCCTTGTAGAGGTGGGGGTCTACCCCAGCCCCCATCAAGCCCTCTACGCGGACACGGCTGCCGCCCACTTGCTGCACCAGATCGGTCACGAAATTAACCGTAGCCACGATTCGGATGGGGGTCTGTCGCACTGGCTGGAGCTGGGCAATTTTGTCGGGTTGCTGGGCGGAAGCCTGAGAAAAGAGGCCCAGCATCAGCAGCAACAGCATAGAAGGTCTAAATATGGTCCACATATGGATCTCCCTCGAGGTGTATCCACAGCACCTGGGCCAGACTGACCGGCAGAAGGTAGCGCTCCTTACCTACCTGTACCCGGCTTCCCTCGGCTACGTGTTCCAGTAATTGAACCTGGGCGCCGGGTTTGAGCCCCAGATGGGCAAAGAGGTTGAGCGAGTCCTGATCCTGGGTGGCGACCCGTGCCACCATGCCGTATTGACCGCTTCGCAATGCTGCCAGGCGGCGGTTGGGGATGGTTTGGGGCAACTCGAGGGTTGCGCTCGGAATTGCGTCGCCGTGGGGGTCGTGGGAAGGGTGGCCCAGCCACTCCGCAATCCGGCGTTCAAAGGCTTCGGAGATGTGGTGCTCGAGTTTTTCTGCCTCGGCATGGACTTCTTCCCAGCCATAACCCAGGGCCTGATGTAAATAGGCCTCGATCAGCCGGTGGTGGCGGAGCACCTCCAGCGCCACCTTGTGGCCCGCCTCGGTCAACCGCACGCCCCGGTAGGCCTCGTATTGCACCAGGCCGAGTTCGGCGAGCTTTTTCAGCATCCCCGTTACCGAAGCAGGCTTGACCTGCATTCGATCGGCCAGATCTTGAGTAGATACGGCCAGGGTATCTTCTAGTTTGCCCATGCCCTCGCCCCCACTGCCCAGCAAGAGCACCTGCTTCAAATAGTCTTCCTGGGCTTCAGAGAGGGGTGTTCTGGCAGTCAGCTTGTTCATGGCGTTCAACCTGGTTGCTGGATTTAGGCATACCATACCAAAAAGTATTAAAAGTTTAGGATAGCCTAAAAAATTTGTCAAGGGTTGACACGGACGGCCTTGAAAAAACACTCTGAACGCGAAGTGTTTGTGGGAGGCTGCGACCGGGAGAATCCTTGCTGATTGTTGGACTACTACTTTCGACTGTTCGCGAAGCGCCAAGCGGTCTCGACAATCTGATTGATGTCTTTGTGCAAAGCCTCCCAGCCCAGTACCGTGTGAGCCTTGGCAGGGTCAGCGACCAGCGCGGGGGGGTCTCCGGCACGGCGGGGCGCTTCCTCGGCGGGCACCTTGCAACTCCCAACCCGCTCGACTGCAGCAATGACTTCGCGCACGCTGTTGCCATGACCAGTGCCCAGATTAAAGGCGGTAGACGGGCCCCCCTCGAGCAAGTACTGCAAGGCCCGCACGTGCGCATCGGCCAAGTCCATCACGTGGATGTAATCGCGGATGGCGGTACCATCGGGGGTGGGGTAGTCGGTACCAAAAATCTTGACCGGGGGGCGCTTGCCCAAAGCGGCGTCTATCACCAGGGGGATCAGGTGGGTTTCGGGATCGTGGACTTCGCCAATTTCGCCCTCGGGGTCGGCCCCACTGGCGTTGAAGTAGCGCAGCGCCACCCAGCCCATTCCATAGCACTCGCCAAACCACCTGAGCATCTTTTCCCCCATCAGCTTGGACTCACCGTAGGGGCTGATGGCCGACTGGGGAAAGTCCTCGCTGATGGGAACACGTTCAGGGATGCCATAAGTGGTGCACGAAGAGGAGAACACGATGGGCTGGTTGTTCGATTCGTGCATGGCCTCGAGCAGGTTGAGCATGTTGGCTACATTATTGCGAAAATACTTGGCCGGGTTCTGCATGGACTCACCCACATAAGCATTGGCGGCAAAGTGAATCACCGCGTCAATTTGGTGGTCGTGCAGGGTTTGCAAAACCGCATTTTTGTCGGTCAGGTCGGCCTCAACAAGCGGCCCCCAGCGCACTGCCCAGCGGTGGCCGGTGCTGAGGTTGTCAAATACTACCGGCGTGTGACCGGCTTTCTTCAGGGTTTTTGCGGTATGGCTGCCAATATAGCCCGCCCCTCCCACGACCAGAACGTTCATGGTTTCAACTCCTGGCCTAAGCCTTCGTCCTGCAGACCTCGGAAATAAGCGATGGTACGCGCCAATCCCTCTCGTACCGGTACCTTGGGCTCCCAGCCCAGTAACTCCTTAGCCCGGCTGATGTCGGGGCGGCGCTGACGGGGGTCGTCCTGGGGAAGGGGTTCGTAGGTGAGGGGCGTCTTGGAGCCTACCAGCTCTTGTACGAGTTCGGCGAGTTGAAGCATGGTGTACTCTTCAGGGTTGCCCAGGTTCACCGGCTGGTGGAACTCCACCTCCATCAGGCGGCGGATGCCCTCTATAAGGTCGTCTACATACTGGAAGCTACGGGTCTGGCTGCCCTTGCCGTAGATGGTGAGGGGCTGGCCTCGCAAGGCCTGGTTGATGAAGTTGGTGACCACCCGCCCATCTTCGGCATCCATTCGGGGGCCGTAGGTATTGAAGATGCGTATGGTGCGGGTCGAGACCCCTTTAGCCTGCTGGTAAGTCATCGTGAGGGTCTCGGCATAGCGCTTGGACTCGTCGTAGATGGAGCGTGGCCCAATCGGATTGACGTTGCCCCAGTAGGTCTCGGGCTGCGGGTGCACCAGGGGGTCGCCGTAAATCTCTGAGGTGGAGGCCAGGAAAAACTGAGCACCCTTTTCTACCGCAAGATCAAGCAGGTGACGGGTACCCTCACCATTGACCAGCAGGGTCTCGATGGGCAGCTTGAGGTACCGTGGGGGTGAGGCGGGCGAGGCAAAGTGCATCACCCAGTCGAGACGACCTGCCATGTTTAAGGGCTTAGAAGCATCGGCCTCGACAAAGTGAAATTGGGAATGCTGGGCGAGCAACGCAACGTTGCGTGGTTGGCCGCTGCTGAAATCGTCTACGCCAATGACCTCGTGCCCCTCGAGCAGCAGCCGCTCGCACAGGTGGCTGCCCAGAAACCCCGCCGCACCAGTGATTAGAATTCGCATATTTACAGTCCTTGCATCGATCTCAAAGTAGGGTCAAAGGATTCAGCGTAGAAAACCGGGTGACCCTGGTTCAACTTTTTGGTTAAGTTACCCTTCTGCCGTCACGAGTTGTGGGTTGGTACCCGTTCCCACGCCCACATGGAGGAAACCGGCCCTGGTCAGGCGTTGTTTGTCGAGGAAGTTGCGCCCGTCCACGACCAGGGGTTTCTTCATGAGTTTGGCCATGCCCTCCCAGTCGAGGTCGCGGTAGACGGCCCAGTCGGTAACCAGCACCACTGCGTCGGCATCCTCGGCCAGATCCATCGCGCTCTCGCAGTACTCAACGGCCAGATCGGGGTTCTGCTCTCTGGCCTGCTCGAGGGCGATGGGGTCGTGGACGCGCACCTTGGCCCCGTGCTTGATCAGGCGCTGGGCCATATCAAGGGCCGGGGAGTCGCGCAGGTCGTCGGTGTTGGGCTTGAAGGCCAAGCCCAGCAGGCCAATGGTGCGGCCCTTGAGAATCTTGAGTTCGTGCTGGAGCTTCTCGATCATGCGCTCGCGTTGGCGGTAGTTGACCTCGCGGGCGGCTTGCACGATGGGCATCGAGAGGCCGTACTCCTTACCGGTCGAGACCAACGCGGCGGTGTCTTTGCCGAAGCAGCTACCACCCCAACCGATCCCGGCCTGGAGGAAGCGCGGGCCGATACGGCTGTCCAGGCCGATGCCACGGGCAATCTGGGTCACGTCGGCACCGACCCGCTCGGCCAGACTGCCGATCTCGTTGATGAAGCTGATCTTGACCGAGAGGAAGGCGTTGGCGGCGTACTTGATCAGCTCGGCTGAGGCCAGGTCGGCGGAGATCAGCGGAACTGCCTTCATCGCGTTGGGGCGGGGTTGGAAGGCGGGCTCCGCGAAGCTCTGCTCGATCAGGGGACGGTAGAGGTTGTAGAGCACCTCGAGGGCTTCCTCCCGCTCGGCCCCCACCACGATGCGGTCGGGGTAGAGGCTGTCGTAAATAGCCGAGCCCTCGCGCAGGAACTCGGGGTTGGAAGCCACCGCAAAGTTGCCCTTGGCTTTCCTGCCGTTCTTGGCTTCGTAGGCAGTTTGCACCAGCGACTCCACCCAGTTGCCCGAGCCGATGGGTACGGTGGACTTGTTGACGATCACCGCAAACTTGCCGTTAAGATGCTGGCCAATGCCCTCGGCGGCGGCCTGCACATAGCGCAGGTCGGGGCTGCCGTCGGCAGCGGAAGGGGTGCCCACCGCAATGTAGATCACATCGGCATCTGGCACGGCCTCGGCGTAGGAGTCGGTGAACTTGAGGCGCTCACGGGCCATGTGCATCAGTTCTTCCAGGCCCGGCTCGTAGATGTGGGCCTTGCCCGCGCGCAAAAGGGCCAGTTTCCTGGTATCCACATCCACACAGGTCACCTGGTGGCCAATGTAAGCCAGCGTGACCCCGGTGGTAATACCCACATATCCAGTACCGATAACTGCAACTTTCATAGCCTTCATGCTTGACTCCTCTAGTTGTAATCCATCCAGATAAGGGATGGACTATCCCAAAGCTGTTGTCCAGTGTACAAGGCTTCGTGGCCGACCTGGCAGCCAAATATCACAGCACATCAAGAAAAGATGCCCCACAAACGTCATTTTTACGCTGTAGCGTTACAATCGAGTGAAAAAAGTCGGCAAAGTTCACGCTTTCTGAGCTACACATGGCTATCCAGCCGCTTGACGTCATCTTCTCCCAGATATTCACCTGTTTGTACTTCGATCAAGACCAAATCCAACAACCCAGGGTTTATGAGTTGATGGGCCACCGCTGCCAAGGCACTGGCCGATTCGCCCTGCCTTAGCATCTGTGCCTGGCCATCCAGCCAGACCTGGGCGGTGCCCCGCAGCACGGTCCAGTGCTCGCTACGGTGGTGGTGCAAGTGGTTGGAGAGGGCCTGGCCTGGCCTGACCACCACCCGTCGTATTTTGAACCCATTGGTTTCTTCCAGGGTCACGTAGCTACCCCAAGGGCGCTGGATAGTGCGATGGCGACGCACCGTGTCGTGTTTGGAGTGCGTGAGTTGCTCCACTACCTTCTTCACATCCTGCACTTTGTCGCGCCGGGCCACCAGCAGGGCATCGCGGGTATCTACAATAACCAGATCGTTGGCTCCAATTACCGCTACCACGCGGTCTTCGGTCTGGACAAAGGTATTGGTGGTCTCGAGCAAAACCGCCTCGCCAAACACCCGGTTACCCGAAGCATCGGGCGGTACCATCAGGGCGGCGGCGTCCCACGAACCTAGATCGCTCCAGCCCAGGTCGGCGGGTACTACTGCTACCTGCTCGGCTTTCTCCATCACCGCATAGTCCACCGACTCGCTTGGAACCTGCTTGAAGAGGGGAGCGTCCAGATAGGCCACATCCCCCTTCTCGCTGCCCTGCCAGCAAGCCAGCACTGCCTCATACATCAGGGGTTGGAGTTGCTGCAGGGCTTGTAGGTAGGTGCTTGCCTTGAAGCAGAAAATGCCCGCGTTCCAGTGATAGCGCCCGGTCTGTAAGTAAGCTTCAGCGGTCTGTCGGTCGGGTTTTTCCACGAAGCGAGCCACCTTATAGCCCCCCCCTTGCAAAGGCAAACCTTGCTCGATATAGCCGAAATTGGTAGCGGGATAAGTGGGTTGGATGCCAAAAGTAACCAGATAGTCTTGCTGGGCAATGGTCTGGGCCTGGGCTACAGCCTGGGCAAAGGCTTCTTCGCGCAGAATGAGGTGATCGGCAGAAAGTACCAACATGACCTCTTGGGGATTTCGTTCAGCAATCCAAAGAGCGGCCATGGCAATGGCCGGTGCGGTGTTGCGGCGCAGCGGTTCAATAACAAAAGAAGTCTGCACTTCGGGCAGCTCCAGGGTCTGGTATTCGTTGGTGGTGCTGAAATAGTATTCCTGTCCTGTAACCGTGAGCACCTGACCAGCCCCCACATGTACTGCCCGCAAGAATGCCTTTTGCAACAGGCTTTGCCCATCGGGTAGTTTCATGAAGGGTTTGGGGTATTGTTCCCTCGAGACCGGCCACAACCGGGTGCCCGCCCCGCCCGAAAGGATGACTGCGACCATACTTCACCTCAAAAGTGCCGCGGGTTCAATCAGAAAGACCCTTACAGCGCACTAGAGATTACTGTATGCGCTGGGGCTGCTCGGGAGTGGTCATATATGGAAGGTCACAAGGTGTTCAAACCTTGGTTCCCTCACCAGCCCAGCTCGAGTAAGCGTAAAAACGACCCCGCTCCCCTCGGATATAGTCCATCAGCGGTTCCAACAGAGGGCGGTGTTCGTCTAGCTTGACCGCAACTTCCTCAGCCGTGAAGAAGCGGGCCTCCACGATATGGCCGTCGGGGTCTTTGGGGTTGAGCAGGCCATCGTAGTCGGCGCGAAAGGCCATGGCGATGGTGCGTTCGCTCTTGCGATAGTCTTCGACCTGAATCACATAAGCCAGATGTTGAATCCCCCTGACCCGTAGCCCGGTTTCTTCCTGCACTTCCCTTGCAATCGCAGCCGGGATGGTCTCTCCAGCCTCGACCATTCCGCCGGGCAGGGTGTAGCGCACCTTACCCCGGCGGCTCCAGTCGTTGGCGACCAGCAAGACCCGCCCCTGCTTGTCCATCAGGATAGCCGCAGCTACCAATAGGTCACGTCGCAACCCATGCATCTATAGCCCGCCTTTCGTGTCCTAGGCGGACTTGGAAGATGCTGTCTGGGGGGCTGAAAGAGCCTCGAGCTGGCGCTCTTGGTCGGCTTTGCGCAAGGCCTCGTGCAATTTGGACAGATCACCCCCCAGCACCCCTTCCAGATCGTGGGTAGTGAAGCCAATGCGGTGGTCGGTCACGCGCGACTGGGGGAAGTTATAGGTACGGATTTTCTCTGAGCGCTCGCCCGCCCCAATCTGGGCCAGGCGATCCTCGCGGCGGCGGGCCGCCTCTTCGGCCCGCTTGATCTCGAGCAAGCGCGAACGCAGGATCGAGAGGGCTTTTTCCTTATTTTTGATCTGGCTGCGCGACTCCATACAGGAGACAATCATGCCGGTGGGCTTGTGCAACACCTGCACCGCCGAGTCGGTGGTGTTGACTCCCTGTCCACCGGGGCCCGAAGCCCGCGAGACGGTGATTTCCAGGTCGGCAGGATCGAGCTGTACATCCACTTCTTCGGCCTCAGGCATCACCGCCACGGTGGCGGTAGAGGTATGGATGCGGCCCTGGGTTTCGGTGGCGGGAACCCTCTGTACCCGGTGAACCCCGGCCTCATACTTCAAAAAGCCATAAGCCCCAGCCCCAGTTACTTCGAACGAGACCTTCGAGACCCCGCCCAGATCGGTATGGGAAGTATCCAGAACCTCAGGCTTGTAGCCGTGCATCTGCGCATACTTGATCAACATGTCGCGCAACTCAGCCGCAAACAGCGCAGCCTCCTCGCCGCCGGTTCCGGCCCGAATTTCCACAATCACGTCTTTTTCGTCCAGAGGGTCGCGTGGCAGCAGCAGCACCTCGAGCTCGGTCTCGAGTTCACGGATGCGGGGCTCGAGCGCCTCGATGTCGGCCTGTGCCATTTCCCCCAGTTCGGGGTCGAACTGCAATTCACGGGCCCCCTCGAGGTTGGCCAGGGCTTCTTTGTACTGGCGGATGGTACGAACCAGATACCCCAGATCGGCATAGCGCTTGCTGATGCGCCCATACTCCGATTGGTTGGTGAGCACCGCCGGGTCGGCCAGTTGCCGCTCGAGCGTTTGATACTCGGCTTCTAAGGATTCGAGTTTTTCTAACATAAACGGTCACTGCCTAACAGGATAACGCGGATGCTGCCTGGCTGATAGGTGATGGCCTTCATGGAAGGCACCAGGGTCTTCAAGATTTGCCAAAACAGCGCCTTAGAGCGGTGACCGCAATTCATGGCGCGGAGCCGTGCCGGGTAATTCACGTCGGGGAAGCGGTTTGCAACTTCCTGCTTTCGGCCTATCAATTTGCAAACCGCTCTATACCCTTCCGCTCAGATTCGGCTTAGTGGTCTGGTAAGTTAAAGATTGATTTGCAATGGAGTCCCCGAAATGAAGTGCTCAAAGCAACTCCCGGACATTAGAGGGGCTAAATCCATCTCAGAAATTAAGTTACCAGAGCACTTAGGGACCCAGGCAATCCCAAATTGACTTTTCCAATTTCCCTATATGCAGCATAGAAGGCCTCTAGGCACTATCCTTCGGCTTGAGCCGGATCGGGCTTTGCTTGCTGGGGTCATGGCCCACCTTGTCGGCATAGAAGCCTTTCAGTTGCTCAAAGTCGGCCTCAATGTGGCCGCTGGGGGTGAAATAGCCACCGATGCCTACTTCCTTTCGGCTGTAGTCGAGGTAGGCCAGCGCGATGGGTACCTTGGCCTCGAGGGCCATGTAATAAAACCCGCTCTTCCAATACTCGGAGCGGCTGCGGGTGCCCTCGGCGGCCACCACCACCCATAGGTTGTCGTGCTGGTCGAAGATGCGGGCTACCTGGGTAACAAAATCGCCGCCAGCCTTGGAGCGGTCTACCGGGATGCCCCCCAGCCACTTCATCACCACCCCGATCACAGGGGGAAAGAGCTGTTTCTTGCCCACCCATCTAAAGCGGGTTCCTGAGGCCATGCCCCACAGCAACGCATACAGAAAGTCCCAGTTGGAGGTGTGGGGGTAGCCCACCAGCACGAACTTCTTCCCTTGGGGTGGGGCCATCACCGCTGTCCAGCCCAGCATCTGCAAGCCCCACACCCCGAAACGCTGCCAGGGCGTCTGGGGCCTAATCGCATAGGGATGTGTCATTCCCACTGGTATACCACACCGGGCCGGGGTTATCCTGCCGTATGAACGACGATCTGCGGGTTTTCTACGGCTGGGTGCGGCGTTCCCGCGAAATCCTCTTTGGCTACTGTGAATCGCTGCCGCCGCCTGACCGCCGAGATGCGAAGGGCTGGCTTCAGTATCAATGGCAAGAAGACCCGCCGAATGATGAAAGCCTTGGGAATCAAGGGTCATGCTCCCAAGCGCAAAGTCCGTACCACCCAGCGCAACCCCTGCTTACCCAGCTTTCCCAATCTGGTGCTCCATCTCGAGATCACCCAACCCGAACAAGTTTGGGTTAGGCTTTGGATTTTAGGGCTCTGAGCAGCTCCTGTGCCTCGCTCAGCCTGGCCTGCACTTCTTGTAGTTGCTCCTCTGGGCTCCCCGGCGCGGGAGCCTTGGTTTCTTGCAGGCTCTTGCGCATCTCGTCCATGCTGTTGACCACGATGCCTACCAGCAGGTTCAAGAACACCAGCGTGCCCAGCAGGACAAACGAGACCATGTAACCGACCGCGACCAGGGGCTGGGCCTGGGGTTGGGCACACAGGGCGGGATCGGGCAGCTCGAAGCGTTCACAGCCAAAATACTGGATACGCAGGACATCCACCCAGCCTTCAAGGGTCAGGATGCTGAAGAGGGTGAGTAGGGCGGTATGCAGGTTGCCAAAGTGGAAGGGGTCGTTGAGACCGAACAAAAACACCCCAGCCACCGCGTAGAGGTACAGCAGCAGCAGCATCAGAACCAGCACATAGCCAATGGAGGGGATGCTGCGCAGCAGCGCTCCCAGGATAATTTGCAGGTCGGGGAGGGTGCGGATCAGGCGCAAAACGCGCAGCAGCCGCAGCAAGCGGGCTACCACCGCATAGGTTCCCAGCCCCGGCAGCAGGCTAACAGCCACGATTGAGAAATCAAAAACGTTCCAGCCATTGCGAAAATAGCGTAGTGGGCGAGGCCAAAGGGCCCCCATGCGCAGCACCACCTCTATGGCAAAAATGGCCAGCACGAGGTTGTTGAGTAGGTAGAGCGTGGGGCCATAGCGCTCCATCAGAGGTGGGTAGGTCTCGAGGCCCACCAGCGCTGCTGCGAACAGGATTATGGTTGTTACGAAGCGATTGAATGGTACCGATTCTACCAAGCGGGTCAGGGCATTGGGCGCAGAAATACTCACAGGCAAAAGTATAGAGCGGTTTTCAGAAAGAATACAGCAATCCCCTTGAGGGGAAATACTGTACCGGGCTTATTTTTTGCCGCTGGGAACCTCGAACCCCAAGCACCCGTGGGCCGCGCGCGGCCCACGCCCCAGTGCGTAACA
>JBBIUP010000041.1:15081-20520 GCA_037440185.1 Meiothermus sp. | reverse complement strand
CCGGATTGCGGTGAGGTTTTGCGGGTGGTCTCGGTGGGGCCGCTCAAACTCTACTACGCCTTCGACCCTGATGAAGAACCTTTGCCTGAAGAAGAACCCCGGCTACCACCTGTTTGAGGAAGGCAAACAGTCCACTGCGAAGGGCAGGGTCAGGGTGGCCCCAATACAATGACCACATCGTAGCCCCTGGGCTCGAGGCGTATGCGGGTCTGGAGCGGAAGATGCAGCAGATCGGCATAGTCTTTGGCCAACACGAAAGCCGGGGATTCACGACCCACCATCGAAACCCCGCTGCGCACCAGGACTACGCTCGAGCCACCCACCGTGCCCACCTGTACTTCGGGCAACGGGATGCCCAGCTCAACAAAACCTTGTCGGTAGCGTACGCCTTGCCCAGTTCCACTCTGGTCGAGCAGCAGGGTTTTGAGGCCCAGGGCTTCGGCCTGTACCAGCCGGGCCATCACCTCACCATCAGCCGTGTAACCCAGCAGCCCTGCGGTGAAGGAAGCCATGGCGACCTGGTCAACGATCAGATTGCTGCCTTCCTCGAGGGTCGGCAGGGTGGCGCTTTTCATGGCCAGACTCCGCAAGCTGGGCAACCAGGCCAGCGCGGAGGATACCGGCAGGCTGGTCTCGAGCGAGTTCCACACTGTACCCGCAACCCCTGGCAAACGCGGCCAGTAGCGGGGACTTTGGGCTTTGCGGGCGGCCAGCCCCATCACTTCCTTGATGCGATCCAGGCGGCCCAGGTCGGAGCCCTCCCAGCGGCGAAACCGCATGTATTTGACCGCATCTTTCCCATCTAGGTGTACTGGGCCAGCTGGAAAATCAATGAACAAACCGGCAGCCCGGTCGGTGTATTTCATCGGATAGGGCAGTACCACATCCACCCCGTCCACGGCATTGACCAGCTTCATCACCGCTTCAAAGGTCAGGATTATGTAGTGCTGTACCGGCACCCCCAGGAGGTCTTCTACCGCCAGCCGCAAACCCTCTGCGCCGCCCCCGCGCTCGTAGACCGAGTTGATCTTGCCATCGTAAAAGCCGTTTGGGGTTTCGCCGCTGTAGCGCAAGTCGCGGGGAATTGCCACCAGGGTAGCCTCTGAGCCGCGCAAGCGGATGTAAAAAATCGTGTCGGTGCGGAGCCCTGGCCCACAGGCGGTATGGTAGCCGCAGTATTCGGTGTCGCGGGCAGCCACCACCAGGCTTAGCTCTTGGGAAGGGCTGTTCCCCTGATACTCGCCAAATAACCCGGCCCGCACCTCCCCCAGTTGCGGCCCGTAGGCCAGTGCCCCCGCTAGGGTCAAGAGGGCCAGCCCCAGCAAAATGAGTGAAAACCGCGGCCCAGACCGGCGCCTACGCACCGACGACCCCAGTTTGGCCCGATGGGGTATCTGTGGTTGTGCCATGACCATTAGATTACAAAATAAGGCGGGCTGGAACGTAACAGACCACCCAAAAACCAACGCAGGGACAGGCCTGACGGTGCCCAGGCAGGAGGTCGGTCGGGTCTATCGGTGTTTCTGCTGCATCACAGCTCGATAAGCAGCCATGGTGCGTGGGTGAGGTTCGATGCCCTTGCGTTGCAGGTAGTTCACCTTACAGATCACGGCTTCCTGGTAGGCTTCCTCGAGCCGTCCATCCAGAGCCATTTCACGTATTTCGTGATTAACCCCACGACCGGGTTCGGAGACATCGGCAATATAGAGAGCCATGCCGATTTTGTGGTCGGGGCTGACCCCATAGACGTGGCCTTCGATGGCCTCGAGCACCTCTTCGTCTTCGATGCCCCACTCCTGGGCTACCCTGCGGCCTGCCCGCCCGTGCAAGGCCAGGGGATGCTTGCGCTCCATCTCGTTTTCGGGGGGTGCCAGCTCCACCAATCGCTCGGCGCTAAAATCGCGTGCAGCATCGTGTAGGATCCCGGCTAGATAGGTTTTTTCCGCGTCGAGCCGGTTGGCTCTGGCAATTTCGGCTGCCAGCTCGGCCACCCGCACAATATGGGCGAAGCGCTCAGGTTTGACCTGATCGCGTACCTTTTCGGATAAATCAACGACAGAGATTGTGCTTATCAAGTTAAGCCTCCGCCGAGGGCGGGAGCAGGTTTGGAAACTCCTACCCATCCGCAAAGGAGAGCCTATCATATTCTTGGAAATTTCCAAGCCTGATTTCCTTCCAAACACCCACACACTTACGGCACTTGAAACAATTCGCCATAGCCGCTATAGTTGACAGTTGGCTGGGTCAAAAGACCCGAGCCGTTTGTTGGATTGCACCTGCATCCCAGACGGCTAACTGGAGAGTGTGGTCATGTACGCAATTATCAAGACGGGCGGCAAACAATACCGCGCAGAAGCTGGAAGCAGACTGCGTGTAGAGAAACTCGAGGTCAACCCCGGCGATACCGTGGAATTTGATGCCTTGATGCTGGGGGGCGAGAAGACGGTGTGGGGTAGCCCCACTGTGCCCGGTGCCAAAGTGGTAGCCGAGGTGGTGGATCACGGCAAGGGTAAGAAAGTGGTGGTCGCCAAGTTCAAGGCCAAAATTCACTACCGTCGCAAGCGAGGCCACCGCCAACCCTATACCGAGATAGTGGTGAAGGAGATTCGCGCTTAGTTGCTGATAGCCGATAGCTTCTAGCCATCTGTTATGAGCTATCAGCGCCCTGAAGGAGCACACTATGGCACATAAGAAGGGTCTGGGTTCAACCAAAAACGGGCGTGACAGCCAAGCCAAGCGCTTGGGGGTCAAGCGTTTTGAAGGTCAGGTGGTCAAGGCTGGTAACGTGCTGGTACGCCAGCGCGGCACCAAGTTCCGGGCCGGCGAAGGCGTGGGGCAGGGCCGCGACTACACGCTTTTTGCCCTGGTGGATGGCGTGGTGGAGTTCGCCGACAAGGGCCGTATGGGCCGTTTTATCCGGGTCAAGGCGGCTCCACTGGCCAAGGCTGGCGATTAAGCCCCAATAGCCCAAGGCTGAAGGCCATAGGCAGCTTGCCTTAGCTTTCAGCCTTCACTATTTAGCATTCAGCTATGTTCAGAGATATCCTCGAGATTACCGTAACCGCCGGGCGCGGGGGCGATGGTTGTATTAGCTTCTGGCGGGAGCGCTTTATCGCCAAGGGCGGCCCCGACGGCGGCGATGGCGGCGATGGGGGTTCGATTATTCTGCGTGCGCTGGCCCAGGTAGACTCGCTTTCCAACCTCTCCAAGCGGGTGTATAAAGCCGAAAACGGTCAACACGGGATGGGTAAAGGGCTGTTTGGCAAGTCGGGCAAGGACCTGTTGATCGAAGTACCGCGCGGAACACGTGTTTACGATGCCGAGACCGGTGAACTGCTGGCCGATCTGATCGAGGAAGGCCAGACTTTTGTGGCGGCCAAGGGAGGGAAGGGTGGCTGGGGCAACCCCCGTTTTGTGACACCCACCCGTCAGGGGCCGCGTTTTGCCGAAGCAGGCGAGGAAGGGGAGAAACGCAAGCTACGCCTCGAGCTCATGCTGCTGGCCGATGTGGGCCTGGTGGGTTATCCCAACGCGGGTAAAAGCAGCCTGCTGGCCGCTCTGACCCACGCCCAGCCCAAAATCGCCAACTACCCTTTCACCACCCTCTCGCCTAATCTGGGCGTGATTGAGCGTAGCCTCGAGCGCATTACCATGGCCGACATCCCTGGCATTATCGAAGGGGCCGCCCAAGGCAAGGGCCTGGGGCTGGAGTTCCTGCGCCACATCGCCCGCACTCGAGTCTTGCTCTATGTGCTTGATGTCGCCGACCAGCCGCAAGAGACCCTGCAAACCTTACAGGCCGAACTGCGTTCCTACGACCCCCAACTGCTTTCTCGCCAAGCGCTCATAGCCCTCAACAAAAGCGATTTGTTGTTCCCTGAAGAGGTTCAGGCCCTGGTGGGCGAGTTGAGTAGAACCGGGTTGCCGGTGCTGCCCACCTCGACCCAGACCCACCAGGGACTATCTGAACTGGTGGATGCCCTTTTTGCCTTGGTGCAGGCAGCGCCCAAACCAACCATGGCAGCGCCCAAACCCAAACCCGAGTTCACCGCATACATCAAGGTGACCCAGGCGGAAGAAGGAGTATTTGAACTCGAGGCCCCCCAGGTGCAGCGCCACCTCGATCGGCTCAAGGGTGACATGATGGAAGCCTCGGGCTATTTGCAGGAACTGTTCAAGCGCTACAGGGTCGAACAGGCCCTCAAAGCCAACGGGGTGCGGGCGGGCGATACAGTGCGCTTTGGACGGCACGAATTTGAATATATTCCCGAGGTCAGGCAGTAGGTGCGGTTTCTCCTCAGTTGCTGTACCAGGCCCCGAAGCACCCTTGGGCAATAGGGCAGTTGCCGTAAAAGCTCAAGGCCACGCAGAGGCGGTTTTCCAGGCTGCCCGCCGGGCGGCAACGTCTGTGAAGTGCGCGATAAGCAGAGTCTCTAACATGAAGCCTGGCGAATACTGCATGCAGGCTTTTTCGACGAACCCCCTTAGGCCCAAAGCAGCCAGGATATGGGCCTGGCTCATGTACAATGAGGACGAATGGTCAAAACCATTGATACCAAAACCCTGATCAGACACATCAAAGAAGCCCTGGAAGACAAGAAGGCCGAGAATGTGGTGGCGCTGGATCTGACCAGCGTCTCCGACTCGCTGGACTATTTTGTGATCGCCACCGGGACTTCCCAGCCGCACCTGCAAGCCCTCGAGCGGGCCGTGCGCGAAAAACTACAAGAAGACGAAGGCATTCGGGCCAACAAGGTCGAAGGCCCCAGCCCGCGCTGGGTGCTCCTCGACTATGGCACGGTTCTGGTGCACCTGATGAGCGCCGATGCCCGCGAATATTACGATCTGGAAGGCTTCTGGGCCGATGCGAAGCGTATTTAATATCTGCCTACTACTACACCGTCAACTGATGCTGGGCAGCATGACCGTTCATGGCTTTTCTTGGAAACTGCGTCAGAGACGTTGTTGGCTTGTTCGCGAAGCCGGAGCATGACCCGAAAATTATCCGTTGACGCACACTACTTCTCTTTTGGTGAGGTGTTTTGCGGGTTGACCTGGGTCGGGCGGTAGTTGCGGATAGGGCCAAAAATAAACTTGTTAAACACGATGTAGGCTGCCAGATAAGCCCCCATCTGCACCCAGAAATTGTTAAACAGCGTGACCCCGCTGCCGCCCAAAAAGGTCATAAGCAGGGTCAGGGGCATGACCACAATAAAGGCCCGCAGCAACAGGCTGGGAAATATGCGCAGCATGTCCCGGCCCGAAAGGGGGGTGCGCTGTTGTCCTTTACGCTTGAGTTTTTCATCCCGGCGTTTCTTGCCCATGTGTCCAAGTCTAAGCTGCGCCATAGTAAGTTTGTCAAACCCTGCGACCCACCTGCCAAACCCCACGGTGCAGTACCGGTAGCAGCTACGGCTGCCGGTAGCAGCTACGGCTGCC
>JBBIUP010000041.1:0-14981 GCA_037440185.1 Meiothermus sp. | reverse complement strand
CCCCACGGTGCAGTACCGGTAGCAGCTACGGCTGCCGGTAGCAGCTACGGCTGCCAGGGTGAATGCCGGGCCGAAAGCTGTATGCCGTTGGCGGTTTGCATTTCGTCTTCGGCCTTATGCTATGGACGTGCGTCAACTGTGGGAAGAACTTTGTGCCTTGCCGCACCGCGGGAGTGCTACCGCCCTGGAGGCGCTGGCGGCAGAGAAACTCAGAACCTATCTCGAGCGGCCCAGATCGGCACCTGTGGGGGCCGAGGGGCTGGAAAACCCTGGTCATCCGGTGGAAGTTCAGCCGTTCAAAGCTCCCCGCAGCTATGGCCCTGAGCTGATTCTGATTAGTCTATTGCTGGCCTTGGGTGGAGGGCTGGGGCTATGGTGGCTGGCACTGGTGGGAACTATCGGTTTCTGGGCTCATTTCTCCGGTTGGTGGGTGCCCTGGCGGAGCTGGTTTGACCGCTATCCATCGCAAAACTTGCTGACCCAGACCGGCCAGGGTCGCAAGACCCTGGTGCTGATGGCCCACTACGACACGGCCAAAACCTTTTTTCTCTACCACCCCCAGCAGGTGAAGTTTTTCCGGCGTAATTTTCTGATCAATGCTGCTTTTGCGACGGTTTTGCCCTACGGGGCTTTGTTGCCCTGGGTTTCGCAGTTGCTGGGCCTCTATTTTTTAGTGCAGGCGGCCCTTCTGACCTTGCGTGAGCTAAGGGAGCCGTATGTCAATGGGGCCAACGACAACGCGACCGGGGTGGCGGTAGCGGTGGGGTTGTTCGAGGAACTGGCCCAAAACCCCTTGCCGGACTTCCGGGTGATGCTGGCCCTGACCGGCAGCGAAGAAGTGGGGGCCAAGGGAGCCGAATGCCTGGTACGTTCGGGGCGGATTCCACCCGATGCGCTGGTGCTCAACATAGACAATGTGGGTAAAGGAGAGCTGTTTTACGCGACAGGGGAGGGGATGCTGGTCTACCATGCCTATCGCGGAGCCTTGCGCGAACGGGCTCGAGCCCTCCCGGGTGCGCGGCCCCTCGAGTATCGTCTGGCCTTTTTCGATACCCGCCCCCTTGCGGCCCAAAATATTCCTTGTCTTACGCTCATTCGCTTGGAGAACGGTACACCCCCCAACTGGCACTGGCCTTCCGATCGGGCCGATGGGGTGGATTGGAACGCGGTGGAAGAGACCCTGGACTACGCCCGCAGGTTGGTGCGGCAACTGACCTGAAGCCACCCACACCCAGCACAATGGTTTTTGTTGCATTCGGTAAACTACGCTGCGCGCCGTGTGGAATATGACAGAAGTGCCATAGAGGGATACGATGATCAAGTTGTGCTGCTGAGAACCCTTAAAACAGCATCTGACAAACCTTTGACCGAAATCGCTGGGGCCGGTGCACATGAAAGGTTAAGCTTTGTTCATTTTGGACAGGTGGGTAGAATCAGATGAACTATACTCATGCCGATGGGTCGGAAAGGTACATCCGTTGCACCGTCCAAGCAGAGATAGTTTATCAGCACTTATTGCGATGCCCAGCTTGGTGAGCGCTACTGGTGAATACATAACCCATCTGGTCTGGTGTTGACACAAGGGAGCTACTAAATGAGTACCACCCAAACCCCTACTCCCATTGCTGAAATGTTGCGCAACGTGGTTCAAGCTCGAGCCTCGGATATTCACTTGCAAGCGGGAGCGCCACCAACGGTACGCATTGATGGCAAGCTCAAGCCCTTTGGCAACAAGATACTTTCGCCCGGCGATATCGAGACCATCGTTCGCAGCTTGCTCAATCCCATGCAGCAAGAAGAACTCGAGTACAAAAAAGAGATGGACTTTGCCTACACGGTGCCGGGACTGGCCCGCTTCCGCTGCAATTTGCTACACCAGCGTGGGAGTTTTGGCCTGGTCATGCGGGTGGTTTCGGAGACCATCCCAGGTTTCGAGGCCCTGGGGCTGCCCCGCCCGGTGATGGAAGAACTGGCCTCCCGTGAGCGCGGCCTGGTGCTGGTAACCGGCCCCACTGGCTCGGGCAAATCCACCACCCTGGCGGCCCTGATTGACCACATCAACCTGCACTACCCCAAAAACATCGTCACCATCGAAGACCCCATCGAATTCTTACACAAACACAAAAAAAGCCTGGTGGTACAGCGCGAAGTGGGAGTGGATACCGACTCCTTTAGCTCAGGCCTGAAATACTGCATGCGCCAGGATCCCGATGTGATTCTGATCGGCGAGATGCGCGACCGCGAAACGGTGGAAGCTGCCATCATGGCTGCCCAGACTGGCCACCTGGTGTTTTCGACCCTCCACACGCTGGACTCGGTACGTACCATCAACCGTATCATTGACTTCTTTCCCCTGCACGAACACCTGCAAATTCGCATCCTGCTGGCCGAGTCGCTACTGGGCATCATCTCCCAGCGCTTGCTACCCAGAGCCGATGGGCAAGGGCGGATGCTGGCCCTGGAGATTATGCTGGCCACACCCTTTGTGCGCGACCTCATCAAGGACGAAAACAAGACCCCGCAAATCAAGGACACCATGCTGCAAGACAACCTGCGCGGGATGCAAACCTTCGACCAGCACCTGGTGGAGCTCTACACCCAGGGCCATATTAGCCTCGAGGACGCCGAGGGCTCGGCCACCAGCCCCCACGAACTCAAGCTGATGCTGACCAAGTTTACCGGGCGCGGGTACTAGGGCGTTTCGTGCGCCAGTTTGCCACTTTTGGGCTAGTCGCCCATGAACACCCGGAAACCCTTCAGAGCCGGTTTGCCGCCGCTGGAGCGGAAGTTAACCAACAGCTTATCGGGTGCGCCGATTTCCTCGAGCTTAGGATTAGGCCCGAAGCGCAGGTTGAGTACCAGCCCGTCGGCCTGGGGGATATCGGTGTACTGCTCGCCAAAACTGGCCGCGACCAGCTTGTTGCCCCGGTTGTCCAGCAACTGGAAGTTATCAAAGCCTGACTTGAGCAGCGAGAGCCTGCCGCCGGTCAGGTTGCGGACTTCCACCCGCACCAGATACCCCGGCCCCGAGCCGAAAAAGGGGTTGGTACCGGGCTCTATACCCAGCACCCGCAGCCGCCAGGTGCCGTTGGAGAGCCACTCGCCCTTTTTGCCCTCGAGCAGCGTGGCCTGCTGCTGCCCCCCCACCGGGATAAACTGCACCCGCAGTTCGTTGCCTTGCAGGCTGGCCTGAGCCCCGGCTTTTTGCAGGGCCTCGAGGGGCACGTAGGTTTTGCCGTTGACCACGATGGCCGGGGTACTCTGGGCTTGCCCGTTGACAATAAGCCGGTAGGTCTTCGGGGCGGCCTGGGCCAGCACCAGGGCCGAAAGGAAGATTCCCATACCAACCAGTAGTTTGTTCATATCGCCTCGCCTCCTTGCTGAGTTTGAACAAATTGTATTACCAGTGCCGGGTATCGCTAGCGATTGACCAACGCTCAGCCTCCCAAAAGAATTGCTCCTGCCCGGATAAGTACAGGCAGGAGCATAGATGGTTTCTAGCAGAGGGTACCAACGCGAATCAGGCGGGTTCGGGTGACGCGGTTGCCTGCGCTGTCGGTGGCGGTGAGGGTAATGAGATGGTCTACGGTGCCGAAGTGGGGCGCGTTGCAGGTGGTATAAAGCCGAACGTTGACAACTGAGGAGCCGGTGCCCAGGATCTGATTGCCTATGGACGGGTCGCCGGGTTGGACGTCGGCGCGGTCGGTAGTCCAGACCAGGTAGGCGCCGCTCAGCGGGCCGTCTTCGGGGTCGGTGGCGTTGCCTTGGAGGGTTAGCTGGTAATAGTAGCCGTTGGCATCGGAGGTAGCGGGGGTCACGTTGAGGTCGGTGGCGGGGATGGTGATGGTGGCGGTGGGCGGGTTGTTGGAGCAGTTGACCACCGTAAGGTTTAGCGGGGCGCTGGCCGTGCCCCCGTCGGCGTCGGTGGCGGTGACGGTGATGCTGTAGCTGCCGGCGGGGCTGAAGCTACGGCTTACCTCCCTGCCGGTGGCGAAGGGTGCGGCTGTGCCGACGCGCCAGCTCACGGCGCTGTCGGGCAAGGTGAAGCCCGGGGAGTCCACGTCGCCCACGCTGGCGCGGAAGGGCACGCTCTGGCTGACGCAAACCGTGGTTCCGTTGGCGGGCTCGAGGATGCTAACGGTGGGGTTGATGTTGGTGGCCTGGAAGTTTACGCTGCGTTCCCCTACGACCACGCCTCTGATGATCATTCGGGCCCTGAGGGTGTGATTGCCCACGGTGAGCCTGTTGAGGTTGAGGCTGGGGGAGGTGCCACTACCGAAGGAGGTGGGGGAGTCGTCGAGGAACCACTGGATGAAGGACGGGCGGATGGGGTCGGGGGCGGTAAGGGTGGGGTTGAGGGTGCCGTTGCGCTGGAAGCTCTGCCCCACGGCCACCCCGCCGATGCCGAAGCTAGGCGGGTACATCCGATAGGCCGAGAGGATGTCCCCCTCGGAGAGCACTACGTTATCGCCCACGTTGGCGCAGGTGATGCCCGGGGTCAGGATCTGCAGAGTGGGCATACCGTTGCGACTGAAGGCGAAGCAGTTGTAGTGCATGATGGACTCGAAATCGTAAGGCCCGATGTCAAAGGCGTTGTCAACGCGGCGGTCGAAGTTGTGTCCCCTGCCGTCTTCGATATTGCCCCAGAGCACCTGCACGAAGCTGTTGCGATCCTCCCTCGAGTGCTCGTGGTACAGGCCCACCGCGTGCCCGATCTCGTGGATCACGGCCGAGAGGTCGCAGCCCATGTTCAGGTTGACATCCTGGGATTCGTTGAAGATATCGTCCCGCCGCCCGACGAAGGAGGAGCACCCACCGGAGTTCTTGAAGACCAGCTTGTTGGGCCCGCCAGGGTCTTGGTAGAGGTCGAGGTTGGTGTGCTCCTCCCAGTGCGCAATGGCCTGCAGGATGCGCGTGCGCATGGTGATGTTGTTGGCCTCACTGCCCCAGTCGTTGGCGAAGGTAAAGGGTATCCGCCCACCGGGCCAGCGGGTGCAGCTCCAGCCGAAGTCGCCCCCGATACCCTCCGAGCAGCCCACGCCCTGGGGCTTGATGCCCGATTTGGCAGCTCGAGCCGCCATCTGCGCCACCTGGGCCTCGGTTCCCAGGATCATGTCGCCCTGGTAGATTGCCAGGCCGTCGATCACCTCGTAGGTGAAGGGCTTGCCGCCGATGGTGATGGTCTTGACCTCGCCCTTGCGGCCCGGGGCGTAGCCGGGGTGGGAGCCCGCGGTATAAGTTGGGGTTTCCTTGGGCTGGGTTGCGGTACAGGCCGCCAGCACCAAAAGCACGCTTGCTAGAGCTAACTTCCAGAGGTGTTTCATGGTCTTCCTCCTTGGGGGCTTCGGATCTACCGAAGTTGCCTGGAGCGTAGAGCAGCAGGGTTGAACACCCCATGAACGGTTGGGAATCAATACTTGAGTTTAGCAAAACCTCGCCTAAAACACGTCTGGTGGTAACCAAAAACCCCCGCCTGAGTGCGGGGGCCATTGTGCTGTGGACGACGAGATAAACGATGGGTTAAAGAATGATGCTTTGAAGCTATTTGGACACTCCTGCCTTATCGCAGTTCCCTCTATTTTGCGCTAGGACTAGTGGCGAAAAACGAGTTCAGCACAGTTTTCCTGGCTTTCGAGGATGGCTGGGTTCTTTCCGAAAACCGCTCTAGTAAGAGGTTGGGAAGAAGGTCGCGGATAGGCGTACACGAGTGTAATCAACGGCGTTAAATGGGCCTCTTGCACCCATAAAATAAAAGGTGTTGTTGCCTGCCACCACCGACAGTCGGGTCTGAACCGTCGCCGTGTGCCAATAAGAACCGGTAGGAGCGCTGCTGGGGACTGAATCAATCCCTGCAGTTCCCGTGGCAACGGAGGTATTGACGGTGGTTATGTTGGTGTAGGCGGTGGTGGGGTTCCCGTTGATGTGCTTCAGTTCCAATGAAACCGTACCAGTGACCAGCACAAAGCCGTTGGCAGGGGCGTTGATCGTAATTGCCAGCATCTCGGTGGGGGCGGTATCGAAGGCCCCGAGGGTGCCTACCGTGTTGCTTGATGTAAAAGCCACCCCTGGCTCGTCCACAATTTTGGCTGCACTGACGCTGTTGTTGGCTAGCTTGCTATTGGTGACGGCGTTATCGGCCAGCCTCGAGGGGCCGATGGGGGCTTCGAGAGCCTCAATCGCACTGCGCAGCACGGTGAAATTGCTATTCACCTCGCTGGACTTGATCGGGGTACCCGGCGTGAAGGTGGTAAGGCTACCAACGCTTAGTGCATAGAGGCCGGTGGCTGCCAGGGTGAAGCCAAGCACCAGATATTTGAGGTTTTTGCTGTTCATGGGCATTCTCCTAAGTTGATTTACTGCCAGGTGCTCTCATCCCACTTGCCGTTGTCCCAGGTACCGCCCTGGGATCCGCTGGGGCTCGAGCAGGCGCCAAGTGTAAGGCTCAAGATGAGGGCTAGAAAAACCAAAATACGCTTTCTCATGGCTCCTCCTAGGGCAGCTTGTGGTAGAGCGGCAGGCCTGCTGGGGCCGGATAGAGGGCCAGGCCTCCGGCACTGCCGATGCTGGTGCTGGTGATGATTCGCTCGGGGGTGGTGGGGCTGCCCGAGGTGCTGCTGGTGCCTAGCTGGGTGGACGAGAGCCGGGCAAACCTGCCTGCCGAGTAGGTGATCCACAGCCCGCCGCCCTCGTCGAAGGCCATGCCTTCCAGCACGGCCCCAACAGGAACACTGACCTGGATGGCTGGGGTGAGGGTCTTGCTGCCGCTGCCACCCTGGTCGCTGGAGGTCAGCCGATAAAAGACATTTCCGCCAAAAGCCATAACCCAAAGGTTTCCGGAAGCATCGAAGGCCAGCAGGTTTGCGTCTAGCGTGTTGATGACGGGCGAAGGCGTTCTGGACTCGATGGTCAGGTCGGGGCCGCTGGTGGAGGCGGCAAGCCGACTGGCATTGAATTTGACCACGCGCTTAGCATCCGCGTTGGCAATCCAGAGGTTGCCGCTAGCGTCGAAGGCAATGCCCTGGGGGCTATTCAGCCCGGTGACTTCCACCGCAGGCGTGACCGAACCCGAAGCGCTGAGCTGGGCCGCGCCAACTCGCACCACCTTGTTTGCGCAGGGGATGCTGACCCAGAGGTTGCCGCTCGAATCAAAGGCCAGCCTGCTGGGCCCAGGCAAGCAGCTGAAGCCACCGATGTTGATGGAGCGGTCGCGGGTTTTAGCACCCGAACTGCCCAGCACACCGGCAGGGTAGCGCACTAGGTTGGGGTCTGCGGTGGTGCCCCCAATACCCCAGAGGTTGCCGTCCTGGTCGAAGGTGAGGTCGCGCAGGTTGACCGTGCCGGCGCCCACGCTGGGGCTTTGGGTAGCGGTGCTGCTTAAGAGCGAGGCTGCAAAGCCCAACAGGGGCGAGGCCCCACTGGGCGGGTTGCCGTTGTCCATCCAGAGCTTGTTGCTGCTGGGAATCGGGGTGTAGGTGACATTGACGGTGGTGGCTTGCCCATCGCGCACACAAGCGGGGCTGCCCGAGGCGCTGCCGCTGTAGGCGGTGCGGATGAGGGGGTCGCTATCGGCCACTTTTTTGACCACCACATCGTAGTTTCCGGCAGGTTGACCGCTGAGGGTTTGTCCAGCGGTCAGGGTTTGTGTCCCGCCTGGGCCTGTAATGTCTACAGAGGCATTAACCCCACCCGGCAGGCCCGCAATGTTGACCACCAGGCTACCGGTGCCAGTGGTCGAGCAGGTGACTCCACCCCCAGGCCCACAGGCACTCATCAACGCTGCCAAAGTTCCAAGAACAGAGAACCATCCCTTATTCACATTGACCCCCTTTGTTTCATCCATGTTATCGTGCTTTGTGCCAAGCACGTGTCGAGATTAAGCAAACCAGGTTGAACGCTCCATGAACGCGGCTTAACGCTCCAAATAATGCCGGTTCGTCTAAACTGAACCCATGCTGTATACGTTGGGGGGCCTGCGGCTGGAGGGCAGCAGCTTCAGCCGGGAGAAGCCATTGCTGCTTCTAGCTTATCTGTCTCTAGAAGGCCCCAAGCTTCGGCGCTTTCTAGCCGAGCTATTCTGGCCCGAGGCTGCCGACCCCATGAACTCACTGGCGGTGGCGCTGGCCAAACTCCGCAAGCTGGGCGTGGCCTACAACGACGAGAGCCGGGCCTGGGTAGACCTGGACTGCGATGCGCTGATGCTGCAAGATGCGCTGCGAGCGGGGCGCTGGGAGGAAGGGGTTGCACAGTATTTGGGGCCTTTTGCCGAGGGTTTGAAGGCAGGGGAGGTGGGGAACGAGCTGGAAGAGTGGGTCTACGAGGTGCGCGAGCGCCTGGGCCGCGAGGTGCGCCAGGCCTACCTAGTATTGGCCGAGAAAGCAGCCACCAGTGCCAACTTCGCCGAGGCGGCGGGCTACACCGAGCAGGCCTACCGGGTGGCCGGTGCGCCGCCTTTGGAGCCCGAGGAACTGCCCAAGGTGTACCGGCTGCTGCTGGCGGGCGAGCACCCACTGGCCGAGGGCCTCGAGCGCGAGGCCAGAGAGCTAGGGATCACGCTGGGGGGCTCGAGCCAGGCCGCACGGGGCCGCTTGCGCCAGGGACTGGTGGGGCGGGAACATGAGATCGCGGCTTTGCTGAGCTTGCAGGAAGGTGAGTGGGCCTGGGTGAGGGGTAGGGCGGGCCTGGGCAAGACTGCCCTGCTGCACGAGCTCGAGGGTCGCACCGGCTGGGTCTACCTGCCGGCTCGTTCCGGGCTGCCCTATGCGACGCTCGAGCCTCTTTTAGAGAACATCCAGGGCGGCGAGGAAGCCCTGCTGCGCCGCGCAGCTCAGTTGCGCGAAAACCTTTTGCTCGACGACTGGGAGCAAATGGATGGCGAAAGCCAGCGAGTTTTTACCCGTTTGCGCAGCCTGCGTCCCCCCATGCGCGTCGTGATTGCGGGTCGAGATGAGCCGCCCTTTGTGATAGACAAGCTGGTAGAGCTGGAACCACTCACCGCCAAAGAACTTGCCAACTTCCCCGGTGCCCTGGAGGCCACCGGAGGGATTCCTGCTTTGGTGGGGGCCTGGTTGCGGGGAGAACCCATCCAGACCGCACTGGAAGCCCGCCTCCTGGGCCTAAGCGAGCAGGTTCGCCAGGTCTATATGGGCCTGGCGCTGCTGGAAACCCCCGATCTGCTTTTGGTGCGCCAGGCGCTCAATCTAAACGCCAGCGAAATGGCCCAGGCCGTAGACTCCCTCCTCTCCGCAGGCCTGATTGACCTCGGCGGAGCTGTGTTTGGGCGCGAGGCGGCCCAGCGCTACACCGCCGAGCGCCCCACCCTCGAAGCCAGGCTCAGCCTCGAGCTGGCCCGCCTGCTCAAGCCCCAACAAGCCCTGCCGCTCTACCGCCGCGCCAGGGCCCTGATCGAGGACGCCGATTTGCCCCAGGTGCAGCAGGCCTACGTCACCTGGGCACAAGAACTCATACGGCGCGGCTTCCCCAAACGCGCCGCCGAAGAACTGAGCGAAGCTCCCAACCACCCCGAGATCACCCTGCTCCGTGCCCGCGCCTTTGAGCGAGCGGGCATGTACAAAGAAGCCCTGGAAGTGATGCGCTTTTTGCCCGACACCCCCGAGCATTTGGCGCTCAAGGCCACACTCTACCACCGACTGGGACGTGCGAATGAAGCGCAGGAATGCGCCGAGAAGGCGCTGGCGGGGGGGATCGAGGCTAGGGCCGAGGCGCAAAATACGCTAGGTTTAATTTTTCATGCCAAGGGCGATTTTCAGAATGCAGCCACCGCTTTTCGCCGCGCAGCAGCTTTATGGCTTGCGTTAGGTGATGAAAACCGGCGTTTGGGGGCTTTGAATAACCTTGCCGTAGCCCGCTGGAGGTTGGGCGAAGATATTGAGCAAGTACTTCAAGAGGTAATGGAAGCAGCCAAGTATAACTTGCGCGTGAAGGCTCAGATCCTGATTAACCTGGGTCGAGAGTACGAGCGCCAAAAGCGCTTTGATGAAGCACTCAACATCTATAAGCAAGCCGAGCAGGTCGCCTTAGAGTCGGGTAACCTCAAACAAGTTGCTGTAGCCCAAAACAATGTGGGTGCGCTGCTACACATGCAGCAAAAGCTTGATCAAGCGCGACATTATTATCATCTGGCGATTCAGACTGCCCGCGAGGTAGGAGAAGTGAACTTGCTTGCCATTGCGTTGGGGAACCTGGCTGAACTGGATGGGGATATTGAGGTCTGGCAGGAAGCTATTGCGGTATCTGAGAATGCTGGCTACTTCGATCTAGCCCAGCAACAGCGTGAACTTCTCAGGTCGTTCATGGAGCGTTCAGGCTAGGCGTTGAACCATGCTCACATGCCACAGAGTGCATACTTGCTTGATGAAACCCTTTGGCTGGAGGTAAATGATGCGCTGGGGAATCCTGTTGATTTTGACGGCTGCGCTTCTAGGCTGTGGGCCTACGGGGGGGGTTATTGGGCCACCCGTTACTGGTACTGTGTACCCCTCACCCCGCAGGGCTACGTGGACAGAAGAAGTGAAAGCAAATATCCCCTGGACTTCGCGTTCGACCTTGACGGCGAAACTGGCTGACGTGACTGTCGATGCTGTGGTCACCCCTGATCCCGCGGGGTCTGGGAGCGTTGTCGCTTTCAAAGTGCCCAGAAACTTATGGGGTGGGCCGCAAGTGCTCGAGATCAGAGAGGGTAGCAACGTCGCCACTGGAAGCCTGACTGTCCTGGGCCAAGCCGTTTTCGAGCAACCTGAGCCCGAGGCTTTCGCCATCATTCAACCTGCTGTTCCCGACAGTGGCTTTGAACAGAAAATTGCCGATGGTGGTTTGCGCATTGTCCCAACTTCAGGTGGCGCCAAATCGGTTCCATTGGGAGCAAGCTCCGGCCCTTGCGCTGGACGATTGGCGCGGGTGGCACGTGACCCTGCACGCCTTACCACGCCGATTGCAATCGGGGCTTTGCTCGAGCGCCTCGAGCAAAGTGGCGGAAGTTCGGTAGTGGATCTAGACGGGATTTTGGGCATTGATCCTCTCACTGTCAACGATCTTGATCCAGTTGCTTTGACGAGTCCTTCTCCAGACACCAAAGCCATCAACGCTCGCACAATGGTAAAAGTCCGGCAGGGTAGCAACTTTACCGGGGTGGGAACCACCATCGCGGTGGTGGATTCTGGAGTCAAGAACTTGACCGGCTTGACCATGCGGGTGGGTGGGGCCGACTTTGTTAATCCAGACGCGCCCAACCCCTTGCTCGACGACTACACTCAGAGTGGCGAAGTAGTGGGACACGGCACGGCAGCGGCGGTGCTGGCCGCACACTCGACCTACGGCATCGCGCCGGGCGCAGGCATTCTGCCGATCAAGAGCTGCGATAAGGACGGGCTGTGCCAACTCGGGGCAGTAATTCGGGGGATTTGCCACGCGGTGGCCTATGCCGAGAAAAACCCCAGCCAGAAGGTGGTTATCAACCTTAGCCTGGGCAGCGACACCCCTAGCGAGATTGTCTACATCATCCTCAGGGATGCGCTGATGAAGCGCGGGGTGAATGGAATTCCGGTGGTGGCGACGGCAGGCAACGACTGGGCCATTCGCGGCAGCAAGTCGGGGGTTCTGCACCATTTCCCGGCCTCGTTTGGCGGCAACCGGGGGCTCTCGATCAGCCGCGAGGCCCGGCGCTCGATGACCTCGCTGAAGGGCTTGTTGAGCGTGGGGGCGGTGGGGCAGTACAGCCCGGGTCTGCGGGTGAGCGGTTTTAGCGGCAATGGCGACTTTGTAGACCTGGTGGCTCCCGGCGAGCGGGTGTTGAGCCTGAGCCCTGCCGGAACCGTGGGCAGTGAGCGGGAGTATACCGGAACCTCGTTCGCAGCGCCCATCGTGAGCGGTGCAGTGGCAATTATTCGACAGGCCAGTGGCCTGGTTCCCCTAACCCCAGAGGCGCTCGAGTCGGCTTTCTTAGCCAATCTGACCGACCCGGCTGCGCTCAGCGAACCCGAGGAGGCGCAGGGCCAGGGCTTGCTGGACATGACCAGAGGCCCCTAAATCAATACGCTCACCGACTGGTTGGTATGCACCCGCCGGATGGCCTGGGCTAGCAGCGAGGCAGTAGGCAGGATGGTATAGCCCAGGGCTGGATTGAGTGCGATGGTATCGGTAAAGACCACCTCGCGGATGGCGGGGTGGGCCAGGTTTTCGCGGGCATTGCCCACCAGTACTGCGTGCGAGGCCATCACCACTACTTCAGGAGCCGCCCCCGCAGCCACCAGGGCTTCTACCCCGCGCCGGATGGTACCACCGGTGGAGATGATGTCGTCAATGATTAAGGGGCGCTTGCCCGCCACATCCCCGATCACATAACTCACCTGGGTCTCGCGGGGGCCGATGCGTCTTTTGGCCAGGATGGCCAGCGGGAGGTTCAGGCGCTCGGAAAGGCGGCGGGCTTGTTCGGCCCGTCCCGAGTCGGGCGAGACCACCACCGCATTTTCGGTCAGGCGCTGGTTTTCCAGGTATTCGGCAAAAATCCGCACTGCCGAGAGTTCGTCCACCGGCTGATAAAAGAAGCCCTGTATCTGCGGGGCGTGCAGGTCAACGGTAATGATGCGATCAATGCCCACATGTTCCAAGAGACCTGCGACCAGCCGGGCGGTGATGGGCTCGCGGCCCTGGGTTTGTTTGTCCTGGCGGGCGTAGCCAAAGTAGGGGATCACTGCGTTGATGCGCTCGGCGCTGCTGCGGCGCACTGCATCGGCCAATACCAGCAATTCCATCAGGTTGTCGTTGACCGGGGGAGCGGTGGGCTGGATCAGATATACATCGTCGCCGCGGATGCTCTCCAGCAGGCGCACCTGCACCTCACCGTCGGGAAAGCGTTCAACCGTGGCTTCGCCTAGCTTGATGCCCAGAGCTTTGGCAACTGCTTCCGCTAGGGGGCGATTGGCATTGCCGCAAAAGAGTTTGACGTGTCCGCCGTTGGTGTGTTCCAAATCCTCCACAACCTCTGACCCCAGCCGATGCTCAGTTACGGATGCGCCCCCCATGCTTCCTCCTCCTCGAGTACCCGCACCACTGCCAACCCAACAAGCTCACTTTGATACCTCAGTATACCCGTGCACTCATCCAGGAATCAGTGTGGCCCCAAAATCTGGTCTTAATCTAGGGCAAGGCAACCAACAGGCCGCTGATAGAGCAGTACCGTCCCGATCGCGTTCTCTACCATTGCGGCGCATAACCAAATTACGACCTGTACGGCTTAATTTACGCTCCCCGGAGGGGAAGGAAGCCGTGTACAGCCTGGCAACACCTGCTACCGTATGGGAGCGTGAAGGTGGAAGCGCTGTGAGCGGTTCAATTTAGAAGAGCACTCGGGGAACCCTGTGTTGCTCAACTGCTCAATACCTTGCCAATCAGACCGGCCAAGCGCTCTGAAGCACTTTCCAAAAAGGTTTCAAATGCAATGGGGGCTTCGCTGCCCGCCTGGTCGGTAATGGCCCGCAGCAGGGCCATCGGCATACCCATGCGTTTGGCTGTCCACAAAGCGGCGGCCCCCTCCATCTCGACTGCATCGGCTGCAAACACCCGGCGCACCTCTTCGGCCTCGTTGCGGTGGGCCAGAAAACGATCCGCACTGGCAATACGCCCCAGATAAATGGGCAAACCCAGGGTCAGTGCCGTGCGCAAAACCTTGGAGGTGAGCCCTGCATCTCCAGGAATAAAGCGTTCGCCGGTTGCCAGTTCACCTGGAGCACGACCAAAGGCCGTGATGTCCACGTCATATTGCACGGCATCTTGGGCCAGTATCAAGTCAAGTGTTTTGAGGTCGGGATTCAAAGCCCCAGCGACACCTACCCAGAACGACTGCGCCGGGTTGAAGCGTACCTTGGCATAGGCTACAGCAGCCGCCGCTGCTGCTTTGCCTACCCCGGTTTCGATGAGCACCACCGGATAGCGCCCCAACTCCCCCTGGTGAATCGTCCAGGGGCCATCCACGGCCTCTTGTAAGCTGAGCTGTTTGCGTAGAGCCTGGGCTTCGGCTCCTTCCGCAGCAAATAGGGCGACCATTGGCATATTGGGCTAGCCTAGCATTGGCGCGAGCGAACATCCAGCATTGAAGCGCCGGGAAACGCCTGAATCACGGGTGGCGTAAACTAACGAACAACCAATGGATAAAACGTTCTACTCGGCAATCTCGATGGTTTCTTGAATGTGTAAGCCCGTATCCAACACCCGCTGTGCCCAGGCTTTGGCTCCTGTAGGGTTGTGGTCTTGGTAGTTACCACACTCGAGTTCGCTCACCCCCGGCACCGGCTCGGTGTGGTTCACCACATCCCGAAGTGTGGCCTGGAAGGCTTCCAATACGGTTTGCGGCCCGGGTTCCCCCAGCGTGACCATATAAAACCCGGTGCGACAGCCCATCGGCGAGATGTCCACCACCCCCTCCAGATGGCTGCGGAGATAGGTGGCCAGCAGGTGCTCGAGGGTGTGGATGGTGCCGGTGCTTAGGGCCTCCTGGTTGGGTTGCACAAAACGCAGATCGTATTTCTCGATCTTGTCGCCCTTGGGGGTCTCCTTCACCCCCGCCAGCCGCACATATGGAGCCCGGACTTTTTTATGGTCAAGGCGAAAGGACTCGGGTATTACCAGGGGTTTGGACATGCCCTTTAGTTTACCGCTCGCGAGGCCTGCATTTCAGCCCCTCAGCTTTTTCCACAGTTCCGGGGTCAGCAGCAAAAACACCGGAATTAACTCGATACGTCCCGCCCACATCTGAAAAATCAGGATAACTTTAGAGAGCGGCTCCAGCCCGGCGAACCCGCCCATCGGCCCTACCTCGCCCAGCCCTGGCCCGATGTTGCCTACCGCTTGAGCACTGGCGGTAAAACCAACCACAAAGCTGTTCTCGAGCAAGGAGATCAGCACTGCTCCTGCAGCCACCAAAGCCACATAGAGGGTGATGAAAGCGGCCACCGAGCGCATCACGTCCT
>JBBIUP010000040.1:0-20700 GCA_037440185.1 Meiothermus sp. | reverse complement strand
GCGGCCTCGACGGCTGCCAACTATACCGTGACCGCCACCGACGCCAACGGGGCCACCGCCACATTCAGCATCAGCATTGACGTCAACACCGCTCCCACTTTGAGCTATACCATCAACCGCGCCCTCACCGTGGGTCGGGCTGCCGACACCACAGGAGGCGGTACGAATTACACTGTCTCAACGGGCGGGGGCACTGGCACCAGAACCTACGCGGTGTTCTCGGGTAGCCTGCCTCCCGGTCTCACGCTCAACACTGGCACGGGAGCCATCACCGGTACGCCCACCACCGCGGGTTCGTACTCGGCAGTCATCCGGGTGACCGATAGCGCCGGATACTTCACCGATGCCACCTTTGCCATTGCGGTGAACCCCGCTCCAACCCTCACCTATACCAGCCCTATCAACGTTCTCACAACGGCCAACGGCACGGTGGTCGCGACCCCCAATTTGAGTGGGGGTACTGGGGGCTTCACTTACTCCAATATCAATTTCAGTGGCCCAGGGTTCAATAACAACTTCAACTTCAACGGTACAACAGGGGTAATTACGGCAGATACACCTCAAGCAGGCACCTACGTGCGGGACATCACTGTAACCGATTCGAACGGTGCTACCTCAACCTTCCGACTGACCATCAACGTCACTGCTCCGTAGACTTCACCCAAACCAAGTCCCCCCGAAGATTATCGGGGGGACAGTTTATTTGTAATTTGCACACTTTTGCAAACTTTCGTATGCTTTCGCTATGCCCTCCCTCGAGGCCACCTTTCGCCACCAGGAAATCCTGGAGGTGTTGCGGCGCGACGGTCAGGCCCACGTGGGTCGGCTGGCCAACCGCTTCGGGGTTTCCACCGTCACCATCCGCACCGATTTGGAGTATCTGGAACACCAGGGTTTGTTGCGGCGAACCAGGGGTGGGGCAGTGCCCGCCGAGGCCAAGCGCTTCGAGCTTCCACTCGAAGAAACCCGCCAGGTACACGCCCGCGAAAAGGAACGAATCGGCCACCATGCCGCCGGGCTGGTGCGCGACGGCGAGACGATTATTGTGGACGTGGGCAGCACCACCACCGAGCTGGCCAGGGCCCTCTCACCGTCGCTCCGGAACGTGGTGGTCATCACCAGCGGCCTCAACATCGCGCTGCTGCTGGAGTCCCACCCCGGCATCACGGTAATTGTTACGGGCGGCACCCTGCGGCCTTTGCAGCACTCGCTGGTGAACCCCTACGGCTCGCTGCTACTACAGGAAATCAATGCCGACAAAGCCTTTATTGGTTGCAACGGGGTGCATCCCGACAAAGGCTTCACCAACACCAACCTGCAAGAAGCCGAGATCAAGCGGGCCATGATCGAAGCCGCCCGCGAGACCATCGTGCTGGCCGATCACAGCAAGATCATGCAGGTAGCCGCAGCCCGTATTGGGCCACTGGAAGCCGCCCACCTCCTCATCACCGACCGCAAGGCCAAAAACGAAGACCTCGAGCTACTGCGGCAAAGGGGGCTCGAGGTAGCCCAGGCCACTCGAGATTCATGAATAAATTCAAAACCTTTCGAAAGTATCCAAAACTATTGACAAGCCTCGAGGCCCACCGGTAGACTCGCCTTGAACCTTGACGGGGAAATGAACCTGCTTCGACGCTAGCGGGCCAGGATTGCGCTGCCCTATACGCCGGAGCCCCGGAAAAGGCTGGCACTTAAAAGGAGGATCACCATGAAGCGTCTTTTGGTTTTAGCCACGGCCCTGGCCCTGACGTTGGCCTCGGCCCAGCAAATGCAGGGGAACCCCAACCTGCGCGGCGAGATCACCGTGTGGAGTTGGGATATCGCTGCCAAAGCCCTGGAAGCCAATATCCCGGGTTTCAACAAGCTCTTCCCCAACGTCAAGGTCAACGTACTGGACATCGGCAACCAGGCCACCTACGACCGCGGCCTGGCGGGCTGTGCAGCCGGTGGGGGCGACCTGCCCGACGTGTACTCCATCGAAAACAACGAAGCCGAGGTGTTCTGGGCCCGTTTCCCCAACTGCTTCACCGACATGAACACCCTGCAACCCGCCGCTTCTACCCTGCGCAACCAGTTCCCCGCCTTCAAGTGGACAGAACTCACCGTGGGCAACCGGGTCTTCGCCATGCCCTGGGACTCCGGCCCAGTGGTCATGTTCTACCGGCGCGACATCTATAGCCAGGCTGGCGTCAACCCCGCCACCATCCGCACCTGGGACGACTTCATCGCCGCAGGCCGCCGCATCGCCCAGGCCACCAACAACCGCGTCAAGGTAGGAGTTATTGCCAACGGCCAGGACGACGAATGGTTCCGTATGCTGGCCAACCAGAACGGCTGCTTCTACTTCAATAACGATGCCAACGCCGTGACGGTGAACCAACCTGGCTGCGTGACCGCCCTCGAGACGGTCAAGAAGCTGATTGATGCCGGTATCGTGATGCAAGGCGGCTGGAACGAGCAGATCCAGGGCTTCAAGGCCGGCACCGTGGCCACCAGCATGTTCGGGGCCTGGTACGAAGGCACCATCCGCTCCAACGCCCCCGACCAGAGCGGGCGCTGGGGTGTTTACTCGATGCCCGCCTCGCGGGCGAACGGGGTGCGGGCCGCCAACCTGGGCGGTTCCGCGCTGGCCATTCCTGCCTCTTCGCGCAACAAGGAAGCCGCCTGGGCTTTCGTCCGCTATGCCCTGGGCACCACCGAAGGCCAGGTGACCATGCTCAAGGAATTCGGGCTGGTACCCTCGCTGCTGTCCGCCACCCGCGACCCCTACGTGGCCCAACCCCAGGCTTACTGGGGCAACCAGCGCGTCTGGCAACAGATTCTGGGCACTTTGGGCAACGTTCCTGCGGCCCGTGGCACCCAGTTCTTCCAAGAAGCCCGCGCCATCATGATCAAGACCCAGACCGATTATGTGGCCGGACGCTTCCCCAACGCCAAGGCTGCCCTCGATGCAGCCGCCCAGCAAATCTCGCAGGCCACCGGTCTGCCCATCGCACGCTAAGACACTTTGGGGGGTGGGGCAGCCCCACCCCCAAACTTTTACAACAGCAGATACACTTTGGAGCATCCCGTGAGATGCAACCCGTCACCGAGACTTTTTTCCGGGAGGACGCGTGAAACGTAGCGCGACCCCTTATCTTTTTCTACTGCCCTATCTGGCGATTTTCGCCTTGTTCTGGGCCTGGCCGATCCTCGAGTCGCTGTTGCTCTCGTTTCAGAACACCAGGGTTTCCCCCCCGGTCTGGAACCTCAGTGTCAACTGGGGCCGCATTCTGGGCGATGCGGCTTTTTGGGACGCCCTGCGCAACACGGTTTTGATCCTGGTGATCCAAGTACCCCTGATGCTGGCCCTGGCCACCGCTTTAGCCATTGCGCTGAACTCGCAATTGCTGCGGGCCAAGGGCTTTTTTCGCTTCGCTTTTTTTGCCCCGGTGGTGGTGGGGGCCGTGGCCTACTCGGCAGTGTTCCGCCTGCTTTTTAACCAAAACGGCGCGGTCAATGCTGCCACAGGCCTCGAGCTCAACTGGATTTTCGACCCCACCGGCGCGATGGCGGTGATCATTACCACCCTCACCTGGCGCTGGACAGGCTACAACGCCATCATCATCCTGGCCGGGTTGCAAAGCATTCCCAAAGACATCTACGAGGCCGCCGAGATTGATGGGGCCAGCCCCTGGCAGCAGTTCTGGCGCATTACCGTGCCCAGCCTGCGCCCGGTGTTGCTGTTTTGCCTGGTGCTTTCGATTATCGGAACCCTACAACTCTTCACCGAGCCCTGGTTGATTACCAACGGTGGCCCTGGCACGGCCACCACCACCCTGGGGGTCTACCTCTACCGGCAGGGCTTCCAGAACATCAACTTCGGCTACGCCTCCACCATCGCCTACGCCATCACCTTGCTGGCACTGGTCTTCTCCATCATCCAGCTTCGGCTCTTTGGGAGGGATCAATGAAAAGACAGTTGTGGTGGCGTAGCTTCTGGCTGCACCTGTTCCTGGCCCCCCTGGCCCTGCTGTGGCTGGCTCCGTTGTGGCTGATGTTTGTCTTTTCGACCCACCCCGAGATCGCCATCTTCAGCACCCCAACCCCCATCTTGCCGGGCAACCAGTTTGGCACCAACCTGCAAAGCCTGCAATCCGACACCAACTTCCTGCGAACCCTCTTCAACAGCATCATGGTCGCGGGCATCTACACGGTGCTCTCGATCTTCCTGACCAGCCTGGCCGGTTATGCCTTTGCCCGCTTCGATTTCTGGGGCAAGGGCGTGGTGTTCTCGCTGGTGATCGCCACCCTGACCATCCCCTATTTCGCCGTGGTGATCCCACAGTTCATCCTGGTGGCCCGCGAGGCCAAAACCCTGCTGGCGATCCTGATCGGGATGGCGGTGTTTGGAGGTATTGCGGCCCTGTTGGCCTGGTTGAAATTCTCACCCACGCTGGGACGGGTGCTGTGGGTGGGGTACGCGGTGGCAGCGTTGGCCTACCTCTTCCTTGGGGTGCCCGCACTGCGCGAAGCCATGACCTTCGACTTCCGCCTCACCAACACCTGGTGGGCGGTGATTCTGCCCTCACTGGCCAATAGCCTGGGGGTATTTTTCATGCGGCAAAACTTCCTGAGTGTGCCCGTAAGCCTCCTGGAAGCAGCCCGCATAGACGGGGCGGGGGAGTTTCGCATCTTCTTCCGCGTGGCCGTACCGCTGGTGCTACCGGCCATGGCCGCCCTGGCCATCATCCTCTTCCTGGCCGCCTGGAACGACTACCTGTGGCCCTTGCTGGTGCTCTCGGATCGAAACATGCAAACCGCTCCAGTGGCGCTGGGCTCTTTGATCGGGCTCACACGGGTCTCGTGGGGGGGCATCATGGTAGGGGCAGTCATGACGACCCTGCCTTTCCTGGTTTTGTTCTTGTTCCTGCAACGCTATTTCATTGCGGGTATCACGGCGGGAGGGGTGAAAGACTAGGCTGAAGTTGCTGATGGCTCATAGCCGGATTCGACACGGCCATTCGATAGGACTCGGTAGCACTTTGGGATTGAGGCCAAACCAGATGTTACGACCTTTAGAAACCACCCTCGAGTCCAACCATTACCCCCTCAGCCCAAGCCTGCTGGGGGCCCTAAAGCCCAGCCACCCAACCCATCCGGTGGGAGAACTCCTCGAGCAGTACCAGGCCCAAGGGTATCTCTGGCTGCAGGGCTTCTTGCCCAGGGCCGAGGTGAAGGCGTTCCGCCGCCACTTCTTCAGCGCCTTCCAGGACACCGGTATCCTCACGCCCGGTAGCGACCCTGCCGAGGGTCTCTGGTCGGGTCAGGCCGAGAACCGCACCCTGGCTTCCAAGCGTCTGATGGAAGTGGTACGAAGCGCAGCCTACGAGTCTTTTTGCCTGCATCCGCGCCTGTGGCAATTCCTCGAAGGGTTTCTGGGCGGCCCGGCCTACCTGCACAAGCGCAAAATCATCCGCTACACCAAACCCGGCGACAAGAGCGCAACCGGTGCCCACTACGACCTGGTCTACCTGCGCGGTGGCACCGACCGTTTTTGTACCGTCTGGATTCCCATCGGCGACTGCCCCATCGAGATGGGTGGATTGGTGTACCTCGAGGGTTCCCACACCAAAGGGCAGGCCCTCGAGGCCCAGTTTGCTCAACAAAACCAGCAGCTTCCGCCCGAAGAACGGCTCAATGCCTTCAACAAAAACATGGGCGAGAATGGCTGGATCAGCAAAGACCTGCCTGCCCTGGCTGCCAAATTTGGCTCCCGCTGGCTGGCTGCCGACTACCAAGCCGGCGACATCATGCTCCACTCGCCCTACATGATCCACGCTGCTACCACCAACCAAGACGCACTCGGCAGACTTCGGCTCTCTACCGACATCCGCTACCAGAACGTGCGCGACGAGATTGATGCTCGCTGGAACAACCACTGGACGTTGGAGGACATGTTGTAAAACTGTCACGAGTCAAAAGACAGCAAGACATTTGGCTCGAGACCTGTGGCTTGCGACCCATCAACATCGCACCTACGCCCCAATCCCTTCTCCCTAACCTATGCTAGGAGTCTGCTACTACCCCGAACACTGGCCTCGCGAACGCTGGGCCGAGGATGCTCAGCGCATGCGAGCGTTGGGCCTGACCTATGTGCGCATTGGCGAGTTCGCCTGGAGTCGCATAGAACCCGATCCGGGGCGCTTTACCTGGGAGTGGCTGGACGAGGCCATCGAAACCCTGGGCAATGCTGGACTAAAGATCGTGCTGGGCACCCCCACCGCCACCCCACCCAAGTGGTTGGTAGACCAGCATCCCGAGATCCTGGCCCACGACGCCCAAGGCCACCCGCGCAAGTTCGGCTCGCGCCGCCACTACACCCACAGCAGCCGGGTGTATTTGCAGGAATCCCGCCGCATCGTGACAGAGTATGCCCGCCGCTACGGTCAGAACCCCCACCTTGCGGGCTGGCAGACCGACAACGAGTACGGCTGCCACGATACCGTGCGCAGCTACGGCCCCGAAGACCTGCGGGCCTTCCGGGGGTGGCTACAGGCCAAATACGGTCGTATTGACGCACTCAACACCGCCTGGGGCACCGTCTTCTGGAGCATGGAGTACCGCTCGTTCGACGAGGTGGACTTACCCAACCTCACCGTCACCGAACCCCACCCCAGCCACGTCCTGGACTTCTACCGTTTCAGTTCCGACCAGGTAGTGGCCTACAACAAAATGCAGGTGGAAGTGATCCGCCAATACTCGCCCGGACGCTTTATCGCGCACAATTTCATGGGTTTCTACACCCACTTCGACCACTTTGCCGTAGCCGATGACCTGGATGTGGCCTCCTGGGATAGCTATCCCCAGGGCTTCACCGATCGTGAGGCTCCTATCTCCGATGAGCGCAAGGTGCACTATGCCCGCGCCAGCCACCCCGACATCGCCGCCTTCCACCACGACCTCTACCGGGGCACCAAGGCCCGCTGGTGGGTGATGGAACAGCAGCCGGGGCCGGTCAACTGGGCCCCCAACAACCCTTCCCCCGCCCCCGGCATGGTGCGGCTGTGGACCTGGGAAGCCCTGGCCCACGGCGCAGAGGTGGTGAGCTACTTCCGCTGGCGGCAGGTGCCCTTCGCCCAGGAGCAGATGCACGCCGGACTCCACCGTCCCGACTTTCAGCCCGACGTGGGCTATTTCGAAGCCAGACAAGTGCTGGAAGAACTTGCCCGACTGCCCTTGCCCCAGACCACCCAGGCCCCGGTTGCGCTCATCTACGACTATGAGGCAAGCTGGCTCTTCGAAACCCAGCGCCACGGATCGGGCTGGAACTACACCGTGCTGTGCATGCACTTCCATACCGCGCTGCGCAAGCTGGGGCTGAATGTAGACTTTGTGCGCCCTGGAGCCGACCTGTCGGGTTATAAGCTGGTGGTCGCCCCCAGCCTACCCATTTTGCCCGAAAAGACTTTGCAAGCCCTCGAGAAGGCCCCTTGTCCCATCGTGTTCGGCCCCCGCACTGGTGCCAAAACCGAACATTTCCAGATTCCGCCAGGCCTGCCTCCCGGAGCCTTGCAAGCACTGCTACCCCTCAAGGTCACACGGGTAGAGAGTTACCGTCCTGGGCTGGCCGACACGGTGTTTTTCGGCGGGGAGAAGTGGAAGGCCGAGGTGTGGAAAGAGTGGATTGAGTCGGACTTGGAACCAGTCGCAACCTTTGGCGATGGCAAGGGGGCCATCTATCAGCAGCACCACCTGCACTACCTGGCTTTCTGGCCCAGCCGTGAGTTTCTCAATGCCTATCTGGGCCAGGTGGTTAGAGCCCTGGGGTTGCCAGTAAACCTGCTACCCGACGGGATGCGGGTGCGGCAGCGGGGAAACCTGGTATTTGCCTTCAACTACGCCGACCATCCGCAAGCGGCCCCAGCACCCCGAGGAGCCGAATTCGTGCTGGGTGGCCCCACCATTGAAGCCTATAATTTGAGCATCTGGAAACAGGGGTAGAGCCATGCAGATTCAGGGCTACGAGTTCAACATCAGTGCAGCCAGGCTCGAGGAGACTTTGGGCGGCTACCTGCTAACCGGCAAAACTGTACAGATCGGCCATCCCTTTGGGCGCACCCTGTATTTCAAACACGGCTGGCAAAGCTGGAGCGAAGCAGGCTGGGTTAGCATGAAAGAGAACCCTAAGCCCATCCTGCCCCCCGAGCGTCGCCCTCAGTGCGACGATCCGGCCTACGCCCTTTCGCCGGTGCACGGTGGCAGCGGGCTGGGGGGCATCGAAGGCTACGACGGGCGAATGTTGCTTCTGGGAGCCCTGCGACCCGGCACCCGCATCGAGGCAGATCGGCTGAGCTTGAAGGGCGCCTGCGATCACGAGATGCAGTGGTTTTTGGCCTATGGCGAGGAGCGGCAGGTGTTGGGTCGCTATGCCGAACTGCTGGCTACCACCCTGGGGGTCAGGGCCCAGCAGGCTGCGCCCAGGGTGTGGTGTAGCTGGTATAGCCATTACAGCGATATTTCGGAAAGCAAGCTGCTCGAGACCATTGCGGGTTTGCAGGGGCTGCCTTTTGAGGTGTTTCAGTTGGATGACGGCTGGCAGCAAAACATGGGCGACTGGGAACCCAACCACAAGTTTCCTTCGGGCATGGCCACCGTCGCGCTACGGGCCCAGAGCCAGGGCCTGACCCCCGGCCTGTGGCTGGCTCCCTTCATCGCCCGGCCCAGCTCCAATTTGTTCAAAGAACACCCCGACTGGTTTTTGCGCGACGAAAAAGGTGAGCTGGTCTCGGCGGGCACCAACTGGGGCGGCTACTACGCCCTGGATGTGACGCTGCCCGCCGTACAGTATTGGCTGCGCACCCTGATCCAGACCGTGCGCGGCTGGGGCTATCGCTACTTGAAGCTGGATTTTTTGTTTGCGGCCGCCCTGCCGGGTAAAAGGCACGCGGGAGAGTCTCGAGAAGATGCCTACCGCGAAGCCCTGCGTATCATCCGCGAGGCTGCCGGCAATGATGTGTACATTCTGGCCTGCGGAGCCCCCATTATCGCCTCGCTGGGATTGGTAGATGGAATTCGCATTGGACCAGACGTGGCCCCGTTCTGGGACAACGAAGACCGGCGGGTCTTCTTGCACGACCCCACCGGCCCAGCTGCCTACAATGCCCTACGCACCAGCCTGCACCGCCTCTGGCTGAGGCCGCTGGTGCACACCGACCCCGATGTGGCCTATTTTCGCACCCGCTACAACCTGCTAAACCCCGCACAACGCGCCGTGCTGCAAGACCTGGCGCTGGTGTCGGGCTTCAAAGCCACCTCCGACCCACCAGAATGGCTGGATGGCGAGGAACGGGAGCAGCTCAAAGAATGGCTCGAGGCCCATCCCTCCATCGCGCAAACCGGCGTGTACACCTTCAAGATTGGCGAGCGTGAAGTGGATTTCTCGAGCTGGCTGGAGGTATAAGGAAATGACCCAGGTCTGCCTCTAACTAGGTTTTATGGGTTGGGTCTCTACTGGACGATTGAGGTTAAGTTGGCGTTTGCAACATCGTACGCCGAAGGGTTTTGCCGGTTGCTGCGGTAGGCGCAATGCCCGCATCCAGGCCGACCCCCCTTTCTTTCACTTTCACTATAGAGGTACTTATCATGCATAAACGCATATACCAAAAAAAAGATGGCCGCACACTCTACCTCTACGGCCTGGGGCCCCACACCCTGCCCCCGCTCGAGGAAGGCGAAAACACTGGGCAAGCCCAGTCCCATGCCCGCTGGCATCCGCTCAGGCAAGAGTGGGTCGTGTTCGCCGCCAGCCGCCAGGGACGAACATTCCTGCCACCTAAAGAATATGACCCACTGGCCCCCAGCAAACCCGGAGGCTTCCCCACCGAAATTCCCTTCGAAGATTTTGAGATTGCCGTCTTCCAGAACCGCTGGCCTTCCCTCTCCCCCAACGCTGGCGAGGCCCCCGGCGACCTGGCGATTCCCACCCGCGATGCCCACGGCGACTGCGAAGTGATTGTGTTTACCCCCGAACACAGCGGCAGCATTGCCACCCTCAGCCAGGAGCGGCGTGAGCTGCTGGTGCAGGTCTGGGCCGACCGCTACCGTGATCTCTATGCCCGCGACAACATCCAGTACGTGATGCCCTTCGAGAACCGAGGCGAGCAGATTGGGGTCACGCTGCACCACCCCCACGGGCAGATCTACGCCTATCCCTGGATTCCGCCCATTCTGCAAAAGGAATTGGACGCCTTTCAAAAGAGCCCGGTGCTGCTCAACCTGCTGCCTCAGCTATCCCCCTACACGGTGCTGGAAGATGAACACATCCTGGCCTGCATTCCTCCCTATGCCCGCTACCCCTACGAGCTACTGGTCTTTCCCAAGCAGTTCCGGCCCGGCCTGTGGGCTTTTAGCACAGACGAAATTCGCAGCTTCGCCAGCACATTGGGCCAGGTGGTGCAAAAACTGGACAACCTCTTTGGGAAACCCATGCCCTACGTGATGGCCCTGCACGCCGCACCCAAGGGAGCCGAGGAAGTTTTCCATTTCCATGTGGAGTTCTACCCGGCCTTGCGCACTGCCGACAAGCTGAAATACCTGGCTGGAACCGAGATTGCTGCTGGAACCTTTGCCATGGATGCCCTGCCTGAAGAGACCGCCAAGACCCTGCGAGAAGTAGGCATCTGATTTGTGAGCCAAATGCTTTTCCTGTACCCCACGCCCATCCGCGTTATTTCCCAGCGTCGTCAACCCGCTGGCAAGTGTCCGTGCTGTATTACTTCCATATATCTGGAATAGAAAAGTGTTAGCATAAGCCATGAACACCACAGCGCTGGCCCGCCTACGTTCCTGGATGGAGACCCAGGGCTTTGCGCGTTTTTTCGTGCAACAGCCAGAAAACTTTGCCTGGCTTACCGGTGGCGGTGACAATACGGTTGTTACCTTTCGCCCGGTGGGGGCCTGGTTGGAAATTACCCCCGACACCGTACGCCTACATTCCTCTCAGATCGAGGCCGGACGCCTTCTAGACGAAGAGGTGCCGGAGATAGAGGTGGTGCGCTACGCCTGGTACAGCCCACCGTCCTCGGAAGGGCCCAACGATGTGGAGCACGACCTCACCGCTTTGCGGCTGGTGCTCTCCAAGGAAGAACAGGATCGCTACCATGTATTGGGCCTGGATGCTGCCACTGCCCTGGGCGAGAGCATCCGCTCTGCCAACCCTGGCTGGAGCGAAAATGACCTGGCTGGGGCCATTGCCGAAGAACTTCTGTCCAAAGGCATCCAGCCCCTGGTGCTGCTGGTGGCGGGCGAAGAACGCCTGTTTCGTTACCGGCATCCCATCCCTAAACAACGCTCGCTGGGACGCCTGTTCATGGGGGTTATCTGTGGGCGGCGGCACGGGCTGATCGCCAACCTGAGCCGTTTGCGTAGCTTTGGGCACCCCGAAGCCAAGCCTCTCAACGAACAAATTTGCCAGGTGGAAGCTGCCGCACTCGAGGCCTCTCAACCTGGGGTCACCCTGGGCGAGGTGCTGGAAAAAATTCGTGCCGGCTACAACGTGATTGGCCGGGCCAGCGAGTTCGAGAACCACCATCAGGGTGGCCTGACTGGCTACCGTAGCCGCGAGGTGTTGGCCCGGCCCAGCAACCCCACCAAACTGGAACCTGGCATGGCGCTGGCCTGGAACCCCAGCCTGCCCGGCGCAAAGGTCGAGGACACCTTCTTGCTAACCGAGGCTGGATTGGAAAACCTCACCACCGACCTCAAATGGCCCATGATGCGGGTGGAAGGGCGTTTGCGCCCAATGGTGTACGAGGGATAGGGCTTATCCACTTGGGCTCTCCCGCCTTATTTGTTCGTCGGAAAAGTCTCCCTTTAGCGCAAAGATTTTTACAGCGGTTCGTCTATTACCTGTGCAAAAAGCTGGTCGGGCCAATGATTCTCCTGCCATTACCTGTAGGTCTTCTTCTCGAGAAGCGCCAGGGGCAGAGCGGCAACCCCACAAAGCTGCATCTGGTTGCTTCCTGCCGTATGCTAAACAGGCCATGTTTAAGGATATTTTTGGCACTGAACCCACCGTATCCGTCTCGGCTCCTGGCCGCGTAAACCTGTTGGGCGAGCACACCGACTACAATGGGGGGTTCGTATTCCCTACTCCCCTCTCCTACCAGACGTATATTGAAGCCGCCGCTGCAGAAGGCATCGAAGCCTATGCTGAGAACTTTCAGGAGCATAAAAGCCGAGGGCTGGATGTAGCCAGGCAGGGAGACTGGCTGGATTACATCGCGGGCTGTGTATGGGTGTTGCACCAACATGGGCACCCCGTGCCTGGCATCCGGGCCTATCTGCGTAGCCAGGTGCCCATGACCGGCGGGCTCTCCAGCTCGGCAGCGCTGGAAGTAGCCACGCTGCGAGCCTTGCGCGAACTGTACACGCTTCCCCTGGATGATGTACAGATCGCCCTGCTGGCCCAACAAGCCGAGGTGGAGTATGTGGGGGTGCGCTGCGGCATTATGGATCAGATGGCTTCGTCGGTAGGGCGGCTGGGATATGCGCTGTTCCTGGATACCCAGAACCTTACCACCCAGCTTGCACCCTTGCCGCAGGGCTACCGAGTAGCGGTGGTGGACTCTGCGGTGCCGCGCCGCCTGGCCGAGTCGGGCTACAACACCCGCCGAAGCGAGTGTGAGCAAGCCTGTGAGCTACTAGGTGTGCAATCGTTGCGCGAACTGACACCCACCGATCTGCCCCGCATCAGTGCCCTGCCCGAACCCTATGGCCGCCGTGCCCGCCACGTGGTGACCGAGAACCAACGGGTACTGGATGGGGCAAAGGCGCTGGAACAGGGCGACATTCAGCGCTTTGGCGAGCTGATGGTGGCCTCGCACATCTCGCTACGCGATGATTACGAGGTCTCGATTCCCGAACTCGACCAGCTCGTGGAGGCCGAACTACGCCATGGAGCCATCGGTGCACGCCTGACCGGGGCCGGCTTTGGCGGCTCGACGGTGGCGTTGGTCGAGGAGTCTAAATACGAAGATTTCAAAAAGGGCGTCTTGCAGGACTATCCCAGGGCCAGATTTTTATGAGGTCAACCACAAACCGCGAACAACTACTCGAGTGAACGGAGAAATATCGGCGAGTCACGATTGAAGCATATAATCCCGGTCATGACCGACCTCCCCTCAATTCTGGCGGTTTTTGCCCATCCCGACGACGAAGCCTTTCCCACCGGCGGAACCCTGGCCCACTATGCCAGGCTGGGGCACAAGGTCTATCTGGCCTGTGCCACCAGGGGCGAAGCGGGGCAGCTCAAAGACCCCGAGCTGGTGGTGGAGGACATGGGTGCATGGCGAACCAGGGAACTCGAGGCCTCCTGTCAGGCCCTGGGCCTCGAGCCTCCCCTCTTTCTGGGCTACCGCGACTCTGGCCGCAACGAAAGGCTGCGCCGTGACGACCCTCAGGCCCTCCACAACGCCGATCTGTGGGAAGTGGAGGCCAAAATCCGCGATTTGATCGCACAACTTCAGCCCAAAATCCTGATTACCTTCGACCCCCACGGGGGTTACGGGCACCCCGACCATCTGGTCGTTCACCGTGCGACCACCGCAGCCTTCTATTCTTCGGGCCACCTGCTCAACCCCCCGCAGCGCCTCTTCTACAGCGCCTTTACCATCGAACGAGCCACCACCATGCAGCAGAGCGGACAGGTGGACAGCATCATGGCCGGCCTCGATCCTAAGGTCTTTGGCGTGGCCGAAAATACGCTAGCAGTCAAGATGGGTGTGCAAGCCTACCTACCGCAAAAGCTGGCCGCCATCACCGCCCATCGCTCGCAGTTCGCCGACCGCACCCAGGCCATGAATACCAGCCCCGAGCGCCAGGCCTTCCTGGAGCAAATGATGTCGGTCGAAACCTTCGCCCTGGGCGGAACCCGCGGCCCCATCCCGCGCTGGCCCTTGCAGGATTTGTTGGATGGTCTGTAAGCTGCGCAATACCGAGTTTGTCAGACCTCCGAAACCTGCCTGCCAAGCTACGTGGTCGAGGGCACGGTATCCAAATGTACGCCGAGCTTGGCGCAGCGATAAACATACTGTGGAAGCACTCAGAACCTGGCTCAGGCTTTGGGCACCCCACCCACCCAGCCCTCGCCGGGGGGCAAGGAGCGGATTTCCTCGGGAGTGATCTGGTATTTCTGGGCACACCAGTGGCAAGAAACCTCAGCCCCACCATCCTGTGCAATCATGTCTTCACGCTCTTGGGGCGAGAAGTAGACCAGCGCATTCAAGGCCCGTTCGCGGCTGCAACGGCAGCGAAAGTGCAGTGGGATATAGCCCTCGCGAAAACCCACCACACTCAAGTCGGTAGGGTCGTAGTCCAGCCCCTCCATCAGGGTTTCGACGGCCCTGTCCAACCCTTTTTCCAGCAGCAAATCGGTGATGCTGGTGCGGCCTTGCAGGTTTTGCTCGAGCCTGCCGATCACCTCGTTGGGGCAACCAGGCAACACCTGAATCGCCACCCCACCCGCCACGTGTACCGTGCCCGAACCGTTGACCCGCACCCCCAACAACACCGCCGAGGGGATTTGCTCGGACTGCCATAGGTAGCGGGCCAGGTCTTCGGCGATTTCGCCACTGACCAGTTCCACGCTGGACTGGTAGAGCTCTTCGTTGGACAAGAGCCGGTCTACCTTGAGTTCGCCCTTGCCGATGGCCGCCCCCACATCGAGTTTGCCGTCGGTGCGCAGGGGGGGATGGGCCTGGGGATTTTTAACATAGCCCCGCACAAACCCATCCGGCGCGGCTTCCACCACCGGCCCACCCAGGGGCCCATCGCCCACAAACTGTAGGCTCACCCGCTCTTTGGGCTTTTTGGAGAGCAAAAAGGTCAGCAGCAAAACCCCGCTCATGGCCCGGCCCAGCGCGGCGGTGGCGGTGGGCGAAAGCCGATGGCGTTCCCTGGCTTCCTCGGCAATATCGGTGGTTTCCACAGCCAGCACCCGCAGGTTTCCCTCGGCAGCCAGCCCACGAATCAAACGACCCATAACCTTCCGATTGTAGCAGGACAGCCTCTGGTAATAGGGTGTTGGGGCAGGGTTGATTTTTTCTGGAATTACTGTGAAGTATCACTCTAGAATCCTCTGACATGTTTCGAGTATCCTTAAACCCGTGAACCTCGACTCCCCCCGCATCCTGGTGCTCAACGCCGGGTACGAGCCCCTGGGCCTGGCCAGCGTCAAGCGGGCCGTCATCCTGGTCATGAACGGAACCGCCGAGGTAGTCGAGGAAAGCGGCGAATACCTACGAACTCCCAGCACCCCCTACCCTGTCCCCAGCATCATCCGCCTCAAACGTCTTGTTCGCCGCCCTCCGGGGCGGCTTGCGCTTAACCGCCGTAATATCCTGCGTCGCGATGCCTACACCTGCCAGTACTGCGGCAAGCGGGGGAGCGACCTCACGGTAGACCACGTCTTCCCCAAAAGCCGGGGGGGACGCAGCATCTGGGAAAACCTGGTAACCGCCTGCCGCCCCTGCAACCTCAAAAAGAAAAACCGCACCCCCGAGGAGGCTGGGATGCGCCTGGCCCGCCGCCCCATCGCCCCCCGCCACAGCCTGTTGCTGGTGGCTGACCTGCCCCACCTGCCCGAGACCTGGCGTATGTATCTGCCCGACATGGATCATCACCGCTAACCCAAAACCTGCTTGACCCGCCCCACTGCCCCGCTCTGAAGGCGCACCTTGATGCCGTGGGGGTGGGTGGCCGATTTGGTCAGGATGGCCTGCACGACGCCCTCGGTCAGCTTGCCGGTGCGCTGGTCGGCCTTGAGCACGATGGCGACTCGAGCGCCGATTTTGATGCTGGAACGGTTGTTGGGGTTCATAATGATTCCTGCCCGTCCTGCAGTCTATTCCAGATGGTCTGGAGCACGCCCTCGTTCCAAAAGCGCAGTTCTTGAATGCCCAGGGTTTGCAGGGCTTCAGTTCGGGCTAGGTCATAGACGGCTTGCTCCGGTTCGGTATGACCGCTGCCGTCCAGCTCGATTGCCAATCTTTTCTCGTGGCAGTAGAAGTCGAGGATGAAGTTAGCATATGCCCCATTCGTCTCTGGGTTGGCGATGCCATGCTGACGACGGAACTTGAACCCCCCTAACTGACAACCACGCAGCAAAGCCCACAACTTTTGCTCGGCGGGCGTTTGCCCACGCCGTAAGCCCCTACATAACTCGAGCAAATGCTGTGGGAGTACAGGAATTTTCTTCATCGAAGGTATTTTAGCGGCCCCTCACCCCCGGCCCCTCTCCCAGAGGGAGAGGGGTTCTAGCTAGTAAAGCCCTTCTCCCTGAGGGAGAAGGGTTGGGATCAGGGGTATTTATACTCGAGCTGATTAGACATTGAAGCGGTGATTTGGGTTTACGCACTCCATATACCCATTCACTTTGTGGCAAAGTTATACCGCAAACGACTGTGCTTGAAAGCTTCTAACCGCCTCTTCAACATCACTCCTTCGTTTACGCTTACTGAGCCAGCGATCCTTCCAGTAGCTCACCAATGAGTGCATCGGGTAGTCAAAATACTCTAACTTTTTTTGCTCCCCCCGGAGGAACTCTCTTGCGTTTTCTGCGAGAGGGATCGCATAAATGTTTCTTTGAAAAGAATGGCGGAGTAGAAAATCCGCATCAAAACCCAGATACTCCGCAGCAGTTCTTATCAAGCGGAATCGCCAGCTCGGGCCATCGCCAAATTTATTTGTTACTACTAAGCCTACACTCGCTAGGTAGTTCTGCATCGCAGTAACTGTAGCATCAGTCAGATGCAGCGTCCCATAACCCTTGGTTTGACCTGTAGGTATGTACAGTTTCTGCTGTCCGTAGTTGAGGCGATTATACTGCGAGCTCTTCCCGTAAAGGCTGGTTGTAAAAATGCATGCCAAGTCGTCAGCCGTCCTTTGAGAGATGTTCGTCACGCGCCCCTTATACTTAAGCTTGTATATTTTGCGAACTTCGTTTGACGCTAGGATATAGGAGGCCAACTTTCCTCCCAGTAGGTGATTGTACGGCGGCATCGCGCCCAAAATGTACGCGTCCATCGTGTATATTAGATTCTTTGTTCGTGTTTTTGTGTCCCAACCTACCCACATATCTCTCTCTGGTATATGCACAATTGAACTACCCAGAGCGGCCAACGCGATCACAGGCTTGCCGGGCAATGCTCTATCACGGATCAGCAACTTGATACGTCTACCTACATATTCGCTGTACGGCGAAGACCAGTAAAACCGGAATATCCTGAATGTGTCAATCTGCTTTTGGGTTTCGCAAACTTCGAGCACAGGCTCGATGCTAGAGCTCCAGACTGCCTCACCATCCGCTAAGTTTCCTCGCGCCAAGGCCAAATGATGACTTATCCAAGTCTCATGTTTTTTGAGAGACTCCTCGCGCTTCATCTGCATCGAGTACTTGACTAGCTGCTTGTCATAGGTGTCTGGCGGCTCGAGAGTGACCCGCTTAGATCGGGTATCAAAATTCCAGTGCCACCCCAAGCGCATCAGATCTCTTAGGATCAGCAGCCTAACCTTTTCCTCAAGTGATGAGGTTGTAATCGGGAAGTCAGCCCGACCCTCATGGAGGTATTCCCTCAGCTTATGATGACGCCCGACGCCAATCTCTAGCATGCTAGGAGAATAACGAGTCCTGATAAACTTTACTACCAATCAGTTTTTCAAACTCAGTTACGCGAACCGGTAGTGCAAACGACTGGTCAGACGAAACCATGTACAAATTGCCCCGGATGGTTTCTCGCTGTATGAAATTTGCAATCACACCGTCATAGTTGATGTTGGACTTCACGAGCGCCTTGATGTCATCGGAGTTACCCATGTGAAAGGCGAAAAAGTTCTCTGCCTGCGTTCTAATCTCGTCTGAGATAGCTGATGGACGTTGCGTAACAGCTACCAAACCAAGGCCGAACTTTCGACCTTCCTTCGCAACTCTAACAAATGGGTTGGCATTCGAGCGAACAAATTCCTCTGAAAGCACATTTTGGGCTTCTTCAACAAATAAAACTGTGTTGATAACACTCTTTTGTTCATCTGACGTAAAATGACGCTTGTTGTCTTCAAACAACTTTCTAACAAATATGGTTGAAATGATGCTCGCATCCATACTGTCTTTGAGCGATAAGTCAATAATAACTGTTTTGCCCTGACTCAGGAACTTGAAGACATCTTCAATGAGTGTAGACTCGCTATAATGTAGACCTTTACCTTCATCAATCAAGTGGCGAATGCGTTTCCTAATCGCAACTATTGTCTTCCTAGCGCTGGCATCCTCCTTGTCATTTCCCTTATTATCTTTTTTCTGCTCACCAAAGAAATCTGAGAAGTCACGATGTAGCAGGTGGGGAGTTGTAGCGTACTCATCTATTTTGCTAATAAAGCCTTCCACTGCCTCGTTGTCCAAGTACAGTAAAAATGACTTCATCACCTCAGAAAAACCAGCTCCAAAACTCAGAATATCGCCAGGTGTCAAGTGCCTGTGCATATTCAGCAAGACTCTTCCAGCATTATGAAAACGTCCTTTATACATTTCTGGAACTTTCTTGTCTGTGTAGACAATAACGTTATCTCGAATCTGCGGCTCATCTATGTCGCCAAGACCATACGTCTTCGTTCCACGAAGGAAATACTCGCCATTGAGATCAAAAACAAGCTTGCCGTAAGCAGTATCTTTTGCCATGTGGTACAACAAAACCTTGACTAGGTTGGTCTTGCCAAAACCAGACTGAGCGAACACCATTGTGCGTCGCTCTCGCAGCTTTGCAATGTCGAATAGAATTTGACCCTTGCCACTAAAGACTGTTTCTCCAACACACAAGTGTCCAACAGGCACACCATTCTCGTTAGTCTTGTTGAGAATGGCCGTGATTTCTCGATTGCTTAAGTGTCGAGCAATGTATGAAACTGTCGGCAGCTTACGAACTGCCGTAGTGAAGACGAGGCTTTGCCCTTTGTCAGTAAACGTCCCCAAAATGCGAACCTTGTACGTATAGCTAAACATCTTCTGCTTGTCTCGCTCGGAAAGCTCTCTCTCGGCAATGCGAGCGTAATGAACGGCAATAAGTGTCTTGTCTTGGGACTTGAATATAGGATCTTCGTCGTAAATCTCAGCTTCTACGCGAGCCAGAAACTTAGTGTTGTCTTCGTCCTTCGGGGTCAAAACAATAAAATCTCCAGTTTGGGGGCTGGACTTTGCGTCCTCATACGATGAGTAGATAAGCAGTGAGTCTTCGGTGGTCTTTTGTCCGTACAGGACGCCAAAGTCTGCCTTCGTAGTAGTCATCTAATCCTCCAAAACTAGAAGCGGTCGTGCATATCGAGAAATAGATTCTCGATCTCGACATGATCCATGCGTTGATCTTTGTACAGTGAGTATTTGAGGCGGCTGATGAGCTGTTCCTTGAAGTTTCGTTTCAGAGATATGAAATTATGAGCCTCAGCGAGTGGGTATGGATAACCCAAGATGTAATGTTCCTGCGTAAGGCGTGTCAGCTCACGAGCAATGTCTTCCAACATCACCCTATCTCGTGTCAACCTTCTCTGCTCTATATCTGGAATCGCATCGAATATGTTTACGTCAATAACGACCCAATCGTAGTTTTGAAGTTTTTCAACGTAGTCCAATCTCGCTACAAGGAACAGGCCAAAACCACGACCGCCCCTAATGTCCTTCTTGATGAACATACCGCCACCTCGATAAGCAGATTCGAGTACAGCTTCAGGAACTTCAAACCAACAACAGAGCTTTTGACGCTTTGGGTCTTTCGCGGAGAACCGATATTTGGGTCTAAGCTGATCTTGCAAGTAATTGTCTATCTGCTTAAAGGTATATGAAAGCTCCATTTTGATCGGTGACTGCTTTGTAATCGCCACTATTCGTATATCTTTATCTCTGAGATGCTTTCCTAGCTTGACTGAGTATTCCTGCCTAATCTGGAGAGGTCTCAATGTACCGTCTCTAAGAATGAAGTCGCCGGGAATCGTAGTCTCCAGATTGGCAATTTCGTACACCAGTGCCAACTCAAGAACCTCTTGGCAAAATGACAAAAGCGTAGAAAGATTTGTGCAGATAGTCTCTCTAGAATAGGCAAAGACCTTGGGAGGGTCATCTTTTGCATCCCAGAAGTCTAGCAGTTTCTCTACGGGCTCGAGGGCAAGTAACTCGTCATAAATCGAGAATAAATCGTTTTGGGCTGCAACAAGTATGTTTTCAGGGTAATATGCCTTACCAAGAATCACTGGGTCATCGAGTTGATTCACTCTAATCTGCTTACCCGCTTGAAAGCAGACATAACCAGCCGCATATAGGCCTATTGAGAGGCCGTTGTAGAACTGCTCACTGTTATAACTGCCATCCACAGCATAGAACTTATGGTTCGAATCATCGATTTGGTCAAACGGTATGATCTCGAACACTTGAGGTGTCTCAACATTGTCCGCATTACCAACAACAGGAATACCATAGTTCTTATTACTACGGCTATTTATGTGCATAGCCACTTGCTCAATTGCAGCATCTGGAATTTCTTTGTGAGACATATTATGTCAAGATTCTATCAAATGAAAGAGCTTCTTCTTGTTTAAAGAAGGCCCACAGTGACCTTAAAACACAAAACCCCCCACCTGGTGAAGGGTGGGGGTGGATTGGAGCGGGAAACGAGACTCGAA
>JBBIUP010000039.1:0-21174 GCA_037440185.1 Meiothermus sp. | reverse complement strand
ACTTCAAGGGCCAGACCCAGTTCATTCTGGTGACCCACCAGAAGCGCACCATGGAAGCCTGTGACGCTCTCTACGGCGTGACCACCGATCGGGGTACCAGTCGGGTTTTCAGTATCAAACGCGATGAGGCCCTGGCCTGAGGACTCCAAGTTTTCGCGGCGTCATAGTGAAAACCGCTATACCACCACGGGCACTGCTACACTAAACCTATGTCGTCGGCCTCAACCCAGCTTTCGGTGGAGCAGTACCTCGAGCTCGAGGATCGCGCCCCAGAGCGCCACGAGTACGTGGATGGGCGTCTACTGTCGATGGCGGGCGAGACCCAGGAGCACGAGGAGATCGTGCTCAACATCGTCGAGGCTTTGCGCCCGCAGGCCAGGGCCAGGGGATGTCGGCTGTACTCGACCAGCATCAAGCTACAGGTTCGCCCGACGCGCTTTCGCTATCCCGATTTGATGGTGATCTGCGGCCCCAAGGTAGAGTCGCGTATCGAGTTTGCGCCCTGCCTGATTGTGGAAGTGTTGTCGGATAGTACCGGGCAAACCGACCTTAGTGACAAGCTGAGCGAGTACACTGCGCTCCCCAGCCTCGAACGTTACTTGATAATTTCCCAGACCAGCAGGTTGGTGCTGGTGTATGCTCGGCAGCCCGATGGTTGGCGGCTGGAGACCCTCGAGAACAGCCGGGAGGTCTACATTCCCTGCCTGGATACCAGGCTTGGCCTCGAGCAGATTTACCAAGGGCTTACATTTTAGGGCGGTTTACGTATTGATCTCATCTCCTATGGTACGCGAATCGTCTCCTGAGTGAAATTTTCGGCTGCGGATACACTGCTTGTTTCGTCCCTGCAAGGCCTTTTGCGCCGCCACCGATCTTTCGGGACCGGATCTCGCATTTCAACCATGGAGACACTTAGTCGTCCAGTTTATCTACCACCTCGAATAAGCCCTCCAGATCCATCTTGGCGTAGATGCTGCTGGTATTGATATTGGAGTGGCCCAGCAGCCGGGCGGTGGCATGGAGGTCACGGCTGGTCTTGTAGAAACGGGTTCCGGCGGTATGGCGTAGCATGTGGGCACCGTAATAGCGCTGGGGGAAGTCCAGGTCTCGGTAGTGGGCGTTGAGAATTTTGCGCAGTGATTTGTCGGTCATGGCCTGGCCGCTGGCTTTGCGCCCACCCAGATTGATCAGCACAGCTTTTTCGCCAGCGGCCACATGGGCCAGTCGCAGTTTGAGCCACCCGTCCAGTTCCTGCACCATCGCCTTTGAGAGTGGAATCGAGCGCTGTTTTCCACCTTTACCAGCCCGTACTACCAGCAAGCGTTCAGCCAGACTCAAGTCCTCTACCTTCAAGTGAATGACTTCACTTATGCGCAATCCGGCTTCGGCCATCAGCCTTATGGCGAGGCGGTCTCGATAGGTCTGTGGGTTTGAGCCAGACAGGTGTTCGAGTAATTTTTTGTACAGCCCGAGGGGCAGGGCAGGGCGGCGCTCTTCGGGTGGTGTGGGATCGCGCGGTGCGGTAACCTGGGGTAGTTGGGCGATATTGGCCCACTCGAGCGCCCGATAAAAGGCCCGTACGCCAGCAACGTAGGTGGCTATAGAGCCTGGTTTGAGTTTGAATCCATCGGAGCCCTCGAGACTTCCACCCTCGAGTTGTAAATGGGCAATGTAGCGATCGAGGTCATCGGCACTGGTTTTGAGGATATCGAGCGAGTGCGACTCCGACCAGGCCCAGGCCAAAAAATCCCGCACAGCCAAACGGTAGTTCTCGAGGGTTCGCAGGCTCAGCGTGGCTCGTTTGCGGCCTTTCAACACCAGATAGGCCTGGAGTAACTCGAGCAAGCCAGTCTCATCGCGCTCGTGGATGGCCCGGACAGCCTCGAGGCGGCGCTTGGCAGGATTGTGCCAGTTGGCAAGGGGTACCAGCATGGGCAAAGTATATCAAATGCGTACTTAGGTAAATAAGCACGCATTTTATTTCATCTAAAATTTAGCTTGCTTTGAGTTAACACCGGGGTTCAAAAATCGGCTTCCTATACTTTGGTGTATATGGAAACCAACTTTGCGACTGCCCTGGTGATGGCCGGTCTAATGTTCTTGATTCTGTTCTCGAGCTGGTATCCACAAGCGCAAAACCGCAAGGTAGATCAGGGTGTACGCGCCCTGGCCCGGATGTCACGCCATGCCCGGCGGCACAACACACTGGTGCGCTACCACAATGGGGTGCCGTTTGTGGTGACCCACCAGCGACGGGGAATGGTTTATATGTATGCTGGCCGCATGGTGTCCAGACAGGAACTGGTGAAGCTACTGGGCAACGAAGACATTGTGAACCGGGCCGAGCGTGAAGAATCGTTGCTGACACCCAACCCAACCCGCCTGACCATCCCTAGCTAGCCAGGCGTGTGCTTGGTTCGCACCGGGTGAGCTTTTTGTTGTAGCGCAAACTTCGAGCTTACCCGCTGCACCAGGTTGCTCTGGCGCTCCTTGACGTACAATGACCGCCATGCTCAAGGCCGTTCCCGGAACCAACGACGTGTTTGCTCAGGCCAAGGAATACCCTTTTCGCGAGCCAGTTGTTCGCTATATCATCCAGACCGCTGAGGAAGTCTTGCGGGGTGCTGGGGCGCAGATGATCCATACCCCGATTTTTGAGTACCTCGAGGTCTTACAAAAGGGTGTGGGCCTGACCTCGGACATTGTGGTCAAGAAGGAAATGTATGTCCTCGAGGATCGTGGGGGCCGTATCCTGGGCTTGCGCCCCGAGCCAACGGCTTCGATGGTGCGGGCCTACAACCAGCACGGGATGAAGGTCTGGCCTCAACCGGTACGGTTGTTCACCTGGGGGCCGATTTTCCGCGCCGAACGCCAGCAAAAAGGTCGCTACAAGCAGTTTCATCAGGTTGACTACGAGGCTCTGGGTTTGGCCGACCCGCTGTTGGATGCCGAGGCCATCGCACTGATGGTGCGAATTTACAAGGCCCTGGGTTTGAAAGACCTCGAGGTCAAGCTAGGCTCCGTGGGCGACCCGCAGGATCGCCTCAACTACAACCACTACCTGCGTGAGCTGTTTCGGCCCCATGCCGAAAAGCTTTCGGAGGACTCGAGAGTTCGCCTGGAGACCAACCCCATGCGCATTCTCGACTCCAAGAGCGAGAGCGATCAGCAGATCGCCGCCGATTTGCAGGTGCGGCCAATGCTCGAGTTTCTGGGAGGGGAGTCGCGGGCATTTCACGAGAAAGTCTGCCAGTACCTGGCCCAGCTCGGCGTGCCCTTTACCGTAGACCCCAGCATCGTGCGCGGCCTGGACTACTACGTGCGCACTGCTTGGGAAGTCCACCATGCCAGGATTGGGGCCAAGTCCGCACTGGGCGGTGGGGGGCGCTACGACGGCCTTTCCGAGATGCTGGGCGGCCCTCCGGTTCCTGGCGTGGGCTTCGGCATCGGGATCGAACGGGTGGCCATCGCGCTGGAGGAAGAAGGCGTCGTCATACCCTCCGACCCCTCCCCTACGCTCTACCTGGCACCTCTGGACGAGGCCGCCAAAATCGAGGCCCTGACCCTGGCCGAACAACTGCGCCCCAAGGTATTTGTCGAGTTGGGCTACACCCCCAAAAGTCCCCGCAAGGCCCTCGAGGACGCGCTCAAGAAGGGGGCCCGCTACGTGGGGTTTTTGGGTGAGGGTGAGCGGGCCAAGGGGGTCATCACCCTCAAACACCTGGAAAGCGGCGAGCAGAAGGAGCTCGAGCCCCTACAACTGCACAGTCTTTTTGAGGGGCCGTAAGTCAGGAGGTTTTGCCATGCGTGAATCTACTACACACCGATCGCCCAACACCCCTCTTTGAGGGCTAAGTAAGGTTCATCATGTGCATTATTTCACGATAATAAGTGATTGTGAAAAAATTCCTTGTTATAGCGGCTCTGGCCGCCGGGTATTTGAAGGCGATTTGAGAAGTTTTCACAAAAAGGTATGCTAAAGCCTATGCGTCGTACACTCTATTGCGGCAATTTGCGTGAACAACATGCTGGGCAATCGGTGGTGCTGGAGGGCTGGGTCAACCGTAGGCGCGACCTGGGGGGGCTGATTTTTGTTGACCTGCGAGACCGTGAAGGGATTGTGCAGGTCGTGGTTAATCCCGATAGCGCTTGTTTTGCGGAGGCCAACCAGGTGCGCTCGGAATGGGTAGTGCGCATCGAAGGAGTGGTGCGCCAGCGACCTGCCGAACAGATTAACTCTAAAATCAAGACCGGGGCCGTAGAGGTAGTGGCGCAAAGACTCGAGGTGCTCTCGGGGGCCAAAACCCCACCCTTCCCCATTGATGCGGCCTGGCGCGGCGAGGAAGACCAGGGCGTGAACGAAGAAGTGCGCCTCAAGAACCGCGTGGTAGATTTGCGCCGCAAGCGCCTGCACGACAACCTGCGGCTGCGGCACAAGGTCATTGCAGCCATCTACCGCTTCCTCGACCAGGAAGGGTTCATCAGCGTCGAGACCCCTTACCTGACCCGCTCCACCCCCGAAGGTGCGCGGGATTTTCTGGTGCCCTCGAGGCTGGAGCCCGGCCACTTCTATGCGCTGCCGCAGTCGCCCCAGCTTTTCAAGCAGATGCTGATGGTCGCGGGCTATGACCGCTACTTCCAGATTGCCCGCTGCTTCCGCGACGAAGACCTGCGGGCCGACCGCCAGCCCGACTTTACCCAGCTCGACCTGGAGATGTCTTTTGTGACCCAGGACGACATCATTGATCTCAACGAGCGGCTGGCCGCCTATGTGGTACGCGAAACCCTGGGGGTTGAGCTCCCCCTCCCCTTTCCCCGCCTGACCTATGCCGAAGTGATGAACCGCTATGGCTCGGACAAGCCCGACCTGCGGTTTGGCCTCGAGTTCAGCGACGTAACCGAGGTCTTCCGGGGCGGCGAGTTCCGCGCTTTTGCCTCTGCCGAAACGGTCAAAGTGCTGGTAATACCGGGTCTGCTGCCGCGCAAAGAGATTGACGAACTCGAGGCCATCGCCAGGGCCAAAGGGGCTGCTGGGCTGGCCTGGGCCAAGCTGGAAAACGGCGCACTCACGGGCGGAATCGCCAAGTTCATCCCACCCCGCCTGCAAACGCAAGTGGCGGTCGCCGAGGGCCAGACTCTTTTGTTGGTGGCTGGCCCCTGGCGCAAGACGGTAGAGGGCCTGGGGGCAGTACGGCTCGAGTTGGGCAAAAGGCTGGGCCTGATCGAGCCGGGTTTCAAGTTTTTGTGGGTGATGGATTTTCCCCTGTTGGAATGGGATGAAGACCATGCCCGCTGGACCTACATGCACCACCCCTTTACCAGTCCCAATCTGGACGACCTTCGCCTGCTGGAAACCGACCCCGGCCGGGTGCGGGCCTATGCCTACGATTTTGTCTTCAATGGCAGCGAGGCGGGGGGTGGCTCGATTCGCATCCACCGCCGCGACCTGCAGGAGCGGATGTTTGCTCAACTAGGCATTGGACCCGCCGAAGCCCAGGAGAAATTTGGTTTTCTGCTCGAGGCCCTCTCCTATGGTGCGCCCCCTCACGGCGGGATTGCCTGGGGGCTGGATCGCTTTGTGGCCAACCTGGCAGGCGAGGAGTCCATCCGCGAGGTGATTGCCTTCCCCAAAAACAAGGAGGGCAAGGAACCCCTCACCGGCGCACCCGCGCCAGTGGATCAGGCCCAACTAGCAACCGTCGGGCTTGCGGTGCGGGGTGAGGCATGAAGAGGTCGGGACTTGAGCGTCAACCATCGGTTGGGCAGCCAGCAGCCTCGAGCCTTCTGGTGCCCCTGCTGCAAAAGGGGGTAACGCGTGGCTAGCGCATCCCACCGCATTCCCTACCTGCTGGTAGATGCCTTTACCGCCACGCCCGGTGGAGGCAACCGGGTCGCACTGGTGCTGGATGCACGAGGGATGACCACCGAGGAGATGCAGTTGGTAGCCGCCAAGCTGGGACAGCCCCAGGCAGCTTTTGTGACCGACTGGGACGGCTCCGGGTTTGGGGTGCGTTTTTTTGCTGCCAATGGGGAGGTGGAGTTTAGCGGCCACGCTGCCGTAGCCCTGGCGCTCACCCTGGCCAGCGAAGAAAAGCTACCGGCGGGTCTCAAAAAGCTCTTTTTGCGTACCATCGGGGAGGCCCTGATGGTTGAACTCCAGGACGAGCGGGCCCTGGTGCAGAGCCCAGCCCCCCGCTTCCGCGATCCCCCCTCCTGGAAGGTATTGCAAGAGTTTATCGAGGTGATGGGAGCCAACGAGCGCTACCTGCACCGGGGCCTCCCCTATGGCATTACCTTTACCGGCCTCTGGACCTTATTCATGCCGGTGATCGCCCCAGGGCTGGTGGATGACCTCGAGCCGGACATGGAAAAACTGGCCGAGCTATCGGAGAAACTCGAGGTTGCCACCGTTCACGTCTATGCTCCGTATGGGCCCCGCCGCTTTTATGCCCGTACCTTCGCGCCTGCTCTGGGCATTCCCGAAGACCCTGTAACCGGTTCGCCCAACGCGGCTTTGGGTGCACTATTGGCCCGCGCCGGTGTGGTGCCGCGCTGGGAGGGGGAGGTTAGCCTGACCGTCACCCAAGGCCATCGCATGGGTGGCCCCGGCCAGGTGGACGTGCGGGTGGAGTACGGCCCTGCAGGAAACATTTTGGGAGTGTACATTGGTGGCACCGCAGTGGTGGCCGAAAATGGCGTCGTAGAACTGGGGGGTGCGCCCAATTGATGAGGTCTGGGCTGTGGCGCATAGAGAGCAGTAAAAACCTGTGTTTTCCCGATGTACTTTGTTTATGGAAAAATCAATCAAACTTGTGCTCATAGACGTAGATGGAACCCTCTTCGGCCCCGCCGGGGTTCCGCAGTGTGCCTGGGATGCCGCAGCGCGGGCCAGGGCAGCGGGGCTGCACTTAAGCATCTGTACCGGGCGGCCTGGACGTGGGTTCGCCCTCGAGTACGCCGAACGGCTCGACCCCGAAGGTTTTCATATCTTCGAGTCAGGGGCAGTGATTGTCTCGGGTCACCGCGAGCCTGTAAAGGTTTCGGTGCTGCCGCAGGTTTCGTACCATAAGCTACTGGAGCTGAGCCGTGCCCATAGCATTCCTTTCGAGGTCTACACCGCCGAAGGGGGTTTTTTCCGCGAAACCAATCACCCAGACCTGGTAGCCCACGAGCGAATGTTGGGTTTCGGAGCTGAGTTGCGCAACCTCGATAGGGTTCCTGGGCAGATTATCCGGGTGCAGTTTGTGGCTCGCCCCTCTCCTGCCTGGCAAGCCGTGCGTGGGGCGGTTCTGGCCATGCCCGAGGTAGCACTACACGAAGCGACCAGCCCCGGCATTTTGGGCGTTGCCTTCAGTTCGGTCACGGCCTCGGGGGTGTCTAAGCGGGCGGCTGCAGAGTGGGTAGCGGCCCAGTTGGGCCTGGATCTGAACCAGAGTGCCATGGTGGGAGACGGCGAAAACGACCTCGAGCTGATCCGCGCCGCCCGTCTGGGGATCGCCATGGGCAACGCCCCCGATCTGGTCAAACAGGCCGCCGACCGGGTGGTCAATTCGGTGGATGAGTGTGGCCTCGAGCAAGCCCTGGACATGCTCAGGACTCGATTGATTGAAGGGTAATATGTGTATTATTTCACGATAATAGTAGTTCGTGAAATATTTATACGCTGTTTTTTGCTTGATCTCGCAGTGCAAAAAATGGAGTGGGAGAAGCTGAATGATAAAACTGGTAACCCTCGATCTAGATGGAACGTTCTACGCTGGAAGAACCCTCGGTGTGCCCGAGTCAGCCTGGGCAGCCATCGAACGGGGCCGTTCAGCAGGCTTGAAGTTTGCAGTCTGTACCGGTCGTCCTCAGGGGGGTCATGGCCTTCAATATGCCCGGCGCCTACAGCCCGATGGCCCCCATGTTTTCAACGATGGCGCCTCGATTTGCGACGTCTGGGGCAGGTCGCTGCACGCCGAGGCAGTCCCCCGGTTGCAGGAAATCATCGCCATTGCCCGAAAATATGGCCTGCCTTTCGACCTGATGGGGGCAGACAATGGGCGCTACTACGAGAGTGAGCTGATGCCCCCCGAGCTTCTAACCCACATCGAGATGACTGGGGTGGTGGCCCGCTCGGCCTTGTTTGAGGAAATCCGCGAGACCCTGGTGCGACTGTGGTTCGTGGTACCCGATCTGAGCTTGTGGGAGACGGTCAAACCCGACTTAGAGACCCTGCCAGAAATTGATCTGGCCGAGTACTTGAGCCCGCGCGAGGTGATTACCGGCGTGATCAAGAAGGGCGTTTCCAAATCGTCTGGGCTGAGCTGGTTGGCAGGGCACTACGGGTTCTCCCTCGAGGAGATTGCCATGATTGGCGACAGCCACAACGACCTCGAGGCCATCCGCGATGCCGGTCTGGGGATTGCTATGGGCAATGCGGTAGACGAAATCATCGCCGCAGCCGATCACATCACCGGCCATGTGCGCGAAAACGGCTTTGCTCAGGCCATCGAATATGTGCTGGCACTTAACGGGCAAAGCTGAAAGCCATTGGAGAATCACCCCCGCAACTCGGGATATTTTTCCCTACACACATTCCAGGGTCAATGCCACCATTGGCACATGTTCGGTATTCGTGACCGTCAACTAGGTGTATTGGTGGGGCTGATGTTCGCCCCCTTTGCCTTGCAACTGCTGGGCTGGGCAGGTACTCCCTTGGGCGCTGGGCCCTGTGGGGCGATTGGAATAGATCAACTGATGCTCGAGCAATCTCAGGCCTTCTTTTATGCCCAAATCATGCTGTGGGGCATTTCTCTTCTAATGGCTACGGGGTTTTTTGTCCTGATGCTGGGCTTTATGCACAACGGCAGTATCCCGAAATCCCAGGCCCGGCCTTTCTTATTGGTGGCGGTGGGTATAGGGGTTTTCACTGCCGTGGTTTACATTCTGACCCATACCTGGGGCCTGCCTGCCCCCAGCCCTATTGGTTGGTTGATGAGCGGGGCCGAACCCACCGATGCCATCGGGATTCTGATTTTGTTGGTATTGTTCGTGCTCATCGGCATGACCCTGCGCTGGCTCGGGCAGGCCGAAGCAACGCCCCAAAGAGCAGCCTCGTCCCAGGCCAATGGATCCAGGGTTATTTGAGCCAGGCTACATTAGGAAACACGCTAAATTAAGGAGCAAATGGAAGATTCGTGGCTGGATTGGTGGTTGCTCGAGCGCTTTCGCAGTGCACACACCTCGAGTTTTGGTAAACTCTCGGCCCTGCCGGGCTATAGAGGGCTTGTTGAAGAAGTGCGAGAGGTTATGCGAACCTATAATCCCGACGACTTCCAACAACGCATTTTCCAGACCTACCGAGCTTTCTTTACCACCCCCGTTTTGAGCTTGCTGCGCATGATTGCAAGAACCGCACCCAGACCCGCCCACTCCTTGCTGATGGGGGGTACTCCTCTGGTTTTTCGGTTCCTGGTAGGCCAGTCCAAACCCATCACGCAAAACCAGTTTCACATCCGTCGGTGCAGGTTTGCGGATCAAGCCGGCCTCGAAGCCTGCTTGCGGGCTTGCAAACTGCCTACCGAAAACTTCTTCCGCGAGGTACTGGAAGTAGAACTACGCCTCGAGCCAAACCACAGCAATCTCTCGTGCACGGTAGAGCTAACCCCCTTAAGCGACTCTCACCGGCAACTGCAGTCTTAGCTCTGGTAACTTAATTTCTGGAATGGATTTAGAGCTTCGATGATCTGGGCGTTGCGTTGAGCGGCTCCTTTAGGGGGCTTCGGCGTGTGCTACCATATACAGCCGTGACAGCCGTTACTGGAGGCCGCTGGGTTGCTGAGATTTATGGCTGCAACCTGGAAGTGCTGGAAAACCCAAAACTGGTTGAGGTGGCTCTCAGGGATGCCGTCATCAAACTGGGCGCACCCCCTGGAAGCGTACAGTCCACGGTCTACAAGTTTTATCCTCAAGGGCTCTCGGCAGCTATCCTTTCGCCGGTGGCAGCGGTGATGATTCATACCTGGCCCGAGGACGATGCGTCGGCTGCGCTCGATCTCTACTTTTACAAACCCGACGTAGACCCCGAATCGGTTTTGCGCGGGCTGGCCAGGGCTTTTGGTGCCAGGGAAGAGTCGGCCTTTCGCTTCTGGCGAGGCGGGGAGCACGAAATCAAGCGCCGGGTACAGGGTTCAGAATCCAAACGACCAGAATAAAACTTGAGGGAAGCAGGGGGTATAGAGTTGGGTAGAAAAGCAATAAACCCGCCAAATGGGGTGACAAACCCTATCTCCCCTGGCTCAAATCTGGAGGACACCAATGGAATATGGAATGTATTACCTCGAGCAAGTCACGCCCTACGAGACCATCTACCGCCGCATGGACAAGGTGCTGGCGGCAGGACGAACCAGGTTCCAGGACTACTTCATCTTCCAGACCGGCGCTTTTGGCAAGGTACTGGTGCTCGACAAGGACGTACAGTCCACCGAGCACGACGAATACATCTACCACGAAACCCTGGTGCATCCGGCCATGCTGGCCCATCCCAATCCCCGCTCGGTCTTCATTGTGGGGGGCGGCGAAGGGGCTACTTTGCGCGAAGTTTTGCGGCATCCCACCGTGGAAAAAGCCGTGATGTGCGACATTGACAACGAGTTGGTAGAAATGGCCCGCAGGTTGCTCCCCGAATGGCACCAGGGCGCTTTCGACGACCCCAGGGCCCAGGTCGTTACCGAGGATGCCAGGGGCTGGCTGGAAAACCACCCCGACACTTACGACGTGATCATCGTGGATCTCAATGACCCGGTGGGCCAGGACAACCCGGCCCGAATGCTCTTCACGGTGGAGTTTTACCAACTGCTGAAGCACCGCCTCAACCCCGGCGGGCTGATGGCCATGCAGGCGGGCATGATTCTGCTCACCCACCACAAAATGCACCCGGTGGTACACCACACCGTTAAGCAGGTTTTCAAGCACACCCGCAGCTACCGCAACTACATCCCCGGCTTTATGCTCAATTTTGGCTTCATCGTGGCCTCCGATGGAGTGGACATCACCGGTTTGAGCGAGGGCATCCTGGAAACCCGCATCATCGAGCGTGGTCTGGCGCTCAAACACCTCGACGCCTCCTTCACCGAGGCCATGTTTGTGCTGCCCAAAGACCTCAAAGAGGCCATCGCTGTAGAAAAAATGGTCTCCCGCGACACCCAACCCTTCTGGCTAACCGAGGAGGGCGAGGCAAGGCAGTCCGAAGCCTGAACCAGGGTGGTTGGGATTCCTGAAACCGACGGGTTGCCCCATTTTGAAAAACCCAGCGAAGTGATGGCGGCGCTTAATGCGTTCTGGAACAAGGCGCGTTAATTGCCAGGGCTAGCTTCTGCATTTTTTCATCGCAAAGCAATAGAATCTAGATTATGCAAAGAACTCTTTTTGTCGCTGTTGCGCTCTTGGCTATGGTCATAGCCGCAGTGTTGTTCTTGGTGCTCCGGCCCCAGCCCTCCGTCAATGCCGCCGACGCAGCCAGGGGAGCTAAGTTTGCCATCGGAAACCCCGATGCCAAGGTAACGGTGGTGGATTTTTCGAATTACCTGTGTGGCCACTGCCGCGACCACTCCAATAATGTATTGCCGCTCATCAAGCGCGACTACATAGACACCGGAAAGGTGCGCTATATCTTCCGCGATTTCCCCTTTGGAGGGCAGGAAAACGTGATTCGGGCTGGAGAGGCCGCTGCTTGCGCAGCCGACAACAACCTGTATGTCGAATATCACGAAGCCCTTTTCCGAGCACAAATGCAGTGGGCCGGTTTTAGTGGAGATGCCCTGGACAACTACTTTGCCGACCTGGCGGGTCAGATCGGCATGGCCCCCGCTACCTTCTCGCAGTGCCTGAAGTCGGGCAGCAAGCGGGCGGGCGTGCTCGCCGACCAGAAACTTGCCGGCGACCTGGGGCTTACCGGCACCCCCAGCTTCTTTGTAAACGGAGAAAAATACACTGGTCAGCGATCCTACGATAGCTGGCGAGAAATCCTGGACAAGGCCTTGGCCACAGCGCCCTAGAGCTTTTTGAACCACAAACGCGCCCATCTCCTATTGAGTGGCCGCCTGTGCCCTTGTTCGAGGATGAGTTGGTACAGCTCTGCAAAGACTGCGCCGAATCGTTCTGCAAGGACTTACGGGTTTGCTCCGCTAAGATGCTTGGCGCAGTCGGGCTTCCTCGAGGGCCTTTAACGGTTTGTCAAGGTGGGGCAGGTCAAAGGTCACTTCCGAGACCCCGGCTCCGGGTAGCTCGAACATCAGCTCGACCATGGCTTTCTCGATTACGGCCCGCAGCCCGCGCGCACCAGTGCCCCGCTTGAGGGCGCGGCGAGCAATCTCGCGTAGCACACCCGGCATGAAGCGAATTTCGATGCCTTCCATGCGCAGCAGCTCCTGGTATTGGCGTATGAGGGCATTCCTGGGTTCGGTCAGGATACGCACCAGGGCTTCTTCGTCCAGGGCCTCGAGCTGCACCATCACCGGCATCCGGCCCACAAACTCAGGGATCAGTCCAAAGCGAACCAGGTCTTCGGGGATGGGCTCGAGTTTTTCTTCGGTTTTCTTGGGGCGGGTAAAGCCGATGGGGTTCTGGTCTACCCTCGAGAGCACAATGCGCTCGAGGCCATCGAAGGCCCCTCCCAAAATAAACAGGATGTTCTTGGTATTGAGGGTAATGAATTCCTGATGGGGATGCTTGCGTCCACCCTGGGGGGGCACGTTGGAAATGGTGCCCTCCACAATCTTCAACAGCGCCTGCTGTACCCCCTCACCCGAGACATCGCGGGTCAGGCTGGGGTTCTCGGATTTGCGGGCAATCTTGTCAATTTCATCAATGTAGATGATGCCCTTCTCGGCAGCTTGCACATCAAAATCGGCAGCCTGCAAAAGGCGTAGCAGCACGTTTTCCACGTCCTCGCCGACATAGCCGGCTTCGGTCAGGGTGGTGGCATCGGCGATGGCAAAAGGCACATCCAGCATCCGGGCCAAGGTCTCGGCCAGCAGGGTTTTGCCGGTTCCGGTGGGGCCAATCAGCAGCACATTGGACTTCTGCACCTCGGCTTCAGGGTGCATCAGACGCTTGTAGTGGTTATATACCGCTACCGAGAGGGTTTTCTTGGGCATCTCCTGCCCGATCACGTATTGGTCAAGGAAGCTCTTGATATCGGCAGGTTTGGGCAGGTGGCTGGGGCCTACAAAGCTTTGCTTGGGTTCTGCTTCCAGAAGGTCGTTGGCCCGCTCCACACACTCATTACAGATAAATACCTCACCCAGCGGCGACTCAATCAGATGGGCCACCTCGGGGTGTTTGCGTCCACAAAAGCTACAAGAAGGCTTACTGCGTCTCACGGCTAACCACCTGATCTACCAGGCCATAGCTGGCGGCCTCTTCGGCGGTGAGGTAGTAGTCGCGCTCGGTATCACGCTCGACTTTTTCCAGTACCTGGTTGGTGTGGCGGGCTATGATGCCATTAAGAACCTTGCGGGTCTTGAGGATTTGCTCGGCCTGAATGGCAATATCGGTAGCTTGTCCTCCCAGTCCCTTTGCCCAGGGCTGGTGAATCATGACCTTGGAGTGCGGCAGTGCGTAGCGCTTGCCAGGCGCTCCCGCCGCGAGCAAGACCGCTCCCATCGAGGCAGCCAGACCCACACAAATGGTCGAGACCGGGGCTGATACAAACTGCATGGTGTCGTAAATAGCCAGCCCCGCGTCCACATCCCCACCGGGAGAATTGATATACATACGGATTTCCTGGTTGGGATTTTGCGCTGCCAGGAACAGTATTTGCGCCACGATGGTATTGGCTACCTGAGAGTCTATGGGCGTACCCAAGAAGATGATGCGGTCTTTGAGCAGGCGACTATAAATGTCGTAGACCCGCTCACCACGGGCAGTCTGTTCGATGACGTAAGGAACTACCATATCGGCTCTATTCTATGCCTGAAGGCTGGCACAAGAGGGCATTGGCGCACATAACCAGGCTCCTACCACAAAAAAGAACCGGCCTCCCGACTTGTACGCTGTCAACGAATGTATTTCGTGTCCCAAAACAAGCCAATACACCCACGAATCGTCATTGCGAGCGTCAGCAGGACGCGCAGCAATCCAGCAATTGACAGGTAGGTTGATGGACTGCTTCGGCCCCGCGCCTCGCAGGGACGGCAAGGCCCAAATCTCAATGGGGTTGGGCTATTATCAATTTTCGATTTTGGTCACTGCCTCAAATAGCGCCTTGTCGTGCAGCCGTTGGACGCGCAGTCGGGCAATGGCATCCTGGCCCAGCTCATTTTGCAGGCGGGATGGGGTTGTGCGGTAGGAACGGGCCAATTCGGCCAGGAACTCGTTGAACTCTTCCTGGCTCAATTCGGTTTTGAGCTCCTCCGAGAGGGCTTCAACAGCCAGCGAACGGCGCAGACGCTTGGTAGCACTCTCTGTAAGGTTTTGCTTGAACTCCTCGAGCTTGCCGTCTTTTTCAAGTTGAACAATATATTCGTTGAAGTCGAGTTCCTGCTGCTTGAGGTCATCGGCCAGGCTTTGCAGCAGGCTTTGCTCCTCGCGGGCCAGCATGGTGGGCGGAATCTCCGCTTCGATAGCGTCGCCGAGCTTGTCAAGCAACTGGCTGGCCTTAGCATTGCGAATCTCGCGCTCAAACTGGGCCGTCAGGCTCTCCCGCACCTTGGCGGTGAGGGCTTCCAGGTTGTCTTCGCCCACCGTTTTGGCAAATTCGTCATCCAGTTCAGGTAGTTGAAGGGCCTTGATTTCCAGGATCTTGGTCTTGACCTCGCGGACGATGGTTTCGCCATCTTTGACCGGCACCACTACCTCATCCCCGGCTTTCTTGCCCAGCAAGGCCTCGCGCACGTGAGGTTGGGCATTCTCCATCACCACCGGGAAGCGCCCCCCGTCATCGGTCTCGATAAAGACATTGTCTTTTTCCTGGGCTTCCCGATCCACCGCCACCATTTCGCCGTAGCGGTTGCGCAGATCATCCAGGGCCTGGCTGACCACATCGTCGGTCACTTCGGGGGTTTCGACCTCGAGCTTGAAGCTTTGCCAATCGGGCAGCTTTACTTCAGGGTAGTTCTCAACTTCCACGGTGTAGACAAAGGGCTGTCCAAACGTCAGGCTCTCGTCCAGAACCCGTGCCCCCACCGGCAGCAATGACAACTCCTGGGCAGCCCTGGGAAAGGTCTCGTCGCGCAGAGCTTCTTTTACTTCGTCCAACAAAGATTCCTTGCCAATTTTGGCCTCAATTACCTTGGCCGGAGCCTTGCCAGCACGAAAACCAGGCAGCTTTACCCGCCCAGCATAGTTGCTCAGCACCGATTGATAGGTTTGCTCGACCTGGCTGGCCGGAACCTCAACCTTGATTTTTACCTTGTAGCCTTCACGTTCGAGAATTTCTGCCACAACACACCTCAAGTTCGACCCCTGGGGCCGCCAAGCATATAGTGTACAACCCCCTATACGATTTTCGTACACCCCAGAAGGGAATACCCCTTGGAAGGTGCTTGCAGCGGTAAGAAGTGAGCATAAGGGCTTCGTACCGTTGTCTGGTACAGAAAAACCTCGAGTTCAACCCCATTGATCTCTGGACTGATAGTTCCGCTACACCAGGTTGCCAAGCAATCCTAGGAGCGAGCGCTAAAGACGTGGGCGCGTCCGAGGGGCTTTTTCATCGCTTTTTGGGTCAGATATAAGCAGAATCGGTAGTTGGAGGGTGGTTTTTTGGCTCCAAGACTCGAGAACTTCGGCGGGACAACTGACCCTATATACCCCCCACAGGTATGATGTACCGTATCAGACAAGGAGCAAATGATGAAAACCATTCTGGTAATCGGCGGAAACTTCGGCGGAATGACGAGTGCTTTCGAACTGAAGCGCAAACTGGGCAAAGAAGCCCGAATTGTGGTGGTCTCGAGGCAAAAAGAGTTCGTCTACATCCCCTCCCTGATCTGGGTTCCCTTTGGCCGCCGCAAAGTCTCGGACATCACCTTCGATGCAGAGAGCACCTTCCGGCGTGGGGGTATCGAGTTCATCTTTGGCGAAGCCACCCAGATCAAACCTCAAGAGAACAAGGTTGAACTGGCCGATGGAACGGTGATTGACTACGACTTTCTGGTTATTGCTACCGGAGCCCAACTGGCCTGGGACGCGGTGCCAGGGCTGGGCCCCAAAGGCTATTCCCACTCCATCTTCACCCCACCCGATGCCGAAAAAACCTATGGAGCCTACCAGAAGTTTCTGGAAAACCCTGGCCCGGTGGTGATTGGGGCGGTTCCTGGGGCCAGTTGCATGGGTGCTGGCTACGAATACCTGTTCAACTTCGATCATCAGGTCCGCAGAGCCGGAAAACGCAATCAGGTCAGTATCACCTGGGTCACGCCCGAGCCCGCACTGGGCCACTTTGGCATCGGTGGCATGACCGGTGGCGAAACCATGCTCAAGATGTTCCTCAAGATGCAAGGTATTGAATACCGTGCCAATGCGGCCATTACGGAGGTACGCCCCGACGGCGTGGTACTCTCCACCGGCGAGGTGCTGCCCTCCAGCTTCACCATGCTGGTGCCACCCTTCCTGGGGGTGGAGGTAATGCAAAAAACACCCGAACTGGTAGATGCCAAGGGCTTTGTAGAAGTCTCCGATGGCTACCAGAGCACTCACTTCCCCAACGTTTTCGCGGTAGGACTGGCTGCCAAAGTGCCCAACCCTTTCAAGGGCGATGTGGCCTTCGGGGTGCCCAAAACCGGCTTCCCCACCGACGAGATGGCCAAAACTGCTGCAACCAACATCCGCGAAATCCTGCACGGCAACGTCAACAGCCTGCACTGCAAGCCCTTCGGCAGCATGCCTGCGGTATGTGTGATGGATGCGGGCAACAAAGAAGTCATCATCCTGGGTAACCACCTCTTCCCTCCGCGTCAATTCCAGATCATGCTGCCCAACGTGCTGGGTGACTTCAACAAGGTGCTGGTGGAAAAAATGCTGTTGCTGAAGTATCGCAATGGCTGGTCGTTCCTGCCATAACAGCGAACCTCCAACCCCCCTCGAGCAAAAGCCGAGGGGTGTTGTTCTGGGAAAGATCTGGTCTGCTTACAGAAAGACCCCGGACTTCTCCGGGGTTGTGGTGCGCGGAGGGGGACTTGAACCCCCACACCTTGCGGCACAAGATCCTAAGTCTTGCGTGTCTACCAAATTCCACCATCCGCGCAATCTTGGACAAGATCAGAGACCAGGGGGACAGGGTTTTCTATATGCCCTATCCCCCAACTTCTGTCCTGCTTTTGGGGTGAGCGATGGGATTTGAACCCACGACCCCTGGATCCACAGACCAGTGCTCTAACCTACTGAGCTACGCTCACCACGCCGCAACAGCAGCAAAAAGTATTGTAGGGCTGGGGTTCCAGCACGTCAAGAAGGCCACATTTATTTGATAGATTCACCACCCCCTCCGGTTTTGGGTTTATGGTCGAATGATGCGTAGCAAGAAAGCTGGTACAGCCGCAACCAGCACAATTGACCCCGAAAACCTCTGCTGGAGGTTAAGAAACCATCACACCATGATGTATTGGCCTTGAGTTGGCCAAAGGCTGCTCGAGAGGGGTTGGAATTTGAGTCTGTAGCGTTGACGTTGCTCAGAACACCCCCTATACTCGGCGCCAGGGTGTCAAACAATCGTTTGTTTGAAGAAGGTAAGCTGGAGAAAGTGAATCGTCGCAACGAAATACTGGACGCGGCAGGCCAGCTTTTTAGCCGCCAGGGTTTTCACGCTACCTCCATGCGCGACCTGGCCAGGGCCGTCAACCTGCAAGGGGGCAGCCTCTACGCCCATATTGAGTCCAAGGAGGAAGTGCTGTTCGAATTGGTCAATCGCGCTGCGGACGGGTTTCTGAGCAGTGCAGAAGCTATTCCGGTCAACCTCTCCCCCAAAGAACAGCTCGAGCGCCTCATCCGGGGGCATCTGGAAGTGATCGTGCGCGAACTCGACAACGCTACAGTCTTTTTTCATGAGTGGAAGTTTCTCAACCCCAACCTGCAAAGCAAGATTACGGCCCGCCGCGATGCGTATGAAGGTTATTTCCGCAAGACCATCGAAGCAGGGGTCAAAGCCGGCTCCTTCCAGGTGGAGGATGTGCGGCTGGCAACCATGTATGTGCTGTCGGCCTTGAACTGGACCTATCACTGGTATCGCCCAGGAGGCAGGCTGACCCTCGAATCGCTCGCACGCCAGTACCGCGATCTGGTTTTCAAGGCTTTGGGTGCAGCCAGTACTGAAGAATAGCATTGGCTTAAGCTTTTGAGCATTCTTATCGCGGTTCCCTCTATTTTTGCCGCCAGTCCTAGCGGCAAAAATAGAGTTCAGCACAGTTTTTCGACTTTCGAGGATTGCTGGGTTCTTTCCGAGAACCGCTCTAAATGGGTCTATCCGGTTGGTGGATGGTACTCGTATAGCTCTGTATGGCCTACCTTCGCCAGCCGGGTTTTTTAGAGTGTTTGCAGGAAAACGAGCGTCAGCGTTTGGGGCAGATCTGCCCACCCAGGGTGTACCAGCCTGGAAATTTCTTGTATCGCGAAGGGGATGTTTGCCAGGGGTTGACCATCCTGATAGAGGGACAGGTCAAGCTCACCAGGTTAGCGCTCACCGGCCAGGAACGCATCGTATATGTGGCCGGGAGCGGCGATCTACTCGGTGTTAATTTTCTCGAGGAGGGGGCTATGCACAAGACCGCTGCGGTATGCATGAGCCGGGTGATGATTTGTCCGGTGGAAAAGAGCCATGTCGAGCAAGTGGCACGGGAGTTACCCAACGTGCCTCTGCGCTTAGCACAGGTGTTGGCCGTACGAATGGAGCAGTTGGAAGCCCAACTCGAGATCTCCTCCGCTCCAGTTGCCTTGCGTCTGGGTCAGACTTTTTCCTGGTTAGCCCAGCGCTTTAGTGTGCCAGACTTCTCGGTTTGGCGCGATTTGCCCATGGAACTCAAGCAGGAGGATTTGGCGGCCATGTGCGGTATCACCCGAGTCACCGTTACCCACACCCTGGGCGAGTTGCGCAACCTGGGACTGGTAGAAGGCACCCGTGGACGCTACCGGGTCAATCTAAAAGCCCTCGAGCGCTGGCTCGAGAGCTACGAATCCAGCGTGTGATACTAAGTCTGCGTTTGGGAGACCCAATAAGCATTGAAAGAGACCCTCGGACGCGCCTCAGGCCAAGTCGCTTACGCGATTCCGGCAGAGCCGGAACCTAACCGGCGCGGCAAGTGAGGGGCGCATTTAGCGCCCCACACGCGCAGAGATGGTATGACTATCGGCGGCCCCAAGTGGTAAAGACCTGATCGGTAGCGTTGGCCTGCCGGTGGCAGTCCACACACATGGCTGGATTTGCCAACACACCCCCCTCATAAGCAGTGCCCTTTCGCTCGTAGGCAGCCCAGATCCAGTCGCCCGCGGCATTGCCCCGTTTTTGCATGACCCAGATATTGGTGACCACCAAGCTGGTGGGATCGGTACGTTCTTTGACAAAAATAGTACCTTGAGCAAAAGGTAGATTGTAGTTGCCATTCGCTGCCAGCAGCCGTTCTGGGGTCAGGTTAACATAGACATCCTTGCCCAACGGGTGTGCTCCGGCAGTATTGATTTTGTTGATATTGACCCGAGTCCAACCCGCATATCCACGAATATTCTCTGCCAAGCTTGCCACCTGGGCCAGTACCACCCCAACCACCAATAGTCCGACCAAAACCATCCACTTTTTCATGGGTTACCTCCCAGGACACAGGCTACAGAGCACCTGGGGGGCTTTGTGTATCGAACTTAACCCAGAAAACCAGCACGGCGTTCGCTACGGCCCTCTCTCCTCACCCGTCCTATCGTCCAGGGCGAATCCCAGGGCCATCTCCCAAGCCGACTGCTCGAGTTCCAAAATCCGACCGACAATTTGATCTACTTCTATAGGTAAGAGCTGTTCGGAAACCTCGAGGGCCAGGCTTCCAAAATCATGAATTAGCGCCTGGGCTTCAGGAGCCATCCAGTGTTGGGTAATTTCGTCGGGCAGACCACCCAGGTCTCCCTCAGAACCTCTGGAACACAGAGAACTCCACGCATCGAAAAAAGCCCGATGCCGAGCCCAATGGGCCACAGTGCCCACGGCGTAAGGAGCTTGCTCGAGACCATGCAGAAAATCAAGGTAACCCTGGCGAACCGGGTGTACTGGCGCTGGGGGTAGCTCGAGGTGGGCGAACCAGTCAAGCTCTTCTACTGTAACCAGCAGGGCATTGGCCTTAATTAGCCGGTGCAGTTGAGGTGCCCGGCGCAACAGCGAGGTTTGCAGCCCCAGCATGGCTTCGTACAGGTACTGCTCCTGTACCAGCCAGCGCGCGAAGGCCTGGCTGGAAACCTGCCCTTGGCACAGCAGGCGCAGGAAAGGCTGATCGGTCAATTCAGCCCAACCCCTGAAGCCCCGCAGATCAATCACGCTCTTAAGAGTGCGCCTAAATAAAAAGGGCGGGTGTGCGTGGGGCTAAGATTGGCGGGTAGGTAAAAACTTCCTCACCAGAATACCGTTGGCAGGCTTACAATTGAGCCTCCGTTCAGGCTCGCAGAGCAGTTTTTGCGAACAAGCAACCAGGATCAGCCGGATGGCGGACTCACTGTGAAATCTGCGACAAGCACTTCACAGACGTTCCAGAGTTTTGCAAGAGATGCCCTATTGAGCGCCTTGGAGCGCATTTAGAAGCACCTCGCTGAAAGCGTAAGGCTGATCAATCCAAGGGTAATGGCCCGCTCCTTCGATCAGCTCCAGATGCCCACTGGTAAGATCGGCAATGGTCTGGGCTTCGGGGTAGCTGCTGGCGTCCAACATGCCCAACAGCACGATGGTAGGGGCGTGCACCTCTAGCAAAAAGGGGGTATAGTCCAGGCGCCAAAGCCCATTCAGCACAAACATCCGTCCCGGTGTATCGGCCCCTACCACGGTAGAGCCTTCCGCCATCCATTCGTATTCCATGCGACTGTGCTGGCTAGGAAACATCAGCTTATCAAACGCTGCTTTTGGCTCCACATGGGCAAAGGCCTCCTGTAGCAGCCCGGTGCCATCCTGGGGCACTTCCACCTGGTGCACGGCGGCATAGCCGCTGTCCCGAAGGGGATCGTCCACCTGGT
>JBBIUP010000038.1:7684-21247 GCA_037440185.1 Meiothermus sp. | reverse complement strand
TACCCCTATTCTCGCTACCCTGGGCTACGTACTTTCGCCCGATGGCAAAGAGGTGTTGCTAATTCACCGCAACGCTCGCCCCGACGACCCAGCTTTTGGCAAGTACAACGGGCTGGGGGGCAAACTCGAGCCCGCCGAAGATGTGGCCGCCGGTATGTGCCGGGAAATTCGGGAAGAAGCGGGCCTCGAGGCCCATCAGCTCATCCTGCGCGGAACCCTCTCCTGGCCAGGCTTTGGTAAAAACGGGGAGGACTGGTTTGGCTTTATTTTTGTGATTCCCCGGTGGTCGGGCACACCCCTCCAGGCCAACCACGAAGGAAGCCTGGAATGGGTTTCCATCGAAAGAATGGTGCACCTGGAACTTCCTCTGTGGCCAGGCGATAAACACTTTTTGCCCCTGATTTTCGATACCGATCCGCGCCCCTTCCACGGGGTGATGCCCTACGAAAATGGCCAGCCGGTATCGTGGTCGTTCACCAGATGATGTTCAGCTCCAGGGTCTTCAAAGCCGCTCGGGTATGGCTGCGTGCAATGACCCTTGACAACGGTCGAGGCATGATCTATAACTTTCATAGAATTGATAAAATAAATGAAACCATTTTTCACCACGACCCTTCTGTCAGGACGTTTACATGCCCCTCTCTAAGCCCTCACCCCAGCCGGAAATCCCTGTTCTCAAGCGGATTCAGGCCATTCAGGCCGAGGTGGGTGAGAGTTCTTCGCGGCTGATTGACTACATCGTGGGCAGCCCCAGAACGGTGCTTAGTCAGTCCATCACCGAGCTGGCCGAGGCGGCGGGCTCGAGCGAGCCCACCGCGGTGCGGCTGTTCCGGCGGGCGGGGTTTCGCAGCTTCCAGGACTTCAAGATTCGCCTCGCCCAGAGCCTGGTTCCTGGTGTGAGCAGCCTCAACCCCGAAATTGTGCCTAACGACACCGCCTTGCAGGTGCTGGAGAAGGTGTTCGCGACCTCGCAAATTACCCTGCGGGAAACCCTCACGCACACCGACGAGGAAGTGCTCGAGCGGGTGGTGGAGGCACTGCTGGGCGCACGAAAAATCGAGGTGGTGGGCTGCGGGGTCAGCGGCATTGTGGCGCTGGATACCGCGCATAAGTTCAGCCGACTGGGCCTGGTGTCTCGTGCGCACAACGACCCCCACTTTGCAGCTCAGGTGTGTGCGCTGGCTGGCCCCGGCGACGTGGTGCTGGCGATCTCTCACACCGGCTCTACCCGCGACGTGCTGGACGCGGTGGAGTTGGCCAGAGACAGCGGTGCCACCGTGATTGCGCTCACCGGGCTCAAGCGCTCCCCGCTTACCCAACTCGCCGACCTGACCCTGCGCACCTCGAGCCCCGAGTCGAGCTACCGCAGCGAGGCGATTGCCTCCCGAATTGCTCAACTGTGCATGGTAGACGCTCTGTGTGTGACCCTGCACTTGAGGCTCGAGCCCCTCTCGAGCGAGCGGCTGCGCAAGACCCGTGAAGCCCTCAAGGAAAAGCGTCTATAAGGAGGAAGCGATGAAGCGTATGTTTGGTTTAGGCATGGCAGCCCTGTTGGTAGGCAGTTTGGGTCTGGCCCAAAACTTTAATTGGGAACAGGCCAGGGGAACCCAGATTCGGGTGTTGCTCAACCAGCACCCCTGGACCACCGCCATTACCCCATTCTTGCCCGAATTTGAACGCCTCAGTGGGGTGAGGGTAGTGGTGGAGACCTTTCCCGAAGCTCAGTTTCGCAACAAGGTTCTGGTAGAGCTGGCCTCCGGTACGGGTGCGCTGGATGCCTTCATGCTGACCCCCAACCAGGAGGGCAACCTCTACCTCAAGTCGGGCTGGCTCGAGCCGCTCTCCAGCTACGTCAGCAACCCTGCCCTCACCGCTCCTGGGTTCGACCAGGCCGACTTCTTCCCGGCCTCGATCCGGGCCGCCAGCATTGGCGGCGGGCTGGTGGGCTTGCCTATCCAGCAAGAAACCACCATGCTCTTCTACCGCAAGGACTTGTTCCAGAAGTACAACATCGCGGTGCCCAAGACCTTCGCCGAGCTGGAAGCTGCCGCCAAGGCCCTGCACAACAGGGACGGGGTTGCGGGCATCGGGTTGCGCGGGCGCGGCGCGGCAGCCACCAGCCAACTGGCCCCCTACCTGTTCGGGCACGGTGGCGACTGGCTTTCCCCCAACCGCCGCAGCCGCTTCTTCGACACCGAGTGGGTCAACGCCCTGACCTTCTACTCTGGCTTGTTGCGCAACTACGGCCCGGCGGGCTCGACCACCATGAGCTGGCCCGAGATTACCAGCCTATTCGCCCAGGGCAAGCTGGCCATGTTCACCGACGGTTCACTCTTCAAGAGCATTCTCGACGACCCCAGAACCTCGACGGTGGCAGACAAGGTGGGCTATGCGGCCTTCCCGGCTGGCCCTACGGGCAAGCGCACCCCGGTGGCCATCACCTGGGCGCTCTCGATGTCCAAGGCCTCCAAAAACAAGACCGCCACCTGGCTGTTTATGCAGTGGGCCACCAACAAGCAGAACCAACTGCGGGTGTTGCTGGCCGACGTACCCGCCTCGCGCAAGAGCGCCTGGAACAGCGCCGAGTACAAGGCCAAGGACAAAACCCCCGAGTGGAGTGCCATTAACCTGGAGCAGCTCGAGTACGCCAACCCGGTCTGGAATCCGCCGGTAGTGGCGGTGGGCGAGGTGCGCGACATCCTGGGCCGCGCCATTGTTACGGCCATCAACGGCGGCAACGTGCGCGACGCCCTGACCCGCGCCGCCACCCAGACCAACACCGTCCTCGATAAGGAGCGCTAAACCCCGACCTTGCCCGGCGCGGCCGCGTGGCCGCACCGGGATTGAGAGCCCTATGACCCAGACCTCCCCCCAGACCAAGCCCGAACGCCGCTCGAGCTTCATAGATAGAAACCTGCGGTGGCTGATGCCGGGGCCGGCGGTGCTGCTGCTGTTCGTGCTGACCATCCTACCGCTGATCTTCAACCTTGTACTTTCGACCCAAGACCGCTTTGTCTCCGCTGCGCAGCAGTCGAGCTTTGTGGGCCTGGGCAACTACCTCGACATCCTCCGGGACGAGCGCTTCTGGAACTCGGTCTGGCAGATGACCAAGTTCACCCTGATCGCGGTTCCGGCCCAACTGGTGTTTGGGCTGCTGATCGCGATGCTGCTCAACCGCCAGGTACCCGCGCAGGGCCCGGTGCGGGCCCTGATCTTGCTGCCGATGATCTCCACTCCGGTGGCCATCGCCTTGATCTGGGCCTTGATGTTTAACCCCCAGTTGGGTGTGCTCAATTACTTTTTGGAAACCCTGGGTCTGGGGCGCTCGCTGTGGGTGGCCGACGAACGCCTGGTTATCCCCGCCCTGGCCCTGGTGGATATCTGGCAGTGGACCCCGCTGGTGGCCATCATCCTGCTGGCGGGTTTGCAGACCATGCCCGAGGAGCCCTTCGAGGCCGCCCGCATTGACGGGGCCTCGCCCTGGCAACTGTTCTGGCGCGTCACCTGGCCACTGCTGCAACCCACCCTGTTCGCCGCGCTCACGCTGCGCCTGATTGATGCGCTCAAGACCTTCGACATCATCGAGGTGATCACCCAGGGCGGCCCCGGCATCGCCTCCGAGACCCTCAACGTCTACGCCTTCCGCGCGGGCTTTGAGTTTTTCCGGGTGGGCTACGCGGCCTCGCTGCTGACCATGCTGCTGCTGCTGGTCACGGCAATTGCGGTGGGAGTCAACCTGCTCCGGAGGGCACGATGATCTTCCTGCGTACCAAGGCCGGGCGCGACCGCCTGAACAACTTCGTGCTCAACACCCTGCTGCTGCTGGTGCTGGTGTTTTTGCTGTTCCCCTTCGTGTGGATGATCCTGACCAGCCTGCGCGACCAGGTGCAGAATACCTCGGCGGTGCCGGTGTGGTGGTTCTGGCCCACCCTGCAAAATTACCGCGACGTGATCGTGGGCAACAACTTCCTGTTTTTCACCTATAACTCCTTCGTGATCGCGGCGGCGGCCACCGGGTTGGGGCTGCTGTTTGGCCTGCCCGCCGCCTACGCGATTGCCCGGTTCAAGCTGCGCGGCCTTGCAGCCTGGATTCTGGTCTCGCGCATCATCCCCTACATCACCTTTCTGCTGCCGTGGTTTCTGGTGTTCAGCAACCTCAGGCTCATTGACACCTACCTGGCCCTGATCGTGACCCACCTGATCATCACCCTGCCGATGATCATCTGGGTGATGATCGCCTTTTTCGAGGACATCCCGCTGGACCTCGAGGAGGCCGCGATGGTGGACGGCATGACCCGCTTCGGCACCTTCCTGCGCATCGTGGTGCCACTGGTGATGCCGGGGGTGGTGACGGCCTCGATCCTGGCCTTCATCTACTCCTGGAACCAGTTCCTGTTCTCCTTGATCCTGGCTGGCCCCAACACCAAGACCGTGCCGGTGGCAGTGTTCAACTTCATCTCCTACGGCTCGATCAACTTCGGGGGCATCGCTGCCGCTGCGGTACTGATTACGCTGCCGGTGGTGATCCTTTCGCTGATTGTGCAGCGGCACATCGTACGCGGCCTGACCAGCGGCGGGGTGAAGGGTTAAAAGGATGGGCATGGAGACGGGGGTGCTGGCCCTGGGCATCGGCTCGAGCAGCGTCAAGGCCCTGGCCTACGGCCAGCCCTTGCAGCCGGTGCTGTCCCATGCCGATGCCCGTAGTGCCGCCTGGGTCGAGCGGGTGCGCCGCTGGGTAGCCTTGTGCGACTACCTTTACCTGCGGCAGTTCGGCGACTTTTGCGCCCGCTACGGCTTAGCGGCCTGGACGAATCTGCTCGACCTCCACACATTGCAATGGGGTAGGCCCTTGCTGGGCTGGCTCGAGCTGAGCCCCGACCCCCAGCACCACACCCTCTACCGACAAGCCTTCGAGCGCCAGCAAAAACTCTACTGTGCGCTCATGGTTCAGGAGTTGTTTTAGATGCTGGCCCTTCGTAAACTCCAACTTGGTTCCCCCTTGCTGGCCCTCGAGGATGTACCCCCCCCGCAAGCTGGCCCCGCCGAAGCCATCATCGAGGTGGCCTATGCGGGCATCTGCGGAACCGACCTGCACATCCAGCTCGACGAGTTTCCCTCCGAGCCCCCCGTCACCCTCGGCCACGAGATCGCGGGCCGGATTGCCGCTCTGGGCCAGGGGGTGGAGGGCTGGCAGATCGGTGAACCCGTCACCAGCGAGACCTACTTCTACACCTGCCAGTGCTGCGCGTACTGCCGGGGCGGCACACCCAACCTGTGCGTCGGGCGGCGTTCCTTTGGCTCGCGCGAGAACGGCGGTTTTGCCCGCTTCTTGCGGGTGCCTGCCCGCAACCTGCACCGCCTGCCGCCGCACTTGAGCTTGCAAGCCGCCGCCTTCACCGAACCGCTGGCCTGCGTGGTGCACGCCTTGCTGGAACAAACCACCCTGACCCTGGGTGAGTCCTGTATCGTCAGCGGCCCCGGCCCCATCGGCCTGCTATGCGCTCAGGTGGCGCGGGCCTCGGGTTGCAGCGTCACAGTGTTGGGAACCGACGCCGATGTCAAACGCCTAGCGGTGGCGCGTTCCCTGGGCTTTGCCATCCACAGCGTCAGCGAGCCCCAGTTAAGGGAGCGCTTGCTGCAACAGACCGATGGCCGCGGGGTTGATGTGGTCATCGAGTGTGCCGGGGCCGAAGCCAGCGCGGCGCTGGCGCTGGAACTGGTGCGCCCGCGCGGCAAGTACATCCAGGTGGGGCTGTTCGGGCGCAGCATCGCCTGGAACGCCGACCTGGCCTGCCTCAAAGAACTCCGCCTCACCGGCTCCAACGCCACCGTGCCCAGCGCCTGGCCCAAGGCCATTGCGCTGCTGGCCTCGGGCGCGGTGCAGACCGAGCCGCTGGTGTCGGAAGTGGTTCCGCTTTCGGACTGGGAACGGGCCTTCACCCAACTTCGGCAAAAAGACGCGCTCAAAATCCTGCTGCAGCCCGAATAGGACGACACATGAAGATCGGATTTGTCGGACTTGGAAGAATGGGCGGCAACATGTCCCGGCGGCTGATACGCCACGGCATCGAAGTGGTGGGCTTCGATCAAAACCCTGCCATGCCTCAGAGCATCGAAGGTCTGATTGGCGCGGGCTCACTCTCCGCCCTTTGCTCCTTGCTCACCCCCCCGCGCACCGTCTGGCTGATGCTACCCGCCGGAGAAGTCAGCGAGAACACCCTAGCCCAACTCACCTCCCTTTTGTCGCCTGGCGATCTGGTGGTGGACGGTGGCAACGCCTACTACAAAGACTCGCAGCGCCGGGCCAAAATGCTGGCCGAGTGGGGCATCGGGTTCGCCGACGTGGGAGTCTCGGGCGGGGTGTGGGGCTTGGAAAACGGCTACGGGCTGATGTTTGGGGGTTCGGCGGAAGTCGCCCAGCGCCTCAGACCGATCCTGCAAGCCCTGGCTCCCACACCCGAGACCGGCTGGGTGCACGCCGGGCCGGTGGGGGCAGGGCACTTCGCCAAGATGGTGCACAACGGCATCGAGTACGGGATGATGCAGGCCCTCGCCGAGGGGCTAAACCTGCTGCGCAAGAAAAAAGAGTTCGGTTTAGATCTGGCACAGCTTACGGAAGCCTGGCGGCACGGCACGGTGATTCGCAGTTGGCTGTTGGACTTAACCGCGCAGTACCTGGCCTCCGACCAGAACCTGGAGGACATCGCTCCGGTGGTAGCGGACTCGGGGGAGGGCCGCTGGACGGTACTGGAAGCGGTGGAGTTGGGTGTGCCGATTCCGGTAATTACCCAGTCGCTCTTTACCCGCTTCGAGAGCCAAGATGAAGAAGACTACAACGAGCGTCTGCTGGCGGTGATGCGTAAGATGTTCGGCGGACATTCGGTTATAGAAGCCGATAGTCAAGGGCGCACTTAGAGCGGTTTTCAGAAAGAATATCGCAATCTCCATAAGGAGAAGTGCTGTGCCAGGCTTTTTTTTGCCGCTAATCCTAGCGGCAAAAAAAGTGAAAACCGCGATAGCAGGCCAGCCACAGGGACTGTATCGGCCTGGGGCTCGCCAACCCAACCCAGCGTCACCAGCCGCCCCACCACCAGCCGGGTACCCACCCCGCCCAGTACGACATCCATAGCGTTCACCAAGGCAGGGTCTCAAGATGGGCAGGGGGTGCAAATGGGACGAATGCTGAAATCCATGGCTACTTTGCAAACGCTTCTTTTGCCGTTCCAGAGTTGCGAGAGATCGAGCCATATCTCATGTTGATTCTTAGGAGCTATGCTATCCTAGCGTTACGTCGTCGCGTTGCTTTACGGTTATTCGTCACATTTTTGGGGAGTTTGGGTTTCTATGATTACACTTCATCGTTCGGGACAGTATCGCTTCTATGTGAACTCGGGTTACAACCTCGAGCAGCCCTACATTTGTGTCAAGCACGAGGGGCATTTTGCCAAGTTTTTGCTGCAACCGCTGGCTCTACAGTCCAACAACGGTTTTTCCCGCACCGAACTGGGCCGCATCCAGCAAGCCATCGTAGATGCGCGCGATCAACTCCTCAAACACTGGGCCAATGTCAAGGGCAATGAAGGCGAAAAGCCCACCGGAGAACTGCTCCTGCACCAAGACTGAACCTCATCAAGCCGCCAAGCCGCTCCAACGGGGCGGTTTTATCTTCACACCGCATCTCGAAAGCGAGGTATCTTTCGAGATGCGAGTTTACCCCAGACCTGGCATCATACCGGCCTTCCAGCCATCATGAAGCTGGCGGTCATACCACCATCCACCGGTACAATCGCTCCGGTGATAAAGCTGGCCTTCTCGGAGGCTAGAAACACCACCGCCTGGGCGACTTCTTCGGGCCTTCCCAGGCGGCGCAGGGCATGCAGGTCTTCCCAGTCCTGGCGGGTGAGTTCGGGATGCTCCGACATCTGAATGGCCTGAAGCACCCCCTCGGTGGCGATGGCACCGGGGGCCACCGCATTGACCCGGATATTCATGGAGGCCAAGTCCAGCGCCAAGGAACGGGTCAGGTTTACCAGTCCACCCTTGGAGGCATTATAGGCAGCGTTGTTCTGCTCGGCGAAGAGACCCTGCACGCTGGCTACATTTACAATCGCACCTCCTCCAGACCGCACCATTTCCCTGGCCGCCAGGGCAGAAAGGTGCATGGGCGCGGTCAAGTTCACTTCCAGGGTTTGTTGCCAATCGGCCAACCCCACCTTGAGTGCCGAACCGGGCGCAGCAATGGCTGCATTGTTGACCAGTACATGGATTGCGCCCCATTGTTTGGTAGCTTGCTCGACAAAGCGTTCGCGGTGAAGGGTCTGAGCAATATCGGCATACACGAACAAGGCTCCTAGCTGTTTGGCAACCTCGAGTCCTTCGGGGCGCACATCACACAGCACCAGCAAGGCCTGTTCTTTGGCAAATGCCTCGGCGATGGCCCGTCCAATGCCTCTAGCCGCCCCGGTTACTAGCACCACCTTGCCCTGAAACATACTCAAAGTTTATCCAATCAGATCGGATACAATTCAACTATGACCCCCCTATTCAAAAAGCTCAACCTCAAAGACCAAACCGAACTGGTCGTTTTGAACGCGCCCGAGGGATTTGATGAAGAGTTGAGTCTCCTTGAAAACGTCACAATTCTACGTAGCCTTAAAACAGCGCAAAAGATCCCATTCGTCTTGATCTTCGCAACCAAACAAAACCAAGTAGACAAAGCTGCAAAGGCTATAGTACCCAAGCTAGCGGGTGATGCAGTGGTGTGGTTTGCCTACCCCAAGGGCACCTCCAAAAAGTACAAATGTGAATTTAACCGGGATAGCGGCTGGACAGTGTTGGGAGAAATGGGGCTGGAACCGGTGCGCCAGGTAGCCATAGACGAGGATTGGTCGGCACTGCGCTTTCGGCGGGTGGAGTATATCAAGACCATGACCCGCAGTTTCGCCATGACCCTCGAGGGCAAGGCCAAGGCTGCCAAAAAGTAGCTAGCGAATCAGGCGAAAAATGAAGGGATAGCGGTAAGATTTACCCTCCGATACCGCAATAGCCGCAGCAATCATTGTCCAGATCACCAGAATTCCCAAAAGAATAGCCAGCGGAATCCCGATCAGAACGAACATCAGCGGAATCACCAGCAGCCAGTAAAAGGTATAGCTGATCTGGGCGTTCAGGGCCTCCTTGGCCTGTTCCTTTACAAACAGCCGGTCGGGGCCAAGGATGTAGATCAGCAGGGGAATCAGGATTTGTCCGATGGCAATCAGATAGCCAAAAATCGGGGCCAGATGAGCCACAATAGCGATGTTGCGATCGTCGCGACTGGTCTCCATGCCACAATAGTAGAACAAAAAGCCCAAGCCATCAGCTACCTAGAGCGGTTCTCATGAGAGCTTGCTGCGAATACCTGGTACGTCCGTGTTTGCCGTGCCAGGTACACTACGACCCCTTTAGCGCCCGCTTCAGCGCAGCACCGTGTGGGTTGTATAACATTTCCCAACAATACCCGGCACGAGGCGTTCCCTGAGCTTGTCGAAGGGAATGCCGGGTTAACCAGGCCAATAAACCGCGTTGGCTTCGACAGGCTCAGCCAATACCCGCATACTGGGTAAGAGTGGGAACCGTTGTAATGGTAGGAAACGCAACAGGCCGCTTGAATGACTTGGCGGGGAGACGATCCGCTTCGCGATGGGCTACTGCCTATGCACCAACGGGACAATCCCCACGCCGCGCCTTGGCGTGGCGCAGGACGGGCCTCCCGCCGGCGGCGTGCACCAGAATGGCGGAGTCATGGTGAAAACCGCGATACTGTAGTGCTGCGTCAACGGATAATTTTCGGGCCATGCCTCCGCTTCATGAGCAAGTCAGCAACGTCTCTGACGCAGTTTCCAAGAAAAACCATGAACGGTCATGCTGCCCAGCATCAGTTGAGGGTGTACTAGCAATCCCGCAATGGCTGCAAAGCCCGTGCAAGATATTCACCGCTCAGCTCACCTGTCAGGCCACGGTAGGCACGGCAGAAATCTCTGGCTTCTGGCTGACCTGTGCGGGCCCGGTCACGGATGTACTGAGCTTCCCCACGGAGGTTGTTGATGATTGTATTTCTACCGCTGTAGGCTCCAAGCTGATACCCCAGCCAGCTGCCAATAAATCCCACTACCAGAACTCCGAAAACCACCAGCACCTGCACCCATCGGCTCACGATTTCCTCCTGTGCTCACAGTCTGCGGGTTTTGCCATCCAGGGTCATTAGGGGGCCGTAGAGATCGGGCCTGCGGTCGCGGAAGAAGCCAAAGCTGGCCCGGAAAGTGCGGGCTTCTTCCAGGTTGAGTTCAGCCACCAGGACGGTTTCTTCGCTGCGACCGGCCTCGACCATCTTGTTGCCCATGTAGTCGGCGATGAAGGAGGAGCCATAGAAGGTTTGCTCGAGGCCCTCCACCACTTCGGTGCCCACCCGATTGGCGGCCCCTAGATAGCAGATATTCGAGACAGCATGACCGATCATGGCCCGTTGCCACATGTCCTTGGTGTCTACCCCTCCAGCCTCGGCAGGCTCGGAACCAATTGCGGTGGGGTATAGCAGAATTTCTGCTCCCAATAGGGCCATGCTCCGAGCGCACTCGGGATACCACTGATCCCAGCAGATGCCTGCGCCCACATGGCCAAACCGGGTATAGAAGGCTTTGAAGCCGGTGTCGCCGGGGTTGAAGTAATACTTCTCTTCATAGCCGGGGCCATCGGGAATGTGTGATTTGCGGTAGATGCCCAGGATTTCACCGCTGCGGTCAATCATAGCCAGGCTGTTGTAGTGGGCCTGTCCGGCCTTCTCGAAAAAAGAAAGCGGAAGCACCACGCCAAGTTCCTGGGCCAGTTGCTGGAAGTGCGGGATGAAGGGGTGGTTTTCTGTTGGATTGGCCAGGGCAAAGTATTTATCCCGCTCGGCCTGGCACCAGTAGAGGTTCTCGAAAAGCTCCGGAAGCAGGACAATCTGCGCCCCTTGGGCAGCGGCCTCCCGTACCATCTGGGTGGCCTTGGCCACGTTGTGGTCGCGGTCTCTTGTCATGGACATCTGGATGACGCCAAGTTTGGTCATGCTTTCTCCTTCGGGTGCTAATGGCTTATGGCCGATGGCTGATGGTGGAAAGAATTGCCAGAGGGGTTGGCTCCATCAAATTATGCCTTATGTCGTGGTTATGGCGGGTGGTAGCGAAGCCATCTATAACGCTGATAGGGTCAGTGGGTCAGTCTGTCGAATCTGGATTGCTGTAATCCCTTTGGTTGTCTGCAATCAGGTTGCCCTGGCGTGCCTATCGCGGTTCCTACCATTACGCTGCACGCCCTGCAGCGTAATTGACCCAGTGCCACAAAAACCGTTGTATGGGGTATTCGTGGGAACCGCTCCAGGTCTTGAGCGATCCGCTATTTGCTCTCACCCCTCCAAATCTCCCCTGCGGGCTGCTGTTGGGTCACACAGTGGAAGCTGCCCCCACCGGTAATCAGGGCCCGGCTGCTGAGGCCAATTACTTCGCGTCCAGGGAACAGTGGGCGTAAAATTTCCAGGGCTTTTGCATCGTTGGGGTCGCCATAAACCGGCACCAGCACCGCCCCGTTGGCAATGTAGAAATTGGCATAGGTGAGTGGCAGGCGGGTCTCGGTGTCAAGCCAGAGCGGGTTTTGTGGTAGCGGCAACTCGACCACCCGGAATGCCCCCAGGCTTTGCAGAATTTCCAGGTTCTCCTGCAAGGGGCGGTGGTTGGGGTCGTCTGGGTCTGGGCAGACTGCAGTGACGATGGTGGTGGGCGAGGTGAAGCGGGTGATGGTGTCTATGTGCCCGTCGGTGTGGTCGCCTTCCAGCCCGTCCCCCAGCCAGACCACATTGTCAATGCCCAGGAACTGATTCAAGTAGCCCTCGAGCTCCTCCTCGTTCAGACCGGGGTTGCGCTCTGGCGAGAGCAAACACTGGCGGGTGGTGAGGCACACGCCCTCCCCGTTGATTTCCAGTGAGCCCCCTTCCATCACGATGCCCGCATGGAACAGCCGGGCTCCCAGAATGCGGGCCATGTGCAGGGGCATCCGGTTGTCCTGCTGGGCGGCATACTTCCCGCCCCAGCCGTTGAACTCCCAGTTGATAGGGGCCACCGAGGGTAGATGCACAGCCCCCCCTTTCCCTCCTGGTGCGGGAAAGGGGTCGGGGGATTGGGGGGTGCGTGTGACGAAGATCGCCCCCGAGTCGCGCAGCCAGAGGTCGTCGTGGGGGATGCGGTGGAAGTATACTGCACCGGTGAGCCGGGATTTGGCGTTCTTTTCGGACTCTTCGTCGTGTACGATCAAGTGTACGGGTTCGAACCGGGCCAGGGTGTTTACAAAAGCTGCGAACTCTTGTCGTACAGGCTCCAGGTAGCCCAGCCACTTTTCCTCGTCGTAAGGCCAAGCCGTCCAGGTGGCGGCGTGGGGTGTCCATTCGGCGGGCATGGCAAAGCCCAGATGGCGGGGGGTGAGGGTCTCCACAAAGCAAAAAGTATAGCAGGTCGGAAGTGCCGGGTCAGGGTGCAGCCGCCCGCAGGGCTGCCTCGAGGTCGGCCCAGAGATCCTCGACGTCCTCGATGCCCACGCTAAGCCGTAAAAGCGAGGGCGGGAGGTGCTCTTGTCCTGGGATGGCAGCCCGGCGCTCCATGGTGGATTCCACTGCTCCGAGGCTGGTGGCATGGCGGATGAGCCGAACCTTTAGACAAACCGCATCGGCGATCTCGGCACCTTCCAGCAGATCAAACGAAATGATGGTTCCAAAACCCTTTAGCACGCGCTTGGCAGTAGCATGTGTCGGGTGTGAGGGCAAACCTGGATACCGGACACGCGCAACCAGGGGGTGTAGCTCGAGCCGCTCGGCAAGCATTAGGGCGGTTTGCTGGGCTCGTTGTAAGCGAAGCGCGAGCGTTCTCGCGCCACGGACGGCCAGAAAGGCCTCGAGGGTGCCTGGGGTCGCACCGGTCAACTCCCGAGACATCCGGAGGGCGTGCCATAGGGCTTGGTCTCGAGTTGTAGCCACCCCAGCCAACAAGTCGGAGTGGCCGCCAATGAACTTGGTGGCCGATTGGATGGATACGCTAGCACCAAAGTCGAGCGGCTGTTGATTCAAAGGTGTGGCGAAGGTGTTGTCCACCGCTACAATCGCCCCGGGCTTGCGTGGCGCTCTGCAGATGGCCTCCAGGTCTGCTACTACGAGCAGGGGATTCGAGGGGGACTCGAGCCAGATCAGGTCGGCCTCGCCGCAGGCCCGAATCCAGCTCTGTGTATCGTCCACAGTCAACCGCCGTACCGACCAACGCTTTCTTTTGGTGCCCACTGCGGCCAGGCCCGCAACGCCTTGATAGCAATCATCGGGCAACGCTACCACGGCACCCGTTGCAAGCTGATCAAATACTGCAGCAATGGCGGCCATACCGGAGGCGAATGCCACGGCTCGACCCACCTCGAGCCCACCCACAATCTCCTCGAGGGCTTCCCAGGTGGGCGTGCCGTCGTCGCGGGCGTAGGCCCGCTCCGGGCCCAGGTAGGCCCGCTCTTGGCCCA
>JBBIUP010000038.1:0-7584 GCA_037440185.1 Meiothermus sp. | reverse complement strand
GGCCCAGGTAGGCCCGCTCTTGGCCCAAGAGGAAGTTCGAGGCTGGCACAGGTGGGGTGTTGAGCGGCGCACCAGGCTGTTCGGGCCGCCCTGCCGCTACCAGCCAGGAGGCCGGTTTGAGCGGGAAGGGTTTGTCCATGCCCGGAGTATACCCGCCCTGGTAAACTGAGCTCATGGCCCAACTTTTTAATGCAGATACCAGTGAACACATCGGTGAGATCAGCGATGGGCAATTGGAATTCCTGGTCTCGCAAATGGAAGAAGAGCATACCGAAGACCAGGACTACTACCTGAATGCAGATTTGCTCGAGACCTGGCGCGAACAAGGAGCCGACCCCGCCCTGATAGATCTGCTCAACAAAGCAATGGTGGGCCGGGAAGACCTGAGCATCCGCTGGTCGAAGTAGTGGCGAACGACCCACGCCTTGCTGGCTAACCCTTTTGCTTTTCCGGGAGCCCGGAACCCTGGACTCTGAACCCTCGGGCTACGAGAGCGTGGCCTCATCGGCCAGCCCCTCGGCCCAGGCTTCCAGGTGTCCCACATCGCCCACCGAGAGGGCGGTGCCTTCGGGGTAAACCAAGCGAGTGATGGAGGTGTTTTGCAACTGGAATTTACGCCAGGTGCCGTTCTCCAACCTGAGCACAATTTTGAGCGCAGCTCGGATCACGCCGCCGTGTGTAACCACAATAAAGCGCCCATCGGGCAGGTCGTCCACGAAGCACTGTACCCGCGTGGCCACATCGGCCATGCTTTCGCCGCCGGGGCGCTTGGTGTTCCAGGGGTCGCGCTGTACGGCCTGCTGGAACTCGGGGTAGCGCGACTCCATCTCACTACGAAGCAATCCCTGCAACTCGCCCGCATAGATCTCGCGGATACGGGGATCGCATGTGGGCGTCAGGTGTAGTGCCTCGGCAATGGGTTTGGCCGTGAGGATGGCCCGCTGTAGATCGGAGCTGTAAAGACCGTCAAAACCCTGATGGCAGGCGGCCAGGCGTTCGGCTACCCGGTAGGCCTGGTGCAGTCCTTCGGGGGAGAGGTTGATGTCGTAGTGGCCCTGAAACCTTCCCTCGGCGTTCCAGGGGGTTTCGCCGTGGCGCACGAACCATAATTCTTTCATAGGGTAATGGGGCAGAGCTATACAACCTTGATCCCTGACTCGCCCATGATATAGCCTACCCGGTAGCTTTGGGGTAAAAGTGTCCCGGCCCTAGATGCCATATCTGAACTTAGGATCAAAATGTAACCGAGTCCCATGTTGAATACGTGGAACATCTCCTGCTCATCTACATCTCCTGCACGCTGAATTAACTCAAAAATGGGTGGGACTGGAAAGGTTCCACGCCGGATTTCCACCCCCAGCCCCTCCGGTAACACCCTGGGTAGGTTTTCGTACACGCCGCCCCCGGTAATGTGGGCCATGGCGCGAATTTCGATGCCTTCTGTCAGAAGCCAGGAAACCGAGTCCAAGTAACAGCGGTGGGGTTCCAGCAACACATCGGCCAGCGACTGCCCACCCAAGTCGGCCCTGGATTCCTCGAGGTTCCACCCTGCCAACACCTTGCGGGCCAGGCTGTAGCCGTTGGTATGCAGTCCCGAGGAGGGCAGGGCTAGCACCACATCGCCGGGCTGTACCCTGGAGCCATCCACCATCTGGGCCTTGTCCACCACGCCCACAATGGTGCCCACTAAGTCCAGCCCGCCCTCCTGGTAGACCCCTGGCATCTCGGCAGTCTCGCCACCCAACAGGGGAATCCCCACCACCTTGCAGGCCTCGGCCAGCGATTCCAGCACGGTGGCCAACAGCGCTACTTCCAACCGCGCACTGGCGATGTAGTCCATAAAAAACAAGGGGCGGGCCCCCTGCACCAAGAGGTCGTTGACCGAGTGGTTCACGATGTCAAAACCCAGCCCCTGGTAGCGACCGGTCTGGGCGGCTAGCAGGGTTTTGGTGCCCACGCCATCGGTGGAGGCCACCAGCACCGGCTGCGCCAGGCCTTTGAGCTTGGAAATGTCTATCATGCCGCCAAAAGCCCCGATGCCGCGCAACACCTCGGGGGTGTAGGTTTCCTTGATTTTGCTAGCAGCAGCCTTCAGGGCACCCGCCTTGCGGTCAATGTCTACGCCTGCGTCCTGGTATTTCAAAGTTCAACCTCCAGCATCTCGCTCAACATTTTCTTGATCACGTCGGCCTTGGCGGTGCCTTTGGTCTCTTTCATGATAGGCCCCAGCAGGGCGTTGGCCGCCTTGAGATTGCCGCCCTTGACCTGCTCGACCACGCTGGGATTGGCGGCCACCACCCGCTCCACCAGGGGTCGCAGCGAGCCTTCGTCCGAGACCGAGCGCAGGCCGCGTTCCTCCACCAGTTGCAGGGGGTCGGCCCCTTCCATCACCTCGGGCAGAAGCTGGCTGAGTACACGGTTGGTGATCTCACGCCGCTCGAACAATTCGGCCAGCCTGGCGAGGTTTTCAGGCTTAAGGGCAGTTTGCTGCACCTCCAGCTGTCGCTCGTTGAGATGGCCTGCCACGTCGGCATTGAGCAGGTTGGCCACGGTTTGCGGGTTGCCCTGGTAGTGCGCCAGCGTTTGGTCGAAGAAACGGGCCAGCGAGGTGTTATAGGCCAGGATTTCGGCATCGTAGGCTCGCAGGCCGCTGCCCACATAGCGGGCGTATTTTTGCGCGGGAAGCTCGGGCAGATCGGCCCGAATGCGGTTCAGCCAGGTTTCGCCTACCACGATGGGGGGTAGGTCGGGGTCGGGGAAGTAGCGATAGTCGGCATCGCCTTCCTTGAGGCGCATCAGGTAGGTTTTGCCGGCGGCCTCGTCCCAGCCCAGGGTAGCTTGCTCAACCTTGCGCCCGCTGCGGAGGATTTCCCGCTGCCGCTTGATCTCATATTCCAAGGCCCGCGCCACGCTGCGGAAGGAGTTGAGGTTCTTGATCTCGACCTTGGTGCCCAGCGGCCCCCCTGGACGTCGGACAGAGACGTTCACATCGGCCCGCATCTTGCCCTCTTCGGGGTTGGCATCCGAAACACCCAGGGTCTGGGCAATGGAGCGGATGTGAGAGAGGAAGACCCTGGCCTGCTCGGGGCTGTGGATGTCGGGCTCGGTGACCATCTCGATGAGGGGCGAGCCAGCCCGGTTGAGGTCAATCAGGGAGTAGGAAGCCCCGTCTGGGTGGGTGGACTTGGCCGCATCCTCTTCCAGATGCACCCGTTTAATGCGTACCGATTGCCCTTCCACTTCCAGATACCCATGTTCGGCAATGGGCAGGTCGTACTGCGAGGTCTGGTAGTTTTTGGGCATGTCGGGGTAGTAGTAGCTCTTGCGGTGGAACTGTGTCCAGGGGGCGATCTGGCAGTTCAGGGCCAGCCCGAATAGGATGCCGTAATCCACCGCCTGGGCATTAACCACCGGCAGCACCCCTGGCAGCCCCAGACAAATCGGGCAGGTATGGGTGTTGGGTGCATCGCCAAAATAGCTGGCATCGCACCCGCAGAACATTTTGCTTTTGGTTTTGAGGTGCAGGTGGACTTCCAGCCCCACCACGGCTTCGAAATCGGGCATACCGGGACATTATTGCACGCTGCGCAAACGCTGCCGCCCATCCGGGAGATGCTTTCTTCGCTGAGCGAAGGAAGGGGTGGTAACTGTTCCGTGCGGGACACAAAAATCAAGCCACCGAAGGGCTCGATCATTTTGAGGGTTGAACCGCTAGGATTAGGTTAACGGCCAGTATAACGTGCGAATCACCTGCTGCGAGCGGTTCCCACGAATACGCCGTATAGCGTTTTTGCTACGCGGCGTACATTACAGCGCACCGCGTGCGCCGTAACGGTGGGAACCGCGATGAGACCTGGACTGTACCACCAGTGAGGGCCATTGACAGAAAATACTTAGCCAGCTAATATAACCCTTATTCGGCTAATAGTTAGTCGGCTAACGGAGGTTGGAAATGTCCAGCACAATCGAGAAAACAGGCTCTACGGTGGCGATGGGCAAGGTCTGGTGGGCGGCGCTGGTGGGGGGTGGGTTGGCAGCTGTGGGCAATCTGGTGGTGTTTGCTATTGCGAGCGCTCTGGGAGCGAACCTGCAAATTCCGGCCACGCCGGGTTCGACCACCCTTGCACCGCTCACCGCCGGGCCGGTGATTGGGGCGAGCCTGGTTCCGGCCCTGTTTGCTGGGGGGTTGTTGGCGATTTTGGGCCGCTTCCTACGCAACCCCTGGACGGTGTTTTTGGTTATTGCAGGGGTATTTCTGCTGGTCTCTTTTGGCGTACCGCTCAACCTGCCTGCCGACATCACCACCAAGTTGGTGTTGAATCTGATGCATGTGGTCGCAGGGGTTGCGATTGTGGGGGCGCTCTGGAGGTTTGCCCGGGTGCAGTAGGATGGGGTTTATGGTGGAGGGGTGTGATACCGGCAGCCTTAACTACCTGATTATCCAAGTAGCCAGGGCCCACCGGGCTCTGGCTGCTGAACTGTTGGAGCAGTTGGGGCTGCACCCAGGCCAGGAATTTATCCTGTTAAATTTGTACGAACAGGATGGCTTGAACCAGTCCCAACTGGCCGAGCGATTGGTGGTTCAGCCACCTACCGTGACCAAGATGTTGCAGCGGATGGAGGCCACGGGCTTGCTCGAGCGCCGGAGTTCGCCCCAGGACAGCCGGGTCTGGCTGGTGTACCTGAGTGAAAAGGGCCGAGCCTTGATGCCGCGCATCCACCAAGCCTGGATCGAGCTGGAAACATGCACCAGCCAGGGTTTGAGCGTGGAGGAAAAAGAGCAGCTCGAGGTTCTTCTAGGTAAAGTGCGTACCCACCTGGTTGCAGGCGGGAGCCAGTGTGATTGATTTCGATTGGCATGGGGTGGCTTTTGCAGCAAGCTGCCGTAGAAGCTTGGATATGTTGGTGCTACAATCTTGATTGCTTGTCTTGGGCAAGCCCTCTGCGCTCGTAGCTCAGTTTGGATAGAGCGAAGGTTTCCTAAACCTTAGGTCGCAGGTTCGAGTCCTGCCGGGCGCACCAGTTCGGACATATCCAACGGGCCTGGGTATAGGTAATGGTGGGGTCAGCTTTGATGGCCCACAGGGCGGTGTGGTTCCAGGCAAAATCCGCAAGAGCAAAACCCGACTGGTGCTAACGGCTGGCCGGGCCGATTGTGTCACTGCAAAGTTCACCAAACGGTGAAAAGCCGATAGGGTCAATCCCTAAGCGGAGTTGTATTTCTCCAAGAGAACCGCGATCAGAACAATAGCCCAATACACATGGTCACGGGGGCAATACCTGGACATATGCCAAGGTTGATGCAGGCAACAAGCAGTGGAGCATGGATTTGACTAGCCAAGATTGCCGTGCTATCATTCAGTGTTCCCCAAAAGCCAAAAAAGGTTTCGGATGAACATTAGGAGTTCAAATGAGCAAAGGTATCGTTAAGTGGTTCAACGCGGAAAAAGGTTTTGGCTTTGTGTCTCAAGAGAGTGGCCCCGATGTGTTCGTGCACTTTACCGCCATTCAAAGCCAGGGTTTCAAGAGCCTGAATGAGGGAGATCAGGTAGAGTTTGAAACCGAACCCGGCAAGAACGGCAAAGGCCCCCAGGCCAAAAACCTCAGAGTGATCTAGTTCTGTGGATGCCAGACGCCCCTGAAGTTAGGGGGCGTCTTTTCATGCAATTGCGGTGATCGCGGTTTCCACCTTTGCTCCCATTCGGGAGCGTAAATTAGAGCGGTTTTCAGAAAAAATACCGCAATCCCCCTAAGGATAAGTACTGTACCAAGCTTATTTTTGTCGCCAGGATTAGCGGCAAAAATAGCGAAAACCGCGATAAGCCATGCATATCACATCGCAATTTGCTTGCACGGCCTATTCGTGAGAATCACTCTGAGATTTGGAAAAAGCCAGGTTGCCTCAAAAACGACCTGTTCTCCAAAAGCCTTGGCGAAACCACTCCATCGAGCTGGCTTTTAGAGCACTCTACGAAGAGATTTGGCTACGCTGGTCAGGGGGTGTGGAAGTCTCCTGACACTGCCCTGAAACAGGGGTACAAACCTTAGGCATGGTCGGTACCCAGCAGTCTGGTGAATATCCCCGCCTCGAGCAGCTCTACCGCCGCTTGTCTGAGTTGCGGGGGGTGGTCGAGCAAGAGGGAGAAGAGCAATACCAGCAGTGGAGGCCCTACCTGGGACGACCTTTGTTTGATCCGTCGGCCCGCAACCTAGCCGATTACCTGGCTTTGCGCGAACACGATCTGCGCCCGCTTCAACGTGACCTGGCGATGCTGGGTTTGTCGTCGCTGGGACGGGCTGAGTCCAGGGTGCGCGAGAATCTGGATTCGGTGCTGGCTACGCTAGACCGGGTGCTGGACCGAGGGAATGTGCCCTACCCGCCCTCTGAAAGTTTTTTCGCCGGCGAGGCCCTGCTCGAGGTAGCTACTCGGGAATTGTTTGGGCCGGGCGAGGGAACCCGCATTCTGGTCACACTGCCCGAGGCGGTTGCGAGCGATGCTGGGCTGGCCCAGGGGTTGGTTAAAGCCGGGATGGATGCGGCCCGCATCAACTGTGGGCATGGCAGCCCTGAAATCTGGGGCCAGATGATAGCGCAGGTTCGACAGGCTACCCAGAGACGGCCCATTCCCATTTTGATGGACTTGAGTGGCCCTCGCCTTCGCACCGAGACCGTATGGGCGGATCGCCGACTTTTCGTGGGAGATCAACTGGCGCTCACCACCAAGCCTACCTTCGACGACCGTTACCTGTTCCAAGCCTCGGTGGGGCTTCCTCAAGCATTGGAGGGTTTGCAGGTAGGCCACCGGGTATTTATAGATGAAGGCAAACTCGAGGCCCGTGTCGAGCAAGTAAAAGCAGGTGCTGCCACACTACAGGTGGTCAACACCCCACCCAAGGGCTTCAAATTGCAGCCCGAGAAAGGGTTGAACCTGCCCGATACCTCCTTGGAAATAGAAGCCCTGACGCCCAAAGACTTACAAGACCTCGAGTTTGCTGCCAGGAACGCAGACCTGATTGGTTACTCCTTTGTGCAGCGGGTGGGCGATGTGGAGCGTTTGCTAGGGGAGCTGGAAGCCCGCTCGCCTTTGCACTTGCGTGGGGTGGTGCTCAAAATCGAGACCGCTGAAGCCGTAAGCAACCTGCCCGACCTGATGGTGCGGGCGGCGGGTCGCTGGCCGACTGCCATCATGATTGCGCGGGGCGACCTGGCTATAGAGCTAGGCTACCAGCGGCTGGCCGAAATGCAGGAGGAAATCCTTTGGTTGGCCGAGGCTGCCTCGGTGCCGGTGATCTGGGCCACCCAGGTGCTGGATCGGCTGGTCAAGAAGGGTACCCCTTCCAGGGCCGAGGTGTCGGATGCGGTGCTGGCAGCCCGGGCCGAGAGTGTGATGCTCAATAAGGGGCCCTACCTCGAGCAAGGCATCGAAGTGCTGGCTGAAGTGCTGCGGCGGATGCAAGACCACCAGTACAAAAAAACGCCCAAGATGCGCCCGCTCAAGGCCTGGTCTTAATACAACCCCTTTTTTGGTGTAACGCCCATAACGCCATCTTCCAAAAACGCCTCCAGGAAGCACTTTCTTGGAC
>JBBIUP010000037.1:0-21269 GCA_037440185.1 Meiothermus sp. | reverse complement strand
TAGCACTCTCGAGCGCCTCGAGCAACTCCGATGGCTGGGTCTTCGCCGCCGCCGAGATTCTGAAGTGGGGGCTGGAAAACCTGGGTCTGGGTGGCAAGACCAACGCCGGGTATGGCTACTTCGAGGTGAAACTACCGGAGAAGCCCAAGAGCGAGACTGAGCTGGGCGAGGAGTTGTACCAGACCTACAAGCGGCGTATCGAAGCTATAAAGGGTAACAATGCCGCTAACGAAACCCGCTGGTTTATCCAGGAATTGCAGAAGCACCCCGTCGGAAGCCGCAAACGAACCGCCCAGGCCATCTTCGAGCACCTGGACGGTTGGGGTTTGCAGAAGGAAAAGTACTACCAGACCCTAAAAGCCCTGCTGGAGGAGTCGTGATTATCCTGACACTGCTGGGTGCCAACAAGTACAGTGAGGTTAGTTACAACTGGCAGGGCAGGCAGGCCAAGTCTCACAGCCTGATTCAAGTAGCGCTGGACGAGTGGTTCCCCGAGTCTGACATGCTGGTCTTGGCTACGGAAAAGGCTAACGATGCGCATGGTCAAATGGTAAAAGCCCTTGTGCCAAAAACCGAAATAGTACCCATCCCAGACGGAAAAAACACTGATGAGTACTGGGAGATATACAACAGAATCGAGCAGAACATCCCCGCTAAAGCCGACCTGGTGTTGGATGTTACCCATGGCTTTCGCTCACTGCCGGTGCTGGCGCTATTAGCAGTGAGCTTCCTGAGGGCGGCAAAAAGTGTTAACGTCCAGCACGTGCTTTACGGGGCTTTCGATGCAGGTGATGGGAAGGTGGCTCCGGTGTTCGACCTCGCTCCCTTTCTAACCATGCTGGACTGGGCCAGCGCGACCAGCCGGTTCGTGGAGACCGGGGACGGGCGAAGGTTCAAAGAACTGCTGGTCAGTTCCAAGAGTCAGTTGTTGAAAGACCTGGGCAGTGATCTGGAAAGATTTACGAATGCAATGGTTCTCAATCGCACGACCGAGGTCACGGACTCTGCGCGGAAGTTGTTGAAGGTTATTCAAGACCTGAAGCAACAATCTTACACCCTGGGGTATCAGCCGCTGCGCCTGCTGGAAAATAAGTTGGAAAACGCCATAGAGCCGATTGCCGATGAAGACCCAATCCGCTCCCAGTTCGCGCAGATAACCCGCTACTCGAAGCAACAGCAGTATGCACAATCCATCGCACTGGCCCGCGAATGGATGATATCGGTGCGCATCTGGAAAACCGACGGCTGGTTCTCCGAAAACAAGGAGGAACGGCAACTCGCAGAAGAGTGGCTGAGTACCTTCGCCAAGGTTTTAGAGCATAAATCGGAGGCCGAAAAGCAGGCCGAAAAAGCGGGGGATACCAAACGCCAGAAGCACGAGGAGCAAAAGCGGCTGAAGGTGATCCCCCCGGCCTGGCTGTGTTTCATTCAGTTATGGCAGAGAGTCTCCGACCAGCGCAACGACTACGCGCACTTCGGCATGAGGAAGCAAAAATCCACCACAGACACCACGTTAAAGAAGGCCAAGTCCCTACCCGGCGATCTACGGAATGCCGTGCGCCCGCTCGGCCTCGAGCTACCGGAGCCCCTATGAGCACGGTCATTCTCACCACCGTGGGCACCAGCCTGCTGCTGAACGCCCGGCGCGAGGCCAGGGTCTCCGACGAGGAAGTTTTGGCCTACCTGGAGCGCGACCCCCACGCCGCCAGCGCCGAGACCAACTCGCTGCTGGGCATCTGGCAGCAAGGCGATGAGGTGGTGCTGCTGCACAGCGACACCGAGGAGGGCGCACGGGCCGCCAACCTAGTGCGGCGCTACTGGCTGCGCAAAGGCCCGTGCGGCGTCGTGCGCATCGAGGGCCTGGCCTACGAGGCCCAGGGCTTCGTAGACTATGGTCTGAAGCACTTCGTACAGACCCTGGCGGGCGAGATTCGCAAGGCCGCCAGGGCGCAGAAGGAGGTGGTCATCAACGCCACCGGGGGCTTCAAGGCCGAGATCGCCTACGCCACGGCGCTGGGGCTGATCTTCAAGGTTCCGGTGTGCTACATCCACGAGAGGTTCCGCGAGGTGGTGACGCTACCGCCCTCGCCCTTTGGCTGGGACAGCGGAATTTTGCTTAGGGAAGAGGCTTTTTTCGACTGGGTGGACGCCGAGCCCCGCCCCAAGACCGAGGTCGAGAGCCGAATGCGCGGGCTGGTCTACGAACTCGAGGTTCGGCTGCTGTTGGAAGACACCCCCGACGGCTATGCCATGCTTTCGCCGTTGGGGCAAGCCTACCTCGAGGCCTTCCGCCTCGAGCTCGAGCAGTCCCAGGCCATACCGGTATATCTTTCCAAAAAAGCCCGGCGAAGCTGGGAGGGCTTTGACCCTTCTACGCAAAGCAGATACCGTCACCTGCTCGAGCGACTACGCCTGCCAGGCCGCCTGGGCCAAAGCGAACGTAAGAGTGGAGGTGGTGACGCGCTGGGCTACCCAAAGGGCCCCACCTCCGAGCGGCTTTTTTATGCCGAAGTGGGTGGAGCGCTCTACGTTTTCGAGCTGACCCAGCACGGGCGCGAGTACGAGGTGTTTTGCTCCAGCGGGCTGTGGTGGCGGGACTACCCCAAAGACAGTTTCGAGCCCTGGAAGGACTAAACCATGCACGACCAGGAGCCTATCCCGATTAGCGCTCTGGCCCAATACACGTACTGTCCAAGGCGATGTGCTCTGATTTTGCTCGAGAGCGATTGGGAAGATAACGAGTATACTCTGCGCGGCACCCGTGCCCACGAAAACGTAGATATTCCCGAGGGCTTGCAGCGCGAAGGCGTGCTGGTAGAACGTGCCCTGCCCCTGTGGTCGGATCGCCTGGGGCTGGTGGGGAAAGGCGATGTGGTGGAGTTTGTGGATGGGATTCCCTACCCGATAGAGTACAAGGTGGGCAATCGCTGGGCCAAACGGTCGGACGAGGTTCAACTCTGTGCCCAGGCCCTGTGTCTGGAAGAGATGTTCGGTGTGCCCGTACCGGAGGGTGCACTGTTCTATAAGGCCACCAGACGGCGACGGGTGATGCCATTTACACCCGAACTACGCGCCGAGACCCTATTGGTTATAAGTGCAGTGCGGCAGCTCATGGCTCAGGACAAGCTGCCATCCCCGGTGGCAGATAACCGCTGCCCGGCATGTTCGCTATTACAATCCTGCATGCCCGAAGTTCCCCAGGCGCTGCAAAGGCTTCTCCAGATCCCAGGAGAGGAATTCTCATGACCAGCCAACTGCTCAACACCCTATACGTCCAGACCCAAGGGGCCTACCTGCGCCTGGAAGGCGACACCCTCCGCATCGAGCAGGAAAAGAGCGTGTTGCGGCAAATCCCTCTGCACCACCTGGGCGGGCTGGCGCTTTTTGGCAATGTGTTGTTGTCGCCCTTTTTGCTGCATCGCTGTGCCCAGGATGGGCGTGAACTGGCCTGGTTCAGCGAGAGCGGGCGTTTTCAGGGGCGGCTGGCCGGCCCCATTTCGGGCAACGTGTTGTTGCGCCGGGCCCAGCACCAGGCCCTGGAATCCTCGTCGAGCTCGCTCTACCTGGCCCAGCGCTTTGTGGAGGCCAAGCTACGCAACACCCGCGGCGTGTTACAACGGGCCGTGCGCGAACGCGGCGAGACCGAGGCCCTGGCCCAGGCCGTCTACGAGCACGAGAGCGCCTTGCGCCACCTGCCCCAGGCCCGCAGCGTAGACGAGGTGCGGGGGCTGGAGGGCAACGCCGCCAGCAGCTACTTTGCCGCCTTTGGCGACCTGTTGCTCTCGGGCGAGTTTCGCTTCGATGGGCGTAACAAACGCCCCCCGCGCGACCCGGTGAACGCTTTGCTGGGGTTTGTATACGCCCTGCTCACTACCCAGTGCACCGCCGCGCTGGAGGGGGTGGGCCTCGACCCGCAGGTGGGCTTTTTGCACGCCCTGCGGCCTGGGCGCAATGCGCTGGCGCTGGATCTGATCGAGGAGTTTCGGGCCTGGTGGGCCGACCGGCTGGTGCTCTCGCTCCTGAACCGCAAGCAACTGGCCCCCAAACACTTCGAGGAGCGGCCCGGCGGGGCGCAGATGCTGAACGAAGAAGGGCGCAAGGCGGTGATTGTGGCCTTCCAGACCCGCAGGCAGGAAACCGTCCAGCACCCCCTGTTCAAAGAGCCAGTTGCGGTGGGCTTGTTGCCACACATCCAGGCCCGCCTGCTGGCTCGCTACCTGCGCGGCGACCTGCCAGAGTATCCGGCCTTTGTGGGGAAGTAAGCGTGGAACGGCTGGACATTCTGGTCACCTACGATGTGAACGTGACCTCGGAGGACGGTCAGTCGCGGCTGGTGCGGGTAGCCAAGGTATGCAAGAACTTTGGCCAACGGGTACAGATGTCGGTGTTCGAGTGCCGGGTGACCAAAGCCCAGCTCGAGGACATGGAAGCCAAACTGCTCAAAGTCATGAAACCCGACAAAGACAGCCTGCGCATCTACACCCTGATGGGCGGACGCGACAAATGCCTACGGGTGCACGGACTGGACAAATACCAGGATTTCGACGACCCGCTGGTGATCTGATCCCCTGGGCAGGCCGCGCGAACCCCCCAGGCCAAACGCAGCACCCGAGCGAACGCTCGAGTAAGGATTGAAAATGGCCAACTGGGGCGGCATCATCAACCGCCCGGGTTGCACTCGAGCCGAAGCTCGAGTGCAACAATTCCGAGGCCCCCGCCGTGGGCGTTTTCGCGTATAGTGCGGAAGAAAAGGAGCGGAGATGGTACAAGGGAAAAAGCGTAAAGAAATAACCGACGTGCGCCAGCTCCGCACCCAGTTCGGCAGCGAGCGCAAGGCCATCGAGTACCTCGATGGCGTATACATCCCCTTGGGGGTTGGCGAGGGGCCGGTGGAGCCAACCCAAAAGCGCAACCTAGGCCCTCGCACCCGGCGCGGCAACCGCCCTGAACCCTAACCACAATCCGTTTCTTGCACCCCACCAGGCGTTAGCTTTGGCGAGGGAAAATCCCTAGATAAAAAGCAAAATAAACGCTTGTGGGCTAGGGAGGGGAACCCACAAGCGTTTTTGGATGCCCACCAGGGTGGGTTACTCTATTTCTACCCTTTAGGTTCGCTTGGGTATAGGGAAGAAAGTCCTTTTTTACCCGGTCAGGGCTTTGAAAAGGATTTCCTGCGTCACTTCCATCCAGTCCAGCAGGCGGCTGGCCTCGGGCGGAAGTTCGCCCAGAAAGTTGCGGTAGACGGCCACATCCAGCATCGCCACCCACAACACACCCCCCTTCTCAAATAGCGTTGCCCGCAGGGGAAGCAACAAACCCACCTCGGGCTTGCCGGCCAAAAAGGCCCGATCCAGTTTGGGTGCGTCTAGCTCGAGGTTGACCACCCTGGGGCCGCTGTAGTCTTCACCGGCGTATTGAAACAAGGGATGTACGGCGACCACCTGGTAGCCTTCGCGCTCGGCGGCTTCGGCCAGCAACTCGGCAGCCTGGGCCAGATCCTGGGCCTTGCGGATGGGCTGTGTACGTAAAGCAGGAGAATTTATAGTCTGCATCGTGCTCCTAGTGGGGAATCAGGCCAGGGTCTTGTGGGCTTTGACTCGCCTAAGTTCCTCCAACACAACTCGCTGGATGCCGCGCTTGCAGGTCGGGCAGTCGGCGGGAACCCCCAGCGCCGATGCGATCATCTCCACGTCATACAGGCTTTGCTGCACCAGGCCGCGCACATCGGATTCGTGCAGGGTATGCACACCGCATAGATAGTCCGTGGCCTGGCTGAGCGGGTTCCCGGCTTGGGCGTAGTGTTCTTCCCAGAAACGCTGCTCTATCTCCACCATGCGCTCGGTAAACGCCTCGAGGTCTAGATGGCTTAGCTGCTCCTCGTGCTCCAGCAGGGGAATGGCGTATTGGCGCAGATGCTCGAGGGCTTGCTGAACCACGGGGTCGTGCTCTTGTCGCAACTGGTAAAGCGACCAGAAATTCGCACTGGTCCAGGGCTGTTCTGTCTGCAGGGCTTCCAGCAGGGGCAGTATCAGCGCCCTGGCCTGCTGCGTTTGGTTCTCTTTTTGTTCGACAAAAGCAAAAAAACCATTCATGCCGTTTCCTCTGCGGGTTCGCCGGTCAGGTAGAGGTGAATGAGCCGGAGGTTTTCCTGGGCTTCGGTGGCACTAATTTTTTCGATGGCCTGCCCAGCGTGTAACAGTACCCATTCTCCGGCTTTCACATCCTCCAAGAGCCCGGTAAAGCAGTGTCGGGTGGTATCGCCTAGCTTCAGGATGGCGCTGTCCTGATCAATAATTTCCACTACCTCATAGGGTATTCCCAAGCACATTCCTACCTCCTGCTCAGCCCCAAGGCCAGTTGTCCCAAAGCCAGACCGCCGTCCCCTGGCGATACAGCCTGGTTCCAGCGCACCACAAAGCCTTGCTCCCGTAGACTTGACAGCGCCATTTGGTGCAGCAGGCGGTTCTGCCAGACCCCGCCCGAGAGCACCACACTGGAAGAAGCAAAGGTTTCCCGCAAAACCTGGGCTGCCGCCACCACGCCCGAGGCCAGTGCAGCATGGAAGCGCCAGGCCACCTGTTCCTTGGGCATGTCCATATTTAGGCTATTCAGGATTGTTTCCAACAAGGTACGATAGTCCCACTGCAAGAGCCCCGAAGTCTGGTTCAGTGGAAGCACAAATCCGGCCAGAGGTTGGGCGGATCGGTGGGTACTGGCCCCGCCAGCGGTACTGGCGCCGCCAGCGGTACTGGCCCCGCCAGCGGTACTGGCCAGGTTTTCCAGCCAGATGGCGGCCTGCCCTTCAAAGTCTTGCCGGGCGTGAAAGCCCAACAGCGCCGCTACGGTGTCGAACAAGCGCCCGATGCTGCTGGTGGAGGGAATCGGAAGCTTGGAGCGGAGCAGGTTTTTTCCCTGCTGTACGCTGCGCTCGGGCAGCAGGTGCTCCCAGCCTGTCAGCTCCTGCAAGAATCCCAGAGCGGCTTGGGGCGGGTAGGCAGCCGCCGCGTCACCTCCCAGCAGGGGGGCATAGCGCAGGTGGGCCACCCGCTTCAGGCCCTGTTCCAGTGAACCCACCAACACTTCCCCGCCCCAGACGGCCCCGTCCAGGCCCAGCCCCGCGCCATCGAAGGCAAAGCCCAGCACGGTTTCCTCCCAGCACTGGTGTTCGGCCAGCACCGAGGCGATGTGGGCCTGGTGGTGCTGTACGGCCAGCTTGGGGCCAGGTAATTCGGCGGCGTACTGGGTAGAAGGATAATCCGGGTGCAGATCGTGCACGACCAGGGTTTGCTCCAGATCTACCTGGTACATCTGGGTCAGGTCTTGGATGGTTTCGCCGAAGGCCAGACGGGCTTCCAGTTCTTCCAGGTCACCCAGGTGCTGGCTGACCAGGGCTTGGCCGCCGATGCAGAGGGCAATCGAGTTCTTGAGCATGGCCCCCAGTGCCAGTATCGGTTGGTTGAAGCGCTCGGAGTAGAGCACCGGCGCGGGTGCGAAGCCCCTGGCCCGGCGCAGGATCATCGGCTTACCATCGGCCAGGGCCGTAACCGAGTCGTCTACCCGGCGGGCAATGGGTCGCTCGCCTACCAGGAAGTAGTCGGCCAGCCCGGACAGCCTGCCCAGATCCTCGTCGCGGTAGACCATCGGCTCCCCCGAGCGGTTGGCGCTGGTCATTACCAGCAGTGCAGGTGCGCCCAGAGCGTAGAGCAGGTGCTGTAAGGGCGTATAGGGCAGCATCACGCCCAGATCGGGGCTGCCGGGTGCAAGGGCCTCGGGCAGCGGGGTTGGGCCTTTGGGCAGCAGCACAATGGGCCGCTGGTGGCTGGTCAGGAGGCGCACTGCCGGCTGCGAGAGTTCAACATAGCCATCCAGCACTTCGATATCCTGCACCATCAGTGCAAGGGGCTTGAACCTGCGTTGCTTATGAGCCCGCAGCCGCGTAACCGTATCGGCTTGGGTCGCGTCGCAGGCCAGGTGGTAGCCGCCCAGCCCTTTAATGGCGAGAATCTGACCCTCCCGCAGCAGCCCTGCGGCCTGCACGATGGCCGGGTGTTGCGACGCGATGGGCTGTAGGTATGTGTTCCACAAATGAACTCGAGGGCCACACGCGGGGCAAGCGATGGGTTGAGCGTGAAAACGCCGGTTGAGCGGATCCTGATACTCGAGGGCACAATCGGGGCACATCTCGAAGGCCCGCATGGTGGTGAGGGGGCGGTCGTAGGGCAGTTGCTGAATGATGGAGTAGCGCGGGCCGCAGTGGGTGCAGTTGATGAAGGGATAGCGGTAGCGGCGGTCGGTGGGGTCGAATAACTCGCGCAGGCAGTCCGGGCAGAGGGTCAGGTCGGGGGAGATCAGGGTAGCGACAGGGCCCCTGGCCTGGCTCTCCACGATGGCGAAGCCTTCGGGCAAGCGCCCCGAGCGCTGCAGCAGAACCTCGATGTGCTCGATCCTGGCGGCGGGAGGGGCCTGCTGGTGGATGGCCTGGACAAACTGGGCCAGTACCTCCGGCGGGGCCGAGGCCTCGATCAGCACCCCCTCGAGGTCGTTGCGCACCCAACCCGATAACCCCCACTGTTGGGCCAGTCGAAAAATAAACGGGCGAAACCCCACGCCCTGCACTACACCCCGCACCCGCAGGCGCAGTATCTGCGAAGATAGCTCGTCCAGCGGGTCTTGCATGGTCGGGAGGGGTGATGCCTTTAGGAGATTTGCTGGGCCAGGTAACGATACCAGGACTCCAGGCCCGAGCCACTCCGGGCCGAGACTTCCAGCACTTTTGCTTTGGGGGCTACCTGGTGGAGGTTTTCCAGGGCCAGGGCCCGGTCAAAGCCCAGCACCTCGGCCAGGTCGCTCTTGGTGATGAGCACCAGATCGGCGCTTTTGAACATGCGTGGGTATTTGAGCGGCTTATCTTCACCCTCGGTAGTGGAGAAGAGCACCACTCGAGCGTTCTCGCCCAGGTCGTAGGAGGCTGGGCAGACCAGGTTGCCGACATTCTCGATAAAGAGTAGATCAAGTTCTTCAAGGTTCAGCGCGTCGAGGGCCCGCGAGACCATCGCGGCCTCGAGGTGACAGAAGGTCCCAGTTTGAATCTGCACCGCCGTGGCCCCACCCACTTGCAAGCGCTGGGCATCGTTGTCGGTGGCAAGGTCGCCCACGATCACCGCCATCTTCAGTTCGTCCCCCAGTTCCAGCAGCGTGCGCGAGAGCAGCGTGGTCTTGCCCGACCCTGGCGAAGAAAGCACGTTCAGTGTCCTGACCTTGGCGGCCCCCAGGCGCTTGCGATTGGCGGCGGCGTACTGGTCGTTAAGGGCCATCACGCCTTTTTCTACGCGGATGCGCCGCCCGCGCTCGTGGGCATTCTCGGCCAGCACCGATAATTCAATGGCAATTTCCTTGACCTCGGCCATACTGCCTCCCTTACACCACTTCCAGGTAGTCCACTTCCAACTCCTGCCCCTGCTGTAGCGTGGCGATGGCTTCGTTGCAGACCGGACACAGGGCGATTCCGAAGGGGCTCTTTACCTCAAACCCCACTTCGCATTCTTCGCAAAAAGCCACCAGCGGCACCCAATGTACTGCCAGACGGGCCTGCTCGGCCAGGGTGCCTTGCTTGGTGGCCTCGAAAGCAAACTCGAGGGCTGCTTTTTCCACGCCGCTCATGGCCCCCACCTTGAGACCAATCTCGCGGATGGCGCTGGCCCCTTCGCGGCGGGCATAGGTCTCGGCGATGTCGAGAATGCTCTGTACCAAACCCAATTCATGCATGGTCAACCTCTTGGGGTAGTGGGCGTGCGTTGTCCCGAAGGGGATTGGTTTTGGCTAGAGGCACCATTCCCAACGATGCCAGCTCCTGCAAGACCACCTGTTCGAGGGCTTCCAGACGTTTCTCGATGAGGGGACTGAGCTGGATTTGTAGGTTTGCGCTCACCTCAGCCAGTGAGCTGACCCCGATGGCAATGAAAGTGGTGGGCGGTAGGTCGCCGTATAACTCCATTGCACGGAGCAGCTCTGGCATCTCCCACTCGTGCGAGGAGAGCTTGCCGTACTGGATTGCACTGGGGATGTCGTGCAGCGTAAATCGGTAGATTTCCCCTGGCTCCGCCGCTACCGCATCCACTACAATTACCTGCTCACGGCCCGACAGCAGGGGCAACAGGTTCCAGGCCAGGGTTCCGCCATCCACCATCTCGAGGCGCTCTGAGAAGGTGTATTTTTCCTTGATCCGATTGACCAGCACCACCCCTACCCCCTCGTCGCCATAGAAGAGGTTGCCCACGCCCATCAGCAGAATCTCAGCAGCCATTCGCCCATCCTTTGCAAACAAGTATCCCCAGTCAATCCAGGACAGGTGTCCCCAGGAATCATTCCGTGTCGAAGGATGTTTTCGGCGGGCCGTGCAGGACTCGATGATCTCTCTACCCCCCGACCCCGCGAGCCGCCCAGCAGTCCCCAGGGGGGGGGAGACTGTAGAGAGCCCAGGGCGGTTGCAGAGGCCCATCCCGACTTTCGACCCCTGGCGTTACTTCTGCGGTTGAATGTCCTCGGCCTTGTAGCCCGAGACCATCGTCTCGAGGATCAACGTGCGGCTGCGAATCGAATACCAGGCCACCATATAGATGTGTACTACCGTGAACACAATCATCACCCACATCATCCAGTGGTGATAGATCCGCACATTGGCCAGTCCACCCAGGGCTACCTCGAGGGGCTTCAGCACTTGCCCGGTCCAGCCCGCCAGCCCGCTGGTCTGGTAAGGGGCGGTCAGGATCAATCCGGTCAGAATCACTGCAACCAGACTGATGTAGAGCACGATATAGGTCAGGTATTGCAGCGGGCCATAGTTCGAATAGATATAGGTGGGGTGCTCGCGCCTGAGCAGCAGGTAGAAGGCCAACTGGTCACGCCAAGCCTTCCAATCAAAGAGAATGCGTGCCATGCCGACTTCGGTGCCAAAGCCCAGCTTGGGGCCAGGTTTGATCAGGAAGAACTCGTAAATGCGAATCAGTGTGAGGGCCAGCAAGATCCAGCCGCTGAGGACATGAAGGCTGCGAATATTGGCCTGGATAAAGTTGAGGTAGGTGGGAAGGTTGGGGTTGGGGGCCAAGAAAGGGCTGGCGATGTAGAAACCGCTGATGGCCAGCCACACAATTAAGGCCACCCGGAACCAGTGCGAGACGCGGGTAAAACGCCCGAAGATGTAGCGCAGATGCACCGGGCTTTGGGTATTGATGTGAGCCATCGCATCCCCCTATACCTTGATCTTCAGGTGGGCCAGCTCCTGGCCCTTGGGGTCGAGCAGGTGCACTGCACAGGCCAGACAGGGGTCGAAGGAGTGGATGGTGCGCAGGATTTCCAGCGGCTTCTGGGGGTCGGCCAGTTTCTGCCCGATCAGGGCTGCTTCATAGGCCCCAATTTGGCCCTTGGAATCTTTGGGAGAGGCATTCCAGGTGGAAGGAACCACCGCCTGGAAGTTCTCGATACGCCCATTCTTGACCCGCACCCAGTGTGAAAGCGCGCCACGGGGTACTTCCGACATGCTGAAGCCATCGCCGTCTTTGGGGATATAGGCGGTGAAGAAGCGCTCATCGCCCTTGGAGACGTTGGCCACCAGGTTGTTCACCAGGGTCGGCAAATAATCGGCCAGCAGTTTCGATTCCAACCCCCGCGCTACGGTTCGGCCCAGGGTGGAATACCAGAAATTGAAGGGTACGCCGATGCGGGCGGTATAACCATCCATCAGTTTTCGGATAGGTTCGTTGCCGGCCGCATAGGCCACAATGAAGCGAGCCAGTGGCCCCACCTCCACGGGCTTGCCGTCGTAGCGAGGGCTCTTGAGCCAGGAGTATTTGCCCTCCACCTTCAGCTTGCCGTCGGCTTCCAGACCGGTGTAGCTGGGGTTGGTCTGCCCCTCGAAGGGGTGCAGCGCGGCCTGGTCGCCCTCGTAGGTGTACCAGGAGTGCGCAACCTCTTCGGCGATCTTCTGGGGGTCTATGGGCAAAACCCTGGACAGGTCGCGGTTCAGGATCAGGCCCTTGGGGAAGAAGAAGCTCTGGTTTTCCCAGATTTCTTCGTCTAGTGGCAGGCCGCCAAAGGACATATAGTTCTTCAGGCCAGCCCCATCGCCGCGAAGGGCTTCGTCCTTGTAGCGGGTGCCCATCATCACCAGATCGGGCAGGTAGGCCCGGTCAATGAAGTCTTGGGCCTGCTTGAGCATGAATATGTACTGCCCAATCCGTTCGGCGCTGAGGGCATCGCGCACCGAAGTCACGCCCCCCACGACCAGACTCTGAGGGTGGGGGCTCTTGGCCCCAAAGATGGCCTCCATCTGCGACATCACCCGCTGTACGGCCAGCGCGTCGAGGTAGTGCGAGGCCATAATCAGGTTTTCTTCCGGCGAGAGCTTGTAGGCGGGGTGTCCCCAGTAGGCACCCGCAAAGGGGCCGAGCTGCCCGCTCTGGGCGAACCTGGTCAGGCGCTGGGCTACCAACCCGTAGTGGCTCTCGGAGGCGTTGTAGGGGTTGGCATGATACTGCTTAGCGACCTGCACCGCCTTGGCGGGCGAGGCACTGAGGGCCGAAACAATGTCGAACCAGTCCACCCCGTGCAGGTGATAGAAGTGCACCACGTGGTCGTGGAGCACCTGGGCACTCCACAACAGGTTGCGTACCAGACGGGCATTGGGCGGGATGCGTACCCCGTAAGCCCGCTCGACCGCCTCGGTGCTGCGTTCGTAGTGCTGGTAGGTGCAAACCCCGCAAATGCGCTGGGTAAAGATGCCGAGGTCGCGGGGGTCGCGCCCCCGCATGATCAGTTCGATACCCCGGAAGGCCGTGCCGGAGCTATAAGCCTGACTGATCTGGCCCTGGTCGTTGAGGGAGGCCTCAATGCGGAGGTGGCCTTCAATCCGGGTGATGGGGTCTACCACGATACGTTCAGCCATGACTCACTCCTTGGGCTCCGTCGGGGCTTCGCTCTTGCGGTTCTCGAGGGCCGAACGGATCAGGGTTCCTACCGCATGGGCCGCAATTCCCACGGTGGCAGCGCCCAATACCCAACGCCCTATAGTGTCGGCAGTAGCATCGTTGAGCGGAGGTGGCGAGTAGACCCGGCTGGCGACCGGCTGGTGGAAGGGCGTCATGGCATCCCAGAAATCGGGTTCACTACAGCCGACACAGCCGTGGCCCGCCATGATCGGCCAGGAGGTGCCCTGGTTGTAGCGCACCACACCGCAGTTGTTGTAGGCGAAGGGGCCCTTGCAGCCAACCTTGTAGAGGCAGTAACCCCGCTTGAGCCCTTCGAGATCGGCCCAGCTTTGCACAAACTCGCCAGCATCGAAGTTGCCACGCCGCTCGCACTTGTCGTGGATGCGGGTGCCATAGGCCCAGATCGGGCGGTCATAGGCATCGAGCTGGGGAACCCGGCCAAACATCACCACTTCCAGAATGGTACCCACGATGTTGGTGGGGCTGACCGGACAGGCCGGCAGGTTGATGACGGGGGTATTAATGTTGTTGGCCCGCAGGTAAGACTTGATGCCGGTGGCTCCGGTAGGATTGGGGCCGGCCTTCGGGATGCCGCCATAGGCTGCGCAGGTTCCGGCGTTGATAACGTATTTGGCATCACGGGCAATGCGCTTGACCAGTTCGGTGCCCCGTTCGCCTTTGTGGCCAATAGTCAGGAAGATTCCATCCTGGGCCAGCGGCAATGATCCTTCAAAGACAGCAATATACTGGCCTTTATGTTTTTTCATGCTCTCTTCCAGCACCGCTTCGGCCTGGTCGCCCGCCGCAGCCATCAGCACTTCGGAGTATTCCAGCGAGAGCAGATCTAGGATGATGTCTTCTACCCCAGGGTTGGCACTGCGCAGGAGGGCTTCGGAGTTGCCGGTGCAGGATTGTAACTCCTGCCAGATCAGCGGCAAGCGCGGGGCGGCTTCGGCGGCCCTGGCCACCCGCCCGGTGAAGCTGGGAGGTAGCCCCAGGGTAGCGGCCATGACCGCGGCCCATTTGACCAGGTCGCGGCGGCTTAGGCCGTTCTTGGCCAGGGCTTTGCCCAGTCGCGAATCCGGGCTGCCCTGCAATAACACGCCGAGGTTTCGGTCGGCTTGCTCGAGCAGCCGCATCTCCTCCTCTGGGCCGATGGGCGGCATCAGGTTTGGCCTAGGGTCTTCCATGTCTTTTACTCACCTCCAACAACACCCCAGGGCTCGAGAGCCCTGGGGGCACTTCAAGACTCCAAAAAAATTCCACATAAACCCTCTGGGGTATCCAGGTATTTCTCTGCTCAGGTGGCTTGGCCGTAATTAACTTTCGGTGCTGCTTGACTGTAGGCAGAAAAAACCCCGTACTCGAATAGTTTCGCAATTACCCAGCACTATCGGTTAGAGCCAATTGTCCCCAGGCCGATCTCAGGCCAGGTCTTATCCCGGCTAAGAATTATGCACAATTGTTCACAAGACGGATGGTTGATCGGTGGCTGGACAATGGCCGGTTTGTCAGAAAGCGTTTAAACGCTAAACTATAGCTTGTGCCTGCCGGGATGGCGGAATGGTAGACGCTACGGACTTAAAATCCGTTGGGCGCAAGCCCGTGTGGGTTCGAGTCCCATTCCCGGCACCAAGCAGTTCTGGACAGTGTTTTCGGTTAACAACTTACTGAGTGACTTATCTGCTGAAGGGGGAAAGAAGCCGTGTACTGCCCGGCAACACTTACTCCTGTTTATCGCTACCGAACGCAAACCCGCGTGCCACCCCGCTTGCGGCGAAGAAAGCATTTTCCCTAGCGACCTTTTTGGATCGGATTTGACAAGCTCAGCGTGGCGCAGCTTAGGGGTACGGCCTGAAACTTCGAAAACTGCTCGAGGACGGCTTACAACTCTCATTATGCCCGTGGCATGATTGGCTGAATGAAGGACGAGACTCCCGACGAACTGTTTCTGTATGCAGTGCGGGTGCTGGGTGTACGGGCCTACTCGGAGTCGGTGTTGCGTCAAAAACTGGCGCGACGGGCCAAGCCGGAGGTGGTGGGGGCGGTGTTGCAACGGGTCAAGAGTCTGGGGTATCTCGATGACCAGCAGTATGCTGAGGGCTACGCCCGGCTTTATGCGGGCAAGTGGGGTGCGACTAAACTGCGCCGAGCACTACTGGAAAAGGGTGTTTCTCGCAGCATTGTAGACCGGGTTGTGGCCGAGCAGGAATCCCAGAATGACCCGGTACAAGAGGCAGTCGCCTTGCTGGATCGCTACAAAAGCCGCCACAAAGGCGAGAAACCCAAAGCCATCCGCTTCCTGGTGAATCGTGGCTACACCCTGGGCAACGCGCTGGTGGCCTGGGAACGCTATACAAAACAAGCAGCCGCGCCATAGGCTCGAGGCATGCTTTTGCGTTTTTGAGACGAATTGCCCGATCGGTGGGCTGATTCCGCCGATGAGTACCCTAAGCGACAGGCAAGCCGTTGCAAGTCCCAACAAACTCTTGGTTGTAACGTGCCAGAGTGTTGCTTTAGTCGAGCATTCCCAAAAAGCTGCCGACAAAATCCAAAGGGAATATAGCTCGCTACCAGAATTTGCAGGGGTAGGAATTGCCCCACGGCCAGACTGCCATCCCACCACTTGGCCAGGGTCTGGGCCAGCGCCAGCAACACAAACAACCCAAAATAGGGAAGCCAGAACCACATCCCCAGCGCATCCCATCTCGAGATCAACCAGTTCGCCCAGGAGGCTGGATAGGGTCGGAGATATGTTTTGTGCATAGCGGCCACATCGGCAACCTATATATATGGATTGTCTCAAAACTTGCAGTGATACAAAACCGCGCAAAAGTGGCAACATCCTGAAAAAACCCTGTCATTCCGAGGCGCAGTTTGCCGAGGAATCTGATAGGGTGCGGTCAAGGAAATCGCCTGTGTCCGTGCGGTATCAGATTCCTCCTTCGTCGGAATGACCGGTGTTAAGGGATTGGAGTTCGAGGATTTATGTATGGGATTCTTAGGTGCAAGTTCTGAGTTGTGTTATAAAGTTTATCTCGAGTTTGCCCCCAGCGCGAATGCCAGCGGAGTACTCTGGGATTGCATCGGCCCAGTCTGATTGCTTGAATGTTGTATTTGATTACTCATGCCCACAAACCACCTCATCAAAAAGGGCGACCAGCAGTCGCCCTAAGGGTTCTGGTCTGGGCTAGCCTAACTTGGCCCGCACGTACTCCACAATCTCGTCAATGGTCTCGGCCACCGGCACTTCAGCATCGGCAAAAGCAGCCAGCTTGCTCTCGGGGGTGCCCACGTTGCCCATGATGATGGCCCCGGCATGGCCCATTTTCTTACCCTTGGGCGCGCTGCGCCCACCGATAAAGCCCACCACCGGCTTCTTCATGTGTTCTTTGATGTAAGCGGCAGCGTCTTCCTCGTCCGAACCACCAATCTCGCCGCAAACCACCACTGCGTGGGTTTCGGGATCGTCGTTAAACATCGGTAGGAGGTCTTTAAAGGTGGTACCGATAATGGGGTCGCCCCCGATGCCGATGCAGGTCGAGATGCCATAGCCCGCGTCGGAAAGAGCCTTGGCGGTTTCGTAGGTTACCGTGCCCGAACGAGAAATCAGCCCCACCCGGCCCTTTTTGAACACGCTGGCGGGCATGATACCCAGCTTGCATTCTCCTGGGGTGATCAAACCGGGGCAGTTACCCCCGATCAAGCGCACGTTGCCCAGGGCCTTGATCTCGGCCACTGCCTTGACCATATCCATGGTAGGAATACCCTCGGTAATCAACACCACCAGCGGAACCCCCGCATTGGCGGCCTCGAGGGCTGCATCGGCTGCGCCCGGCGCAGGCACGAAGATGATTGAAGCATCAATGTGGTGGTGCACAGCTGCTTCCTTGACCGTATCGTAGACCGGCAGACCCAGCGTGGTCTGTCCACCTTTGCCCGGAGTAACACCAGCTACCACCTTGGTGCCGGCATTTATCATGGCCTCGGCGTGGAAGGCTCCCTCACGCCCCGTGATGCCCTGGACGATCACATTGGTTTTTTTGTTGACCAGGATGCTCACTTAGCACCTCCTGTCATCGAGATAATGGCTTTGGCTGCTTCTACGGATGTGGGATACATATAAACCGGACGGCCTTTCAAAAGGGCCTTGGCCTCTTGTTCGGCAGTACCGGCCACGCGCATGGCGACGGGCTTGGTCAGGATACCCTCATCCATAGCCCGGATCACACCCTTGGCCACCTCATCGGCGCGGGTAATGCCACCGAAGATGTTGATGAAAACACCTTTTACATCAGGGTCTTTGAGCACCACCTTGAGGGCGTTGTATACAGTATCGGCCTTGGCTCCACCGCCAATATCCAGGAAGTTGGCGGCTTTGCCCCCGGTTCGTTGCACCAGGTCGAGGGTGTACATCACCAGCCCCGCCCCGTTGCCAATCACACCCACGCTGCCATCGAGCTTGACATAGCTAAAGCCATAGTTGGAGGCTTCGACTTCCAAGGGATGCTCGGCTTCGAATTCGCGCAGCGGGGTGAGGTCGGGGTGGCGGTATAGGGCGTTGTCATCCAGCACGATTTTGGCGTCGGCGGCCACTACCTCGCCGGCATCGGTGATTACCAGCGGGTTGATCTCTGCTGTGGAAGCATCAATGCCCACATAGGCTTGATAGAGCTTGACCAGCACGTCGGCCAGCTTGTTGAGGTTGCCCTCCATGCCCGCCCGCTTGACCAGTTCCCGTGCCTCGAAGGGGCGCAGCCCGGTGGTGGGGTTGATGGGGTATTTGATCAGGGCATAGGGACGGGTTGCAGCCACTTCTTCGATGTCCATGCCCCCTTCCTTGGAGAGCATCAGCACCACCCGCTGGGTTACCCGATCCAGAATCATGCCCGCGTAGTATTCCTTGGCAATGTTGATGCCTTTGGCTACCAGCACCTTTTTGGTGATGAAACCCTTGATGTTCAAACCTAGAATCTGAGCTGCTTTTTCGCGGGCCTCTTCGGGGTTCCGGGCCAGCTTCACCCCCCCTGCTTTGCCGCGCCCACCGGTGTGTACCTGGGCTTTGATGACGACCAGATCGCCGTATTCGGTGGCAATTTGCTTGGCCTCATCGGCGGTGAAGGCGACCTTGCCTGGGGGAACCGGGATGCCGTACTTGGCGAGGATGTCTTTGGCCTGATATTCGTGTAGATTCACACTTGCCTCCGGTGGTTTGCCTCAATCTGCGGGCTGCTCTTTGAGCACCCCATTTTGCCGTCCGCCATTATAAGTTCTTTCTTGTGGCTCTGAAATGCCACCCTCCATCCTAAGGGGTTAGATGCGGTGTTATGGCTGCCGCGACTTTTCGAGGGAATCGTGTATTTTGTATGTCCTGATTTTAAACTATCTAATGTTAGTATTAATTCCGAAATACAATATTTGAAATCTACATGGGAGTGAAATAAGTACACCGGATTCTGAGAGCCTCCAGGCCTGATTGTAATGCTTTGGTAATCGTGAGGTGGCAGTCTGGAGGGCAGAAAGGAGCCATGTTGCGCCCAGGTAAAGCACACAGGTCATTTGCAGTAAGTAGGGACTGGGCACAATTCCTGAGTGATAGCTCATTCCATCGCCCAAAACAAAAGTGGAAACCTGGGGGTGGCGTAGGTCATGGGTAGGTACTTCTGGCCGCAAGAACAGGGGAAAACATCAGGTAGGTCTTAGCCTTAAGAGGGGTGCTTATGAAAAACAACTCGCAGACCTGGGGCTGGATTCTGGTGGCTCTTGGGGTCTTATTTTTACTTCAGAACATGGGCCTTCAGATCGCTGGTTGGATCTGGGGTGGCATTTTCCTGGCAGCGGGGGCAGGTTTTATCTGGTATTACCAACAAAACCACAGCCAGTGGTGGCCGCTCATTCCAGGCTTTACCCTGCTAGGCCTGGGCACCTTGATCTTGTTTGAACCCATTCTGGGGGGCAACCTGGGAGGGGGCGTCTTTTTGGCTGCGATTGGCCTGGGCTTTGTGGCGGTTTACTTGGTCCGACCCGGCAACTGGTGGGCCTTGATTCCTGGAGGCACCCTCTTGACCCTGGGAGTGGTGGCGGGCTCGGGTGCACAGGATAACGCAGGCGGGGTGCGGTTCTTCTTGGGACTGGCCATTACCTTTGGGGTGGTCTTCCTGGTGGGGCAACGTTGGGCGGTGTTCCCAGCTTTGGCCTGTTTGGCTCTGACCCTGGTTACGGCTACAGCATTGCAAGGGCTGGCGGCCTACATTTTCCCGCTGGCCTTGTTGGCGGTGGGTGTTTATCTGCTGATGCGGCGCGCTGAGCCTGGAACGGGTTCCAATCAATCGGAAGTCCAGTTCAAGGTGAAGGAGGGAGAGCAATGAATGCACCCAAGCGTTTGTACCGTAGCCAACAACAGAAAATGATCTGGGGGATCTGTGGAGGTATCGCCGAGTACCTCAACCTCGATCCCACCGTGGTACGGCTGTTGTTTGTGCTGGCCGCGATCGTCTGGGGTGGTGGGGTGCTGGCCTATGTGGTGCTGTATTTCGTGATGCCCGAAGCCCCCACCGCAAATGAACCGGGGGTGGGGCAAGGTGGATAGGATGAGCGAACCGCGCAGGCTGTATCGTAGCCGCAGGGACGAGCAGATCAGCGGGGTCTGTGCGGGACTGGCCCAGTATCTGGGGGTCGAGACGGTCTGGGTACGGGTTGCTTTTGTGCTTCTGACCCTGATTAATGGCGCAGGTATTCTGCTCTACATTATTCTGGCTCTGGTGATTCCGAAAGAACCACAGGAAGAAGGCCAGGACAGCCTAAAACCCGACATGGAGCAAACCCTGCGCGAAGGAGCGCAGAACCTGCAAGAGCGGGCCAGGGAGGTTTCCGAGCGGATGCAAGGAGGCCAGGGATCCCAACTGCTGGGCTGGGCCCTGGTGGTGGTGGGGGCCTGGTTTTTGCTGCGGCAAATGGGCTGGATCCGGGTGGACGAAGACTTGATATTTCCGTTGCTGCTGATTGGGATTGGGATTCTGGTATTGCTGCGCAAGGCCGGAAGGTAGGTGGTGTCATGGTGCACAAAACCGCTCCAGGTGGACGGGGTTGGTGGGGTATCGCCCTGATTGCGATTGGGGTGTTGTGGCTTTTCACCAGTTTGGGTTGGTTTTCCTGGGACTTCTGGGCCGATGTGTGGCTGCTGTGGCCGCTGGTACTGATCTTGTTTGGGCTCAACTTCCTGTTGCGGGATAACCCTCAACGCATCCCGGTGCTGCTTGCGGTGGCGCTGGTGGGTGGCGGGCTAGTGTGGATGTGGAACGCACGGCCGGGGGCACAGGGCGCTTTGGAGCCGATATCCATTCCGTTGGGCCAGGTGAACCAGGCGCAAATCCGGCTTGCGCCAGGGGTAGGGCAGCTCGAGATATCGGCGCTGGAAGAAAGTTCGCCCAGCCTGATTGAAGGGCAAATTCGGCTGTTGCCCGGCGAGCGCTTGGAACGCCGCAGTGATGTGCAGGGTAGCGAGGCAATGGTGGCTTTGGAGGCTCGAGGGCGCACCAGTGGCTCTGTCCGAAGCCGCGAGGGCTGGGAGCTCCGGCTCTCGCCCAGGGCCGATCTTCGCCTGGTTGTGAACGGTGGGGTAGGAGAGACGGTGCTTAACCTGCGCAACCTCCAGGTGAGCAACCTGGATGTGAACAGTGGGGTAGGGCGGGTGCAGATCGAACTGCCCGAGCAAGGTATCTACCGGGCCAAAATTGATGGTGGAGTGGGTGAACTGGATGTGCGAATCCCACCCAACGTAGCGGTGCGGCTGGTGGCCAAAACCGGCCTGGGTGGGGTGGAAGTGCCGAACGGTCTGCTGGGGCAGGGCGATAACCGCTACGAAAGCCCCGATTATGCCACCGCTGCCAGTAAAGCCGACCTCGAGGTGAGTGGTGGGGTGGGACGGGTGGTAATTCGCAAGTAGAGCCAGGGAAGGCAGGAGAGGCGAGGGCTGTACCCGCAATCGCGCTCTTCACATACGCTACCCCGCTATACGAAGAATCTGAAGAGTGCTCGAAAAGAGTGTGCGGTGATGGCATCATCGCTCAGCTCTGGGGGCTGGGCGGTCATTTTCTTCGGTCTGGAGCTTCCCGAAGAGCAGGCGACCGATCTGGGTCTGAATGGACTGGGTGATGACCACTCCTACTTCTTTGCCCTTGAAGGGGATGGCATCGTCTACTACGACCATCGTACCGTCTTCCAGGTAGCCGACGCCCTGGCCGGGTTCCTTGCCCTCTTTGACGATGGTGATACTGAGGATGTCGC
>JBBIUP010000036.1:0-21713 GCA_037440185.1 Meiothermus sp. | reverse complement strand
TGGCCGAGGGCAATGGGCAGCCTTCAGCAGAACCAGCGCTGCCCAGCGGCATTACCGAACGTCCCGTGCCCAATACCACCTGCCCCGCCTGGATGGATGGATTGTGGCAAGCCAAAGGCCCCGATGGCGAAACCTACCAAAGCTGGCACCCCCAGATTGACCCGGTGTACTGGTGCTACTACCGCCACGAGCACAACTCCGACCCCGGTCTGATTGGCTATCAGGCGCCCTTCCTATATACCGCTCGCTACACCAACAACCAAGCCGAGCGCGCCGAGGGTTTCAAGGGTTTTGCGGTGCGGGATGGCGACATTGGTTGGTATATCAACATCCACTCCGAGACCAGCACCGAGCAGCGGGTTTGTGCTCGTTTCCACACGGTGGTGGTGGTAGCGACCCGGTGGCGCACGGGCGAGAAGCTGGCCGAACTCTCCTACAAAGGCGACTTTGGGGCCAGCCGCTCCAACCAGGACAGCAACCCCTTTTACACCAACACCTGTACCGATCCCCGCACCGGTCAGCAGATTAACCAGGAGGCCATTGGGCAGCAACTGGCCCAGACCACCCGTGCTTCCAAGCGCATCCGGCCCTCGGGCCAGGTGGGCGGTTATGAGCAGTGGGATGGTGGCTTGACCAAGGCCCTGATGCAGTTTAGCGGGGCAGGTATCGGCATTGACATCCAGAACCCTGCTACCTCCTGCACCAGCCTGAACTGCACCAGCCTGGTAACCAATGGTGGCAACTCCAGCACCCGCCGCACCATCCACTTCAACAATATTCGGGTCAAATATGACCCCGCTAAAGACTCTGACGGCGACGGCTGGTTCGAGACCAACCTCTACGGCGATGGCCCCCACACCCCTGGCGACCGCAGTTCCGGCACTGGCCCCTTGCGCCAGTACATCAAACCCGGCACCGATATTGGCCTGAGCGGTGGCTTCACCACCGAAGATGCCTGGCGCGGCCTCTACGTGCGTAACGGCAGCACCCAGGACTTGGAACTCGAGGGTGCCCTGGGAACCATCAACTAGCCAACCATGATGGTTGAAGATGGGGATTATTCCCCATCTTTTTACTGCCTATCCCTCAAATGCACCGTATCGAGGTGGTTGCGAATAGATTAATTCCGAACTCCGGTTGAGGGAAACGCAGCCCCACAAGGCCTGAGGCTGCCCCTGCCCCATGCACTTGTGTGCTCCTGCGAAGTGTGCCCAGGATAGAAAGGGACGATTTTGGTTCTAGCAAACCTGCTTCAAACCCGCCCGTAAGGCGGCTCAAGCCAGCCCTTGATTCAGGCTAGTTTGTACGTATTTCGATGCTGTGCTGTTCTTGTCCACCACAGCCGTTGCTGGTACACCCATTGCCATAGATATAGAAAAAAGGCCGACCTTCGTTGGGGCTGGCATTGTTGGTGATCTGGAATTGGGCGCTATTGTTGCTGGGGGTTACGTCTATGGCCGAGGTATTTGAAACAACCCCAATTGATCCACTCACCCAGGTCAGGCGCACCCTGGTCAGGTTGCTGGCGTTGAAAGTGACGGATACGGTGAGTGTGCCTGTACTACCACGCGCCAAGTTCATGGGATTGGGCGTAGCGGAGATGCTAAAAGTGTTGGTAGGGGGCTGGGGTGATGGGGGTGGAGGGGTGCCGGGGTTGCTAGGTGGGCGGAAGACGCTCTGGCCGCCACATGCAGCCAGAAGCGGTGTCAACAGCAACACAACCAGATAGGATAGGCGCATAAGTTGCAGTCTAGGGAGGGAGGCTCGAGGGAAGTCTTAAGGCCAGCTAATGAAATCTTTATGTAACATTTTTGGAGTCCATATACGCCCATTTTCCCAGAGGAATCCCAATAGAATGTGGAACTATGGGTAAACGTCTAGCTGTTTTGCTGCTGTTGTGCTGGGGCCTTGTTGCCTTTGCGCAAAGTTCCAAGCCTTTTGCGGGGGCCAGCCTGGTGTTTCAGTGGGTGGAAGGTACCCCCCTGACCAGCTTGATGTTGCAGGCTGGAAGCTACGATTTTGGTGGTGGGTTTGGGGCCAGAGCCAATGTGGGAATTGGCGTGAGCCCGAACTTCCTCGAGCTCGGGGCAGACCTGCTCTTCCCGTTTGGGGCGGGTCGTCTGCTGCCTTATGGAGGGGTTGGGGGCAATTGGGTGGGTTTGGGAGCGCTGAATTTTTTCGGGATTCGCGGTCTGGCGGGGGTCAGCTATAGCACTGCGAGCGACGCGGGCTTGTTTGCTGAGGCCGTACCAACCCTCTACTTGGCCAGCGATGCTACCGGCATTTACGGAACAGCTTTTGGAATTCAGATTCGGTTTGGGGTCAACTATCTGTTTTAGAGCAGTTCCATGAATGCCCAGTACAGGAGCTTTGAGGGTACAGGATTTGTGCCACTGTTGCTGGAACTACACCAGGGTTGGAAAAAAGGGGCGTAGTCTGTAGCAACATGGATACCCGTCAGGCTCTCTTGCAAAGCGCGCGTAAGGCGTTTGCAGAGCGTGGGTATGCCGCTACCAGCCTGGAAGACCTGGCCCGAACCCTGGGCCTGACCAAAGCAGCGGTCTATCACCACTTTGCTTCCAAACGGGCTTTGCTGGAAGCGCTGCTCGAGGAGGGCTCACAGGAAACCCAGCGGGTGCTTTCGCGTCCGGGTACCCTGCACCAACGCTTGATGGCCCTGGGCCTGGCCTACCGTGGGCAAGTAGAACCCCTTACCGCCCTCATGACCGCACAGTCGGGTCGCCGAGGAGGCGATCAGGAAGCGGCCCACCTGGCCCAAGAAGCCATGAATCGAGGCATTGAGCAACTGGCAAAGGTGCTGGAGAAAGTATCGCCTGGGCACGGTAGATCGCTTGCGGTGGTCTTTGCTTCAATTGTGCATGGGGCCTACATGACGGCCCAGCACATGCCAGGCTATTCCGTAGAGCTGCTTTTACAAGAGGGGGTAGATCTATTCGTGCGGGGTTTACCCCAGCAAAAAAGCGGCAATGGCAGGCACTCTGGTTAGAAATGCCCTTCGAGAGAAGACGAGTGGCTCGGGAGCCAAAGATAAAAAGCGGTTGCTTGGGGTGGCTTTGGTGGCCTCCTGGTGGGGTGGGGCAGTTCCTTAAGCTCGAGTTCAGTCTGGGTCTGCCACAATAGGTATATGGCCCTTGTGCTGCTGGTTGAAGATGATGCGGGGGTGCGCGAGGCCCTGCGTTTGGGATTGGAACTCGAGGGCTACGGTGTAATCGAAGCAGGCAACGGGGCCGATGGACTGCGCAGACTGGCTGACGCCCCCGATGTGGTGGTGCTGGATGTGCTGTTGCCAGGGGGCGATGGGTTTGGGGTTCTGCGCGAGATACGCAAGGTGAGCGCAGTGCCGGTGCTAATGCTCACTGCGCTGGACGAGGTGGAATGGCGGGTCAAGGGGCTGCGCGAAGGGGCTGACGATTATCTGGTCAAACCCTATGCGCTATCGGAACTGGTAGCGCGGATTGAAGTGCTGTTACGTCGCAGCAAACGCGATGAGGAAGTGCTCTCCTATGCCGATGTGGTGCTTTACCCACGCAAAATGGAGGCCCGTCGAGGGGAGCGGCTGTTGGAGCTTTCGCCCAAAGCCCTGCAGCTTTTACAGTGTTTTTTGGAGCATGCCGAGCGCCTGCTGCCCAAGGAAGCCCTGATGCAGCGGGTCTGGGGAGAAGGGGTCGAACCCAACACCCTAGAAGTTCACCTCTCCGCGTTACGCCGTGCGCTGGGCGAACCCATGCTGCTGCACACCCTGCGGGGGCATGGGTATATCTTGAGGAAGTAGGCCAACTGCCAGCAGCAAATGGCTTTTCGATACCCATCTCCTGACCCCTAATTCCCCCACCCATGACCCTGCGCCTCCGCCTCCTGTTATGGCTATTGCTGGCCCTGGCCTTGTTATTGATTCCGCTGGGGGTCTTGACGGTGCAGCAGGCCCAGCGCACCGTGCAGGACACCCTCGAGCGAGCGGCCCTCTCGAGGCTGGGTTTTCTGGTCAGCCAGGGGCAGGTTCGCATTCAGGATCTGGCCCAGATCGTGCAGGAGTTTGGTGGGGTGGGGTTTATCCTGAGCCCGGAAGGCCGCACGGCCTATACCGATCTGGGTGATTATCGGCTGCCCGAGGGCCTCGAGCAGGCCCTTTCTCAGGGCCAGAGCTTTCGCCAGATTCGGGATAACTGGCTGTGGGTAGCGCTTCCCAGCGATGAAGGGGGTTTGGGCCTGGGTACCCCCTTGGAAGAGGTGGTGGCGCTACCGCGGCGTCTATTGCAAATCTATCTGGGTATTGGCGGATTGCTGGCGCTGCTGGCTTTTGCCGTGGGGGCTTTTGGACTTTCGCAGTCGTTGCGTCCACTGGACTCGGTTTCGCGGGAGTTGGCCCGGCGTAGTGCCGAAAACCTCGAGCCCCTTCCCACCCCCACCCTCCACGAAGCCCGCCCCGCGGTCGAGGCCATGAACGTCTTGATAAGCGAACTGAAGACCGCCCTGCATCGGCTCAAGATACAAGAACAAGCTGCGCGGCGTTTTGCATATGGAGCTTCGCATGAGCTACGCAATCCCCTGACAGCCCTTAAGGGGTATCTGGAGGTGCTGCGACGACGGCCTGGGGAACCTAAGGCCACAGAGGGTGCACTGCGCGAAGCTGGGCGCATGGAGTCGCTTTTGGGGGGCTTGCTGGCCCTGGCCCGGCTGGAAGGCCAGGGGCGGGTACAGGGCCAACCGCTGGACCTGGTTGCTTTTCTGCGGGAGCAGTTCGGACTGGAGGCTCTGGGGAGCGGATGGGTTGAGGCCGACCCCAGGCTGATGGCGGTGGTGGTTGACAACCTCCTCAAGAACGCTCAGAAACACGCCAACGGTCTGGAAAAGCTGGTACTCGAGCCCGCTCAAGAGGGTGTTTGGCTGTGGGCTTACGATGGTGGCCCTGGCTTTCAGCCTGAGGTTTTGCCCAGAGCCTTCGAAGCCTTTGTCAAAAACGACCAGAGCGACGGGGTGGGCCTGGGCTTGGCCCTGGTAGCGGCTGTGGCTCAGGTGATGGGTGGTAAAACCCACGCCGAGAACTGCTCGGAAGGTGGTGCCAGGGTCGGTGTCTGGCTTCCTGCGGCAAAAGTTAGTCATCAATAAACAGCGTGTTGTCTGATGAATGGAACCTGGCAAGACATGATACCGATTCTGAGTATGAGTGACCCAAATTCTCGGTTCCCACCATTACGCTGTACGCCCTGCAGCGTAATGAACCCAGTACCACCCAAACCGTTGTATGGGGTATTCGTGGGAAAGCGCTAAAATGGCTATTGAATGAGGCAAGAATATGATTTTGTCATCGTAGGGGCAGGGTCGGCGGGGTGTGTTCTGGCCCATCGCTTGAGTGCCAGGGCCGACCTCAAGGTTTTGCTCCTGGAGGCCGGCGAACCCGAGCAAGGTCTGTACCATAAAGCTCCTGCCGCCTTCCCCAAGCTATTCAAAAGCAGATCCGACTGGGCTTTTTTCACCGCGCCCCAGCCAGCCTTGAATGGGCGTGAACTCTACTGGCCCAGGGGCAAGGTGCTGGGTGGAAGCAGCAGCATCAACGCCATGATCGTCATACGCGGCAACCCCCGCGACTACAACGATTGGAACCTGCCGGGCTGGTCGTTTGGCGAGGTTCTACCCTACTTCAAAAAGATAGAAACCCATCCCCTCGGCCCTTCGGAGTACCATGGGGACAGCGGTCCGCTGCAGGTGGAGGTGCGCAAGTACACCAACCCCCTCACCTACGCCTTTATCGAAGCGGCAGTGGAGTCGGGCCTCGAGCGCAATGACGATTTCAACGGGGCCAAGCAAGAAGGGGTGGGCCTTTTTCATGTTAACCAGAAAAATGGAGCCCGGCACAGCGCAGCCACGGCGTACCTGAAGCCCGCTCTGCCGCGGCCCAATTTCGATGTGCAGACCGGGGCTAGAGCCCATCGAATTCTGTTTGAAAAAGCCAGGGCGGTAGGGGTGGAATATGCCCATCAGGGTCGTATCTGGCAGATACGGGCCAGCCGGGGGGTGATTGTCTCGAGCGGCTCGGTGCAATCCCCCCAACTCCTGATGCTCTCAGGTTTGGGCCCCGCCGATCAGCTACGGCAGCACCAGATCGAAGTCCGGCAAGACCTGCCGGTAGGGCAAAACCTGTGGGATCACCTGGCCCTGCCGGTGATCTGGCACTGCAAAGTGCCGGTCAGCCTGGACAAGGCCGAAACGCTGGCGAATATTGCCCGGTATCTGTTGACCCAAAGCGGGCCGTTTGTGAGCAATGTAGCCGAAGCTGGAGCCTTTTTGCGCGTCCGGCCCGATGCACCTGCGCCCGATTTGCAGTACCACTTTGGGCCAGCCTTCTTTAGCAACCACGGCTTAGACCGCGAGGAGGGCCACTTCTTTACCATTGGCCCCACGTTGGTAGCCCCGCAGAGCCGGGGGTTTATCGGTCTTTCCAGCCCCGACCCCGAGGCAGCCCCGCTGATCCAACCGCGTTATCTGAGCGAACTGCACGACCTGGAAGTGTTGCGGGCTGGAATGGAGCTGGCCCGCGAAATCGCTGCGCAAAAGTCGTTTGACCCCTACCGGGGCCAACCCCATGCAAGACAAGCCAACCTCAAAGACAAAGCTGAACTGGACAACTATGTGCGCCAATACGTCCAAACCCTCTATCACCCGGCTGGAACCTGCGGCATGGGACAGGTGGTAGACGAACACCTGAGGGTATACGGGTGCGAAAACCTCTATGTGGTGGATGCATCGGTGATGCCGAAGGTGGTGCGCGGCAATACCAACATTCCTACCATGATGGTTGCAGAGAAAACTGCCGATTGGCTGTTGAGCTTGTAAATGTTGCCCATCATACGGAATTAGCCTGAACCCTTTCCTTCAAGATGCTAAAGTGTCCAGGCCCATTCCTCTGGTACACCCCTCCCTTCGGTCGGCGAAAAAAGCGTATCCCGTCGATCGCTAAGAACCCCATGCATAAATCCTCGAACTCCAATCCCTTAACACCGGTCATTCCGACGAAGGAGGAATCTGATACCGCACGGACACAGGCGATTTCCTTGACCGCACCCTATCAGATTCCTCGGCAAACTGCGCCTGGGAATGACAGGGTTTTTTACAGGATGTTGCCACTTTTGCGCGGTTTTGTATCACTGCAAGTTTTGAGTTACGTAAGTAATCCCCTTAAGCCGGTATCAGAAAGTGGAGCAGATTTTGTAATGTTACTGTATACAAAACCCCAATTCTTCGGCTACACTGACAGGGTTGCCTGCTGTCGGCATACCAGACGGCAATCCCCCCTGGAGAGACAATGGAACTCAGAAATATCGCAATTATTGCGCACGTAGACCACGGTAAGACCACCCTGGTAGACGCGATGCTCAAGCAGGCCAAAGCCCTTTCGCGCCACGACGAGGGCGGCGAGCGCATTATGGACTCCAACGATTTGGAACGTGAGCGCGGCATTACCATTTTGGCCAAGAACACTGCGGTGGAATGGGGGGGCGTAAAGATCAACATCGTGGACACCCCCGGGCACGCCGACTTTGGTGGCGAGGTAGAACGGGCTTTAAGCATGGTAGACGGGGTGTTGCTGCTGGTGGATGCTGCCGAAGGCCCCATGCCACAGACCCGCTTTGTGCTCAAAAAGGCGATTGAGGCCGGCCTCAAGCCCATCGTGGTGATCAACAAGGTAGACAAAAAAGATGCCCGTCCCGATGAAGTGCTCAACGAAACCTTCGACCTGATGGCCGAGCTGGGCGCTACCGACGAACAACTCGACTTCCCCTACCTGCACGCGGTTGGGCGCGAGGGCACGGCCTGGCTGGGGGACAGCCCCAAGCCCGACCTGACCGACCTCTTCGAGACCATTTTGGATCACATCCCGGCTCCCAAGATTGCCGAAGGCCCCTTCCAGTTGCGTGTGGCCAACCTCGACTACTCCAACTTTCTGGGCAAGATCGCGCTGGGCAAGGTGCACCGCGGTACAGTGCGCAAGAACCAGTTTGTCACCATTGTGGGCGAACATGGCAATCGCGACCTCAAGGTAGTGGCAGTCTTCACCCACCAGGGCTTGCAGCGCCTCGAGGTAGATGAAGTAACCCCTGGCGATATTGTGGCGATTGCCGGGATGGAAGGCGTGGAGATTAGCGATACCATTGCGGCCAAGGAAGCCCCCGAGGCCCTGCCCCGTCTGGCGGTGGACGAGCCCACCGTCAGCATCACCGTCACCCCCAACACCTCGCCCTTCGCGGGCAAGGAGGGCAAGTTTGTCACCAGCCGCCAAATTCGTGAGCGGCTTACCAAAGAGCTCGAGACCAACGTGGCCCTGCGGGTGATCGAGGTCACGCCCGACACCTTCGAGCTGCACGGGCGCGGCGAGCTGCACCTGTCGGTTTTGCTGGAGACCATGCGCCGCGAGGGCTTCGAGCTCTCGGTGGGTCAGCCCAGCGTGCTCTACAAAGAAGCGGGTGGGCAAATTCAAGAGCCCTACGAATATCTGGTGGTGGACGTGCCCGAGGCCAAATTCGGCCCGGTGATGGAAACCCTGGGCAGCCGCAAGGCCCAGATGGTACATATGGAACAAGAATCTGGGCGTATCCGGGCCGAGTTCACCGTGCCCGCCCGTGCCTTGTTCGGCTTCCGCACCATGTTCCTCACCCTCACCGCAGGCGAGGGCGTGATGAGCCACAACTTCCACGCCTACGGGCCGCACGTGGGCAGCCTGGAAACCCGTACCACCGGCAGTGCGGTAGCGATGGAGGCGGGCGTAGCCTATGCCTACAGCCTGTTCCGCTTGCAGGAGCGTATCAGCTTCTTCATTGATCCCGGTACCGAGGTCTATGTGGGCATGATCGTGGGCGAGAACGCCCGCGACAACGACCTCAACGTCAACGTCAACATCAACAAAAAGCTCACCAACGTGCGGGCGGCTGGCTCCGACGAGAACATCCGGCTGATTCCACCGCGCAAGTTCACGCTGGAAGAAGCGCTGGAATTCCTCGCACCGGACGAGCTGCTGGAGATCACCCCCCAGAGCCTGCGGCTGCGCAAACGGGTGCTCGATCCCAGCCAGCGCAAGCGGGCCGAAGTGGTTTAGAAGTTATAGTCTTCAGGTGCGCATTGCCGATTCCGCTGGCTTTGCAAATCTACCCTGACGCAACTTATAGCTTCCGGCCTATGGCTCTCTACCCGCAACGATTAAACCGCCCCAGCGCCGCCCGTCCCTCGGGTGTTCCGCCGGGAATCTCCGAGCCGCCCAGCGAAATCATGTAATAGCCTGCCGCATTCCCAGCCTCTATCACTACGTAGTACGTTCCGCCCGAAAGCCACTCCAGGAATGCTGGGCCTTTGCGGGCCACCAGGCCGTGGCCCCGGTAGTTGCGCCAGCTACCTTCAAACACCCTGGCCCCCATGCCCCCGGGAATGGTGAAAGGCGGGCGCTGACTCCCCTGGACACCCGGCCCCACCAGCCACATCCGGGGCTGGTAGGCTGCTGGACAGGCGGCCCCAACAAAAAGCCCCAAGTCCAGCACAAAGCCTGCGGCCAGCTCGAAAATATAAAAGCCCAACTGGCCTGCGCCGATTTGACCCGTGACCACCTTCGAGACCGTGGGCTCCAAAACCTTATAAGCCTGCTGCAAAGTGGGTGAACCGGGGTTCCAGAAGGGCTGGTGGGCGAATCCCACCGAGCTGAGCGCGATTATCAAGCCCATAACCAGCTTTTTCATGGGCTTAAGTGTGTGCGAAATGGGCGTGAACGAGTGTGCCGGGGGATTATCTTCTCATTCCTGAGCCTTGCTCCCTTTGCTTCGATCCCTCTCATGCCTTGAGCTTTGGGCCCATAGCCTTTAGCCTGTTGCAGATATGCAGTCAGACACCACTGCGCGGCTTCTGATTACCTGCCCCGACCGGCCGGGCATCGTAGCGGCGGTCTCGAATTTTCTCTTCAACCACGGGGCCAACATCACCGCCCTCGACCAGCACTCCACCGACCCCGAGGGGGGGCTTTTCTTCATGCGGCTGGAATTCCAGACCCCCCACCTCGATGTGTCGCGGGAAACCCTCGAGAAAGCCTTTGCCGAGCGCGTTGCTGCCCGCTTTGAGATGAACTGGCGCATCGCTTACGCGGCCGACCTCAAAAAGGTTGCCATCCTGGTTTCCAAGTACGACCACGCCCTGCGCGAGCTGTTGTGGCGGCACAGCAACCAGGAACTGCCCTGCCGGCTCACCCAGGTCATCTCCAACCACGATGACCTGCGGCTCGAGGTCGAGCGCTTTGGCATCCCCTACCACCTTGTGCCGGTGGAGAAAGACCGCAAGGAGGAGGCCGAGGCGCAAATTCTGGAGCTGCTGGAAGGTTCCGATGTGGTGATTCTGGCGCGCTACATGCAGATTCTGACCTCCGGTTTTGTGGCCCACTATCCCAACAAAATCATCAACATCCACCACTCGTTCCTGCCAGCCTTTATCGGGGCCAACCCCTACAAGCAGGCCTACACCCGTGGTGTGAAGATCATCGGCGCGACCGCCCACTATGTGACCGAAGAACTTGACCAGGGGCCGATCATCGAGCAGGATGTGGCCCGCGTCTCGCACCGCAACGACGTGGCGGAGTTGGTTCGGCTTGGGCGCGACCTCGAGCGCAATGTGCTGGCTCGAGCGGTGCAGTGGCATCTGGAAGATCGAATCATCGTGTACGGCAACAAGACGGTGGTGTTTTCATGATCTCATAATCTGGCTTCACACCGTCTTCACCGTTGTTTATTACCCTGGGATAGGAGGCTTTTGCGATGTCCATGAGAACAGCAACCCTTGCCCTCGGGCTGGTTTTGGTAGTGGGGGGTGGTGTGGCCTGGTTCAATTTGAGCAAGAGCCAGACCCAAGCCCAGGCTCAAACCCCGCCTGCACCGCAAGTGCAGGCCCAGGCCCAGAGCTTTGATCAGAACCGAGCTTTTCTGGAAAACGAACGCAATACCGTGGATATTGTGCAGCGAACCGGCGACGGGGTGGTGTTTGTGGCGGTGCGCAGCACCCCGCAAACGGGCAACCGTGACCTTGGCTTTTTTGGGCAATTCCTGCAACCCCAACCGCAAGATGGATCAGGCTCGGGCTTTGTGCTCGATCAGGATGGCCTGATTCTGACCAACTACCATGTGATTGCCGGGGCCGACCAGATTACGGTGCGCTTCCACAACGACCCCAGAAGCTACCCGGCGCGGGTGATTGGCCGGGCTGAGCCGCTGGACATGGCCCTGATCCGGGTACAGGCCCCGCGTGAGAAACTCAAACCCATGCGCCTGGCTGATTCCGATCAGGTGCGGGTGGGGCAAAAGGCCATCGCGATGGGCAACCCTTTCGGGCTGGAATTTACCGTCACGGAAGGTATCATCTCGGCCATCCGCCGCAACCCCAACGACGGCAGCAGGGGCCAGGGAGCCTTCGTACCCACGGTAATCCAGACCGATGCAGCCATCAACCCCGGCAACTCCGGGGGGCCCTTGCTCAACTCGAGGGGCGAGGTGATCGGGATCAACACCTTCATCTACAGCACCACTGGTGGGTTTGGCGGGCAGGCTCAGTCGGCGGGTATTGGCTTTGCCATCCCGATCAACCTGGCCAAGCAGTACCTGAACGACCTAAAGGCTGGTAGGGACATCACTGCCGACGAACTGGTACGTTCGCGCCCCCGCCTGGGGGTGACGCTTTCGCTGCTTTCGATGGGCGAATACCCCGAAAACGTTCGCCGCCAGAACCGGCTGCCCGATGCTGGTCTGATGATTCAGCAAGTGGAGCGGGGTGGGCCAGCCGAGCGGGCGGGGCTGAGGGCCGCTACCCGCACCGTACAGCTACAGACACGCACTGGACAGGCCATCGAGCTGGGGATCAATGGCGACATTCTGCTCGAGGCCGATGGCAACCCCATCAACAACATCAACGACCTGCGTGCGGTGCTGCTTTCCAAAAAGCAAGGCGAAGCCGTGAACCTCAAGGTCTGGCGCGATGGTCAGACCAGGGATGTACGGGTGGTTCCACAAGTGATTCGCTAGATGCAGCTTTGTTGCCAACCCTCTCCTGCGGGGGAGGGTTGATATTTGGAGCTAGTATTCGGCACGACCGCATCAGATGGGCTGGGAAAGCGGGGTTGATCCTGACCAGTTTCACTACATTGCCTTTCATCTGTGTTGCCTATACTGGGCCCAATGTTGCGCTTCTTGGCGTTTGTTTTGCTGGTTTGTTCGTTGGCACTGGCCCAGTTCGACCCCACCAAGCGCTGGTTTACCCTGCGTACCGAGCATTTTGACATTCACTATCACGCCGGTTTGGAACGCGTGGCCAGCGAGGCCGCTCTCCATGCCGAAAACGCCTATAGGCTGCTCAAAGCCGACTTCGAGGAGCCGCCAGGACGCATCAGCATCGTGCTCTCGGATGTGGGCGATACCCTCAATGGCTTTGCCAACACCACCAACAACGTGGTGGGAATTTTTACCGGACAGTTTCGCAGTTCGGATTTTTTCAATCCCCGGCTTTCTTCGTGGTGGGAGACGGTGATTTTCCACGAGATCGCCCACATGTTCGACCTCACGCAGGTGCGGGGCCCGCTTAAAGACCGCACCCGCATCTTTGGGCAACTGCCCTCGCAAAACGCGGTGAAGCCCTTCCCGCTGGTGGAGGGCACGGTGCTCTACTTCAAGCACAAGAAACTGGGCGAGTCGCGCTTGGGCGATTCCACCACCCGCATGGCCCTGCGCCAGATGGTACTTTCGGGCCGGTTTCCCAGCCTTGATGAAATTCGCCAGGCCTACAGCAAATCCACCTGGCCTTACCTGGGTTTTCTGGTCTACAACTACAGCGCCTGGCTGGTGCAGTACCTGGAAGTGCGCTTTGGCGAGGATGCCTACCAGCGTTTCACCGAGGCCAACGCGGCCATGCTGGCCACCAAAGACTTCAACGAACCTTTTCAGCAAGCCTTCGGGGTTTCGCTCGACCAGATCTATACCGACTTTGTGCGCTGGCTACCCAGCCAATTCGAAGGCGAGATTGCCCGTATCCGGGCCGAGGGCCTGACGCCCATCACCAGGCTCAGCAGCCTGGGGTTTTTTAGTGAAGGCGCCACGGATTCGCCGAGCGGCCTTGTGTATTCGCACGCCTCGCCGCTGCGCAGCGGCCTGCGTATTATCGTCAACGAGAACGAGCGCGAGTTGCTCAATGGCCCAGCCCAGTATCCGCAGTGGTCGCCGGACGGGCGCTACTTGCTCTTTACCGGCAGAAGCGCCACCAGTGAGTATTTTGTGGGCAGCGACCTCTACCAGTACGACCGGCTGGAGGGCAGTGTCAAGCGCCTGACCAACGGTGAGCGGGTCTACTACGCCCGCTACGCGCCCGATGGCAAGAGCATCTTCATGGCGAAGAACACCCCCGATGGCTCGACCGAGTTGGCCCGCTTGTTCATCGAGCTAAACCGTACCCAGCCCCTGCGTAGCTTTCCCAACCAGGACGGAGTTATCCATTCATTTGCAGTCGCCCCGGACGGCAACTCGCTGGTGCTCTCGCTGCTGCGGCGTGGTGGTTTTCAGGATCTTTATCGCTACGTGCTGCAAACTGGCACCCTCACGCCCCTGACCCAGGACAAGAATGTGGATAGCGATCCGGTCTTCAGCCCCGATGGGCGCTACGTGATCTACAGTTCCGACATCAATCGGGTCTACAACCTGTATGCCTATCGCCTCGAGGATGGGGCGGTATTCCAGGTGACCAACCTGCTCACCGGAGCCTACCTGCCCACCTTTTCCCAGAGCAAGCAAAACCTCATCTTCACCGGCTACGACGAGACAGGCTACAACCTCTACCAGACCGCCTACAACCCCAGCACCTGGAAACGGGTGGAACTGAAACCGGAGCCTCTGCCCGAGTTCAGGCCCGCCGAAGCTGCCAAGGGCGAGGGCTACGATCCCTTGCGCTACTTACGCCCGTTGTACTGGCTGCCCCTGGCCGAGGTGAGCGCCGATGGCTTTGGCCTTAATGCATTTGTGGGGGTTTCTTTTGGGGCTTCCGACCCGGTGGGCATCCATGCCTACTCGGTAGGGGCCGGGTTTGACAGCAATTTTCGGGGAATTTTCTACAATGCAGGCTACCAATTTTCCGGCTTCGGTTTCCCCATCACACTCCAGGTGGCAGGTTCGGGCAACGATAATGCGCAGGGCATCGGTACTTCGTTCTGGTCGCCGCAGGGCAGCCTGGGTATGCAGTACGTGCGCTCGGATGTGCTCGAGCCCGCCCTCGACCCCAACCAGAACACGGTTACCCATGCCTTTTCGGTTCGCTTGAACGGCGCCAGTACCACCGCCAGCGACCTGTTCCGCTCTAGGAGCAGCCTGAGCGCAGTCGGTACGGCCTTCGTGCGCGAGGGTAGCCCGGACTGGCGCTACAGTGTTCGGGGCGCGCTGGGGTTTCAATTCCGGCTACCGCTGGAAGCTTCGCACGTGATTGGGCTGCGGGTGGGGGGTGGTTTTACCACCTCGACGCTGGCTTTTGATGGTTTCGATCTGGGTTCGATTCCGCTAGTGGTTGGGGGTGCGCCGGTGCTGGTGGTGCGGGGCTATGGCCCCAATCAACTGCGGGGGCAACAGGCCCTGGTGGGGTCGCTGGAATACCGCCTACCGCCCTGGAGCCTCGAGCGAGGCCTGGGCAACTGGCCACTGTTTTTCGACGATCTGAGTCTGTCGGTGTTTATGGACGCTGGGGCCGCTGGTTCACCCGTGGACTTGAACCAGATGCGTTTTTCGGTGGGGGCTGAGCTGCGTTTGGGGCTAACGCTATTTTATTTGGCGCCGGGCTCGAGCGTTGCCTTGGGAGGTGCGCAGGGTTTTGGGGAGCCTGGGCCGAGGCTGTACCTCAGCCTAGTCTTGCCAAGGTTGTAGCCGGCCTTATCAAAACCTGACAAAAGGGGCCTACTTTTGGTGGTGGTATGGCTTCCCCTCCTCCGCCTGTGCTTGGCTTGGCCCTACCCATTGAGCGCCTTGACGAGTTTCGCTCCTGGCTGGACGAGTACGGTGGGCGCGATCTGGAGCTACAAGATGCGGCACGCCCAGAGGTACTCGACGGCGACTGGCAGCCCCTGGTAACCCAGGCCCGGCAGTCCCTGGAGGGCTATACCGGGCGGCTGGGGATTCACGGGCCTTACGACGGTCTCTGGATGGCCTCCTTCGACCCCCTTGTGCGGCGGATGATTGCCAAACGATACCAGCGGGCTTTGGAATTTGCCGCCGACCTGAGGGCCAGTCATATGGTCATCCATAGCCCGTTTCTTTTTTTCGGCCACCCTCAGATGGCGCACACACCAATCAACGGGCTGGAGCGCGAGATTGAGTGGGTGCACGACACCTTGCAAACCGTTCTGCCCTTGGCCCGCAACCTGGGGCTGGTCTTGGTGATCGAGAACATCCGCGATACCAACCCACAGCCCCTGCAAACCCTGGTGCAGTCCTTTGCCTCCGAGCATGTGCGTATGAGCCTAGACGTGGGTCATGCCCAACTGATGCAGCAGATCGGAGGCCCCTCGCCCGACCAATGGGTCAGAGAAGCCGGGGAGATGCTTGCTCACCTGCATCTTCAGGATAACGACGGCATGCTGGATCGGCACTGGAGTCCAGGGCAGGGGCGTATCCACTGGCGGGCTTTGTTTGCCGCTCTCAGAACCATCCGGGTTCAGCCGCGCCTAATTCTTGAGGTGCAGCACGAGCAACTAGCCTCGGCGGGCGAATGGCTGGTGGGGCAGGGACTGGCCGTCTAGGGTTTTTGACAAATGGGGTTTGAGTCTTTTCCTTACATTTTGCTGAAGATGCCATCTAGGAAGTGGTTATGATTCGCGCAGAGAACCCAGACATGACGGCTAAGAGGCCTGTCAAGCAGCATCGGGCGCGGTTGCTAGGTGAAAGCCTGGAGGCGGCCCTTTTGATCGGGCCAGGGTTGGTGCTTTTGCTACTTTTTATCGTCTGGCCCACCCTGAACGCTTTTTGGTTGTCGTTTCACCGTGAAAACCTGTTGGGCACACGTTTGGAGTGGGTGGGACTAGCCAACTATGCCGAGATGCTGCGTGAACCGGCCTTCTGGCGCTCGGTGGGGGCTACCTTTCTGTTTGCGGCCATCGTAGCGCCGGTGCAGCTTCTGCTGGGACTGCTGGCGGCGTTGATGGTGGCGCGGCCCTTTGCGGGTGTGGCCTTCTTCCGCACGTTGTTTTTTCTTACCACCGCGGTGCCCACCGCGGTAGCGGCGGTGGCTTGGGGCTGGTTTTTGCATCCCATCGGCGGTACGGTTAACCGGTGGTTGGGGGCGGTGGGTCTGCCGGCCCAGCCCTGGTTGACCAGCGTGGAGCTGGCCTTGCCTACCCTGGCCATCGTGACCGCCTGGGCTGGGGTGGGTTTTACCGCTATCTTGCTTACCGCAGGGTTGCAGCAGATTCCCGAGGATCTCTACGAGGCGGCCCGGATTGATGGCGCCAACGCCTGGACGCAGTTCTGGCGTATCACCCTGCCGATGCTCTCGCCGACATTGTTTCTGGTGGGGCTCCTGACCATGCTCAGCAGCCTGACCGCCTTCGGCCAGATTCACCTGCTGACCCGCGGAGGGCCTGTGGAGAGCACCATGGTCTGGGTCTACCGCATCTACCAGGATGCTTTCTTTAACTTCCGCTTCTCCTACGCCGCAGCTCAGGCGGTGGCCTTGTTCCTGATGCTGCTGCTGCTAGCGGGTCTGCAGTTCCGCTGGTTCGGAAAGAAGGTTCACTATGAGTAGCCTGCCGCGCTGGCTGGCCCGGCCTTTGTTTTATCTGGCCCTCGGTGTTTACGCCTGGCTGTTGATGCTGCCCTTGCTGACGCTGCTCTCGGCCAGTTTTCGCAGCGATGCCGATCTGTATGTTCCTGGTCTAATTCCACCCCGGCCGACCCTCGAGGCCTACCAGGAGGGTGTGACCAAGTTCCCGGTGGGGCGCTACTTGCTCAACAGCCTGGTGGTCTCCCTGGTGGTTACCTCAGGAGTACTGCTGATCTCTGCAACCATGGGTTATGCCCTGGCCCGCATCCGCTTCTCAAGCCAGAACCTTCTGTTTGGATTTGTGGTGGCCTTGCTCTTGATTCCGGGTGAGGTCACCTTTCTGCCACTGTATCTGATGGTGCAGCAGTTCGGCTGGATCAACTCCTACTGGGCCCTCACCGTGCCCTTCATAGCAGCGCCGCTGGGTATCTTCTTGCTGCGCCAGTTTCTCAAAAGCCTCCCCCAGGATCTATTTGACGCTGCGCGGATAGATGGGGCCGGCCACCTGCGCATTCTCTGGTATGTGGCCCTGCCCTTAGCCGCGCCGGCACTGGGTGCGCTGGCCGCCCTCACCTTTCTGGGCACCTGGAACATGTACCTCTGGCCGCTGGTGGTCATAAACAACAACGAGATGAAGACCGCACAGATCGCCATTGCGCAGGTGCTCAGTGTCGAGGTGACCAGCTGGAATGTGGTAGCCGCCGTCTCGATTCTGGTGCTGCTGCCCACCTTAATCGCCTTTTTACTTGCCCAGCGAACCTTCATCCGCGGAATTTCGCTGGGTGGGCTGAAGGGATAAAACCAAAAATGAGGAGAAAGAATATGAAACGAATACTGACAGCAGCCTTACTGGGAATTGCGCTGGGTGGTCTGGGTATGGCCCAGCAACGTGTGACCATTGACTTCTGGCACTCCATGGGCGGGGTGCTGGGGGAGGCTACCGACGCTTTGGCCAAGGATTTCAATGCCTCGCAGAACCGTATTACCGTACGTAGCCAGTTTGTGGGCTCCTACGACGACGGCCTCAACAAGCTCCGCGCCGCTCTGCAGGCCGGCGGCCAGGGGCGGCCTAACGTGATTCAGGTTTACGACATCGGGGCCCGCTTTATGGCCGACTCGGGGGCGGTGCTGCCGCTAGAAGACCTGGCCCGGGCCAACAACTTTGACTTTTCGCAGTTCGTCTCTCAGCCTCGCAGCTACTACAGCGTGGATGGCAAGCTCTTCGGGCTGGCCTTCAATAGTTCCAATCCCATCCTCTACTTCAACGCTGCTTTGCTCGAGCAGGCTGGCATTCCCTACCGCAATACCTGGAGCTTAGCCGAACTCGAGGAGGCCGCCCGCAAACTGACTGTGCGCGATGCCTCCGGTAAGACCACCCGCTTTGGCCTGAGCATACCCATTGATAGCTGGTTCATGGAGCAGTTCAGCTACAACTCCGGCCAGTTCTTCTGCAACAACGAGAACGGTCGCAGGGCCCGTGCAACCGAGGTCACCTTCAACAACCCCGCCGCAGTAGCTCTGCTGGATACCTGGGCCAAGCTGGTACGCGAAGGCGTCGCAGCCAACACCGGGCGCGGCTGGGCCGATAGCCAGGCCTTGTTTGCCCAGGGCAATGCGGCCATTGCGATCTACTCCACCGCCTCCCTCACCGGGGTTCTGCGCCAGGTGGGTAACCGCTTCCCGTTGCGCACTGCTTTCTACCCCTACCAGAATGAACGCAACGGCACGGCCATTGGCGGGGCCGCAGTCTATCTAATCCGTGGCTTCAGTGATGAGCAGAATGCGGCCTCCTGGGAGTTCATCCGCTACCTGCTTCGCCCCGAGACCCAGGCCAAATGGATCATCGGTACCGGCTACTTCCCAGTGGTCAAGGGCGTGGCGGAACTGCCCATGGTGCGCCAGGCTTATGTGCGCCAGCCCAACTTCACTACTGCACTGCGTCAGCTCGAGACCTCCAAAGTCAACAACTCTACCGCAGGCTGCCTGATGGGCGGCTTTACCGAGATTCGCCAGATTGTGCAGTCTGCCATCGAGGAAGCTTTCCGTGGTAAGCCTGCTAAGCAGGCCCTCGATGAGGCCAAGGTGCGTGCCGACCAGGTGCTGGCCCGGTACAACGCTAGCGTGCGGCAGTAAGCGAGATCGGCTTTCGATGCCCACCTGTGATGCGGGTGGGTTTTTTCATGGCTGCAGCTTCAGCCCCAGCCGGGGTGGCTCGGTAGGGTAGAGGTTGCCCAGGGCCACCACCGCTATCCGGATGCCGCCGCGTTTGCCGGAGAGCTGGGAGGCCAGACTGACAAATTCCTCGAGGGCAATCCCCCCCTGGGCCAGCTTTTCGGGAACCCAACCGGCCCCCGAGAGCCGGCTTTCGGCGACCTGGCCGAGGGCGTTAAACTTGCGCCGCATCTCGCTCATGCTGGCTGGGAGCACCAGGGTGGTGGTGGCCAGCACCTCCCCTTCAACAAAAGCTTGTTCGCGGGCACGGTATTCGATCACCACCCGAACCCGCCCCTCGGAACTGATGCTCTGTACCCGCGCCAGAAACAATCCCGGCTTTAGATTGTCCAGGTTGGGATTTTCCACCACTTCTATGCTGCGCAGTCCGATCAGGCGAACCCGGTTGTCGGCCCGCCGGGTGACCTCACCCAGGGCTGCCTGTTCGTTGCCCGGCACCACCTGTTTTTCGGCCAACAGGTTCATGTGCAGGCTTTTATCCAGACTGGCCGCAATCAGTCGGTTGCGCTCGCGCAGTTGCTGCAATTCCCGCTGGGCTTCCAGCAACTTGGCGCGCAACTCGTTGTTTTCGCGCTGGACGTTCTCGAGCACACGGTTGGCGTTGTCGCTCTGGGGGGCCTGGGTTGGCCCGGCTCCTCCCAGCACCGCCACGTCACCCTCGAGGTTGCGCTTGTCGGCCTCGAGCTGGCGCAGGCGGCCCTCGAGCTCGCGGGTACGGGCCTGGAGACTGGTCAGCCGGGCCTGGGCCTCGCGGCTGGCGGCTTCAAACTGCCGCAATTGCTGCTCGGCCCTGCGGGCCTGGGCCGAAAGTTCGGTGCGCCCCGACAGGAGCTGATCTTTTTCTTTTTGCAGCTGATCTTTTTCCTGCAGCAAGCTCAGGCGGATTTGCTTGAGCTGTTCCAAAGCCTGCCGCTGGGAGGTGCTGGCCGCCTGCAGTTTTTCTACTTCCTGCTGTAGTTTTTCCCGTTCGACCAGGGCATCCTCGAGGTCCTGGCGGGTCTGCCGCTGGAGTTCGACATTCTGCTCGAGCTGCCGGGCCAACAGGGTGTTGTTTTTCTCAAACTCGTCGCGCTCGGTCTTGAGCTGCTCGTTCTGGACAAAGGTGGTGGCGGCCCGGCTTTCGAGCCGATCCACCTCGGTGCGCAGCCGGTCGCGCTCCTGGCGTACGGCCTCGGCCTGCAAAATGGTTTCGCGGGCATCCCGCACCACCAGGAAGAAGGTTCCAAAGGCACCCAATGCAATCAGCACCCCAGTTCCAATTGCCACCAGGGTGGCGGTGGCCCTGGGGCGCAGGCCCAAAAAGCGCCAGTGGCGTTTCCCCACCCGCTTGGCTACCAGGTCGCCCACATAGGCCACCAGGCCCGCGACGAGCACCAGAAGGATGAGGATGGCCCAGAAAGTCATAAATGAGAAGAGGGGGAGAGGGGAAAAAACATTACGAGAAGGGTGGGGAGACAAAAGAGGAAGGGGAAATGAAAACAACGGCAGCACTGCCGGTCTTTTTCTCCTCCTGTTCTCCTCCCTCCCTCCCTCCTTTCCACAATCTGAACCCCCCTCAACGCCACCGCTGAATCAAAGCTCGTACTCATCGCCCAAATAGTGCATACGCACGCCCGAATCGCGGGCGAACTCCTCCGGTGAGCCCTGAAAGGCCACCTGGCCGTCGTACATCAGGTAAATTCGGTCGGCAATGGCCAGCGTTTCGCGTACCGAGTGGTCGGTGATGAAGATGCCCACCCCGCGCCTTTCGCGCAACTCGGAGATGAGTTTCTGGATGTCGTGGACGTTTTTGGGGTCTACGCCGGTGAAAGGCTCGTCGAGCAGGATGAAGTCGGGGGTGGTGCAAAGTGCGCGGGCGATTTCCAACCGCCGCCGCTCGCCGCCCGAAAGGGTGTAGGCGTACTTGTCGCGCAGGTGGCTAATGCCCAACTCGTCCAACAACTCAGCAGCCCGCCGGGTTCGCTCGGTTTTGGAGAGGGGCTGAAACTCCAGCACCGCCAGCAGGTTTTCCTGTGCGGTCATGCGGCGGAAGGCCGACGGCTCTTGGGGTAGGTAGCCCAGCCCCTGCCGGGCTCGCTTGTACATCGGTAGCCGGGTTACGTCCTGTCCGCCCAGGTTGATGCGCCCAGCGTTGGGTTCGATAAAGCCGACCAGCATATAAAAAGTGGTGGTCTTACCCGCCCCATTGGGGCCGAATAGGGCCACAATCTCGCCACGGGAGAGCTCGAGGTTCACCCCCCGCACCACCTCCCGCCGGCCAAAGCGCTTGACCAGCCCGACGGCCTCGAGACGGGTGGTAGGGCTCGTGGTCAGGCCAGGACTCTGTTGCAATGCCGCTTCCATGTATTTTCCAGAGTATCATTACCCGCTAAGTCGGCTGTGAGAGGTATAACCCAAATTGCAGGTCATAGGCGGGTAGGGTTTAAGTTGCGCCAGGGTAGATGGGCCAAACCGGCGGCATCGGCCATGCGTACCTGGCGCAATTCCCCCGGGTGTACGAGCACCTGCGAGTCCCGATAGGGGATCGTCCCCTGGGTGCACGGACGTAGTCTGTCCCGAAGGGGATCGTCCTGTTGGTGCACGCCGCCGCCTCCGGCGGCGGGAGGCCCGTCCCGATAGGGGATCGTCCCGCTGGTGCACGGGCATTGCCCGTCCCGATA
>JBBIUP010000035.1:17796-22519 GCA_037440185.1 Meiothermus sp. | reverse complement strand
TCTCGCGTTGACACGAATCCCGAGAAATCGCTATGATTCTTGGGGTTCATTTTTGAGCAAGTTTTCACTTGCTCTCTTTCGCGCTGTACAAAAGCCGCGTGGGCGGCACCAAGAAAGGAGGGAACATGGCTGGATCAGGACTAATTAAGAGCCTAGCGGAGCGTGAGCAAGCCCTGGCAAAACAGCTGGAAGACGCCAGGCAGGTCGCCGACGCGAAGGTCAGGGAGGCCGAGGCGAAGGCTTCCCAGATTCTGGCAGAAGCAGAGCGGGCCGCACGGGACTTGGAAACGCAATTCCGAACCCGCACCGCCGAAGCAGTAGCCAAGATCGAAAGCGAAGCCAGGGCCAAGGCCGAGGCCGAGGCCAGGGCAATTGGCGAAGCAGCGACTGCTAAGGTGGCCGGGGCGGTTCAGGCGGTGCTGGGGGAGGTTTTGCCTTGATAGCTCCAATGGAAAAGTTGATTGTGGCCGGCCCCAAGCGGCTGGCCCGGGAGCTTCTGAGCGAACTACAAAAAGCTGGGGTCGTGCATATTGACCCCCTGCGGCCCGACGAGCTGGGCGAGTACCGTCTTTCCCCAACCGAAGAAGCCGAGCTCAAGCGCTGGGAAACCGTGGCTTCACAGGCCGAACAGTCGCTGGCCGTGGCTGGCTTGACGGCTGTGGCGGTGGGAAAGTTGTTTGGGGGTTCGTTGGAGGAAGCCGAGGCTACCATCCGACCTGTTGCCAACCGGGCCGAGGTTTTGGGCAAGGAGCGGGCGGCCCTCGAGGAAGAAATCCAGACCATCGAGTTGTTTGGCAAAGCGGCTGATCAGTTGGCGGCGTTGGTGCAGGGGTTGGATCAGAGCCCCCGGCTGGCCGTGATTCCTTTCCTGGTTTCCAAGCCAGAGGAACTCGAGTCGGTGCGCACCACCTTGCAGCAAGCCATGGCCGACCGCTTTGTGCTCGATGCCGAAGCCCTGGATCACCAGATCGCAGCAGCCGTGGTGGTCAAGCGAAGCGAACTCGAGACTGCCCGCTCGACCCTGTCGCGGCTGGGACTGGCCGAATTGCGCTTCCCTGGTGTCTACGGCACCTTGACCTTGGGGCAGGCCACCGCCCGGATGAAACAACGGGCCAAGCTGGCCCCTGAAGAGCTGGTGGGTATCCGCGAGGAGGTCGCCAAGCTTTCGCGGGAGTCCAGGGAAGCCCTAACGGCCTTGTGGGCCAGAGCCAAAGACGAGACCGCTCGCTACCGCACCACTGCCGATATGGCTGCTGGCAAGTACGGGATAGCCCTAATGGGCTGGGTTCCACAAAAGGCCAAAGGACGGGTGGAGGAAGCCCTGGGCCGCCTGCGCGATCAGACGGTCTATACCTTTGAACCCATAGACGAACACCACGAAGGCCATCAGGTGCCGGTAACGCTGGAAAATCCGACCTGGGCCAAGCCATTCGAGTTGATGCACAGTTTCCTCAACACTCCAGCCTATGGTGGACACGACCCTACCCTGATGATTGCCCTATTCTTTCCGCTCTTCTTCGGGATTGTGGTGGGCGATATCGGAATTGGGTTGCTGTTCTTGCTGGTCGCCTTGTGGATGGCCGGGAAGTCTCGTCGAGGGGAAACCCTGCGTATAGATTTTCTGGGAGCTGCCTTTGGGCCTGACGTGCTGGGTAAACTGGGAACCATTGGCAAGTGGATGGCAGGCTGGGCTATGTTCTGGGGGGTGCTGTATGGGGAGTTCTTTGGTACCTTCCTGGAGAAGTTGCGGCTGCCAGGCATTTTTGGCCTTAAGGACGGCTGGCGGGTGTTCTATCCCACCGGCCCCAACTATGATCCTGATACCTACTATGGCCTGATCCCCATGGCGATCAACCGCCTGGATTTTGCCCAGACGGCCAACGGCTTGATGGTCTTCGCCATTCTGTTCGGGGTATTTCAGGTGTTGTATGCCTTCTTCCTGCGGATGCGCCTGGGCCTCAAGCACGGGCACATGAAGCATTTCTGGGAAGGTTTTGGCTACTTCTCGGGCCTGGTGGGCCTGGTGGCTTTTGCCTACAATTTCCTGACCCAAGCCAATATTCCCCTCCTCAATATCATCTTTGTGGTGGGAATCATCTTGTTTATTGTGGGCGTGGCCCTCTCGCGTGAAGTGCTGATGATTGCCGAATTGCCCGGTAAGGGTGGGCAGATCCTAAGCTATATACGTTTGTACGCTGTGGGGGTGGCGGGGGGCGTGCTGGCTAGCCTGGCCAACCAGGTGGGCTTTGGTCTGGCCGAGCGCTTTGGCTTTATTGGCGGGGTGCTGGGCTTTTTCATCGGTCTGATCCTGATCCTGGCGATCATCATCATTACCACCCTGGGGCACGTGATCCAGCCCATTCGTCTTTTGTGGATCGAGTTTTCTACCAACTTTGGCTTTTTCGAGGAAACCGGGCGGCAATACAAGCCCTTCAAATCGGTCAAGTCGGACCAAAGCAGTTAGAGATGCCTTTGGGTGTACGGGCGTTCGCCCGTCCCGAAGGGGATCGAACTTGTATCCAACCCAACCCAGTCCATAATGTGCCAGAGGCACATGGAACCAAGTAAAGGAGAAAATCTCATGAAGAGCGTAAAACTTGCCAAGACCCTGCTGATTGTCGCTATCGTCATTCTAGCCACTGTGGCCTTCGCTGCTGAAGAAGGGGCAGCAGGCGCTTCTTTTGCTGCAATTGGCAAAGGGTTGGCCATTGGCTTAGGTCTGCTGGGTACCGGTATGGCCCAGAGCGCCATTGGTGCGGCTGCGGTGGGTGCGGTGGCCGAAGACCGCCGCAACTTCGGTACGGCCCTGATCTTCTTCCTGATTCCCGAAACGCTGGCTATCTTCGGTCTGGCCTTCTCGTTCCTCATCAACTAACGCTGATGGTCGATAGCCCATAGCTCATAGCTTTTTTCCTTTAGCCATCCGCTATCAGCCATCGGCTATCAGCAAGAAGCTTAAAGAGGAGCCAAATGTCAAAACTAGAAGATATTCTGCAAAACGAAGTGGCTGCCGAGATCGGGGCGATTGCGGCTGAGGCCGAGGCCAAGGTCAAGGCCATTGTGGAGGCTGCTCTGGCCAATGCCGAGGCCATCAAAGCCAACAAGCAGCGGCAGCTCGAGGCCGAGCGCACGGCTGCCCTGCGCCGGGCTGAGAGTGCCGCGGAATTGCTCTTGAGCCAGGCCCGCATCACCGCCAGGGGCCAGGTAGTGGATCGAGTCAAGGCCGAGGTGACCCAAAGCTTGCAAAAGCTGACCCCTCAGCCTGAGTTCGCCACAATCCTGCAGAAGCTGGCCGATGAAGCGCTGCAAAGCATCGGTAAGGCCGAAGCGGTGCTGGTTAACCCCGCCCACGCCTCCATGTTGAGTGGGTGGGCTCAAAACAAAGGCTTGCTGCTCAAGACCGACGAAACCATTCGCGACGGGGTACGGTTGGTAGCCGAAGGCGGCAGGGCTTTTGTGCAAAACGCGCTGACCGAACGCCTCGAGCGGGCCTGGGACGCCCTGTCGGCCAAGGCTGCCGGGGCCATTTGGAGCTAATGTGCTAACCCGAAATACCTTTGCATACCTAAACGCACGGGTGCGCTCGAGGCGAAGCCAGGTGGTTCCAGAGTCTTTTTTCCAACAAGCCCTGAGCCAGTCTTTCCCTGACTTCCTGCGCTTGTTGTCAGAAACGGTCTATGGTGCCGACTTGGTGGGCGATACCCTGGGCGATGTGGATCGGGCGGTTTCCAATCACCTAGCCCGTACCGTCGGTGATCTGCCAACCCTGGTATCGGGCGAGATGCGCGAGCTGGTCAGCCTGCCCTTGCTGCGGGCCGACCTGATCAATCTCAAGGCTATCCTGCGGGGCAAGCAGAGCGGCAAAGCCCCAGAGGAAATCAAGGCTGGGCTGGTGGGGGGAACCCTCAAGGAACCTGTCCTTAACGCCATGCTTCAAGCGCCCGATGCCCCCAGTGTGGCCCAGTTGTTGCAGGTGCCAGGACACCCCCTGGCCAAGGCCCTGCGCAATGCCGTGGCCAGCAACCCCGAGCCGCTGGCCCTGGAGGTTGCGCTGGATCGCGAGTTTTTTGCTGCTTCTTTCGAAAAGGCCAAGAAACTGCGCCAGAGCTATATCGCCGCCTACTTTGCTCTAGAAGTGGATGCTACCAACCTAGCGACCGCTTTCAAACTGCAAGCCCTGGGTGCTACCAACCTCAATCTGGACAGCTACTTTGTGCCAGGGGGCAAACACCTGAGCCGGGCGGTGTTTAGCCGTATCGCGGCAGGGGATTTGGCGGCCATGGATGCGCTGAATGGCACCCCCCTGGCACCAGCAGCGGGTGCACGTACCCTGGGTGAGCTCGAGCGAGCGGTGCGGGGGGTGTTGTTGGCCAAAGCCGATACAGGTGCAACCGATAGCCTGGGGGGCGGATTGGTGCTCGACTACATCCAGCAAAAGCAGTGGGAGGCCAGCCGAATCCGCCTACTGGCTCGGCGCGCCTACTTCAATCTGCCTGCCGATGCTGTAGCAAGGGAGGTAGCGTGAAAATTGGAGTCCTAACCGATGCCGAAACCGCCTCTGGCTATCGTATTGCCGGCCTCGAGGCCGTCACCGCTACCCCCGACGAGGCTGCCCGTAAACTGGTCGAGATGATCCAGTCCAACCAGTACGCGCTGGTCGCGGTAGACCAGAGCCTGCTGCCCGACCCCAACAAGGCCACCGAGCGGGTCATGCGTGGGCGCA